>CAZAAJ010000040.1:0-25362 GCA_964483135.1 uncultured Anaerolinea sp. | reverse complement strand
TATTACAACTTACGTTATAAACAAGTACCATTATTATACATTCAATTTTAGTATGATATTGTTATAGAAAAAGTCTATTCTAAGTGGGGCTATCAAAATCGTCTGAATCCAGTTAAAAAATTCGAGTTGATTACATCCCGGTATGGTGATGTTACACACTTGGTTAAGTGCCAGGCGTCTGTACTTTCATATTAATGATCTTGGAATCCAATATTGAAGAGTTCTTAAAGTTACTGTATCAAAAGTCCATAGATCTGGAAAAGAGAGAGGGTTGGCCATGTTCCTGCATCAATGATGTCGGATTCCGCCGGAGACGGAACCCTTGCATGGTATACCGAAATGAGTGAAGCTCTCCGGTACGGTGAAGTACCCATGCTTGTGACCTCTGGTCGCGTGACCACCATGGCCCTGGACCAGAAGATCACTGCTTACGATGCCTTGAGCGGCAGCCAGGTGTGGAATCTTGAACAAGCAGTTTACGATACAATGCTTCGATTATCCGGGGATTCGTTAATGGTCCTGGATTATCTCCCCTACCTGCAGCATGAATTACTCAGATTCCGGGATGAGTTCCGACACCGGCATCGTCCTGGACGAGCCTGGAAATTCCCTTTACTTCGTCTTTTCCGAGGGGTGTGTGTAGCGTTTTGATCTTTCAAGCCAACAGCGAGTGTGGAATACGTTTGATCAAGTGACGTTTAATTTCCTCTATGCGGGATTCAGCTCCCTGTTGAGTGATCATTACCTGTATTTTGGCAACGGCGGAGCGCTGGTCAGGATCGAGAAATCTACGGGAAATGAAAAGATCCTGGTGAGTGATCCGGATTACATGCTGATGCCATTGGCGATCAGCGGTGACAATTTGATCGTGCCCGCCAAAAAGACCCGCGGTACGGCGCAATTTGAACTGTGGGGGGTGAACGCGGATTCTGGCATGATCACCTGACAGCGAAATATGAAAAATGCAGACTCGATCGATCCCCCGGACGAAATAGCAGGGCTTATCGATGACACCGATTGGGGCTGGACCTGGCACTTGACCGATACCGGGTTGGTCCTGCTCACCTTCAGCGGCGAACCCAACCGGGTTGTGGTCGAAACCCTCAACCCGGCGGATGGGACTTCCCTTGGTAAACAAGTCATCCCGCTCAAGAAGGTCAGCGGCGATTTCTATTCCATCCCTTCGATCATGAGTTGGCAGGGGTCAGTGGTGTACATGGATATTGAAGGCACCTACTATTCCCTGGATCTTTCTACAATGAAATTGGATCTCATCTACTAGACGAGACGATTTCTATTTCGAGCTCTCTACCGCGATCAGGAGGGACTGGTCCGTAGATCTCAATCGTTTGCTGATTCTCCTCCCGAACAACGTTGGAGAGCGTGTCAGCCTATGATTTCCGATAAGTCGAACAAGGTCACATCCTTACGTCGTTTTGCATCATCGATCAATTGAGCGGAGAAACCAGATCGGGAGCATAGAGCATAATGAACGCGGCGCTCACCCAGCTCAGGCAGAACTACCTGTTCCTTCCTCTCTAATTCTGCCAGAATATCCATCCCTACTGGTCTGCTGGTCCATTTACATTCCACAAGGATCGCATCTTTCTCTCCCATGACGACGATATCAATCTCCTCGTTAGCATTCCACCAGTTGCCAATATTCTCAGGATCAAAACGGATTTTCCCGGATAACCCTGATTGCCAGAAAAACTGCTGGCATACTTCCTCAAAGACCAGGCTGGAAAAATGGTCGATATCCGGTATCACCTGTTTCTCCAGGATAATTTTCGCCCCGCTGCGTTCAAGCTGTGAGCGGTTCGGATGGATATACCGAAACCAGAAGCGCAGATAATGATCTTTCAGGCGATAAATCCCCCGGCGACTCTTGTGAGGCTGAGTTTCAGTCACGGGGACCAGTCGTTCAACCAGGCGCAGCTGCTGCAAGGTATCCAGGTAAGCGGTTGCCCCTTCGATCCCGGTGGCTTGTTTGATCTCGTTCAGGCGGGTTTTACCCGCCGCGATGGCTTGAAGAATCGCGAAATAATTTCGCGATTCACGAAGCTCCTGCTGAAGCATAAAGCGTACTTCATCAAATAAAAACGAACCCCGGCTGAGGATTCCATCCAGAATATTTCCATTCAAAGTCTTTTTGGGTTGAATTGTGTGCAGATAGGCTGGTGTACCTCCGTAAACCGCAAAGGCACGTACTTGATCTTCTCGATTAAAAGTCGGATAGAATAACTTCGCATCTTTAAACTGCAATGGTTCGAGAAGATACTGCGCCGTTCTTCTACCGTACAACGGTGCCTGATACCCTAAAACAGTCTCCTCCATCATGCCAATATAGGATCCACAAAGAATGAGCATGATCTGGCTGTTCTTCAAGGTCTGGTCCCACAGGCGTTGGAGGATGGTTGCAAGAGGCGGGTACGCCGTCACCAGATAAGGAAATTCGTCCAACACCACCACCAATCGCTCGCTTTGCGCAGCCTCGGCAAGAGCCTGAAACAAATCTTCCCACGAGGAGTAAACCGCATTCATCTGGTTGGGACCAAATAATGTTGTATTGACTGCAGCAGATAAAGCAGTCCGCAGGGATACTTCCGATCCCAGATCTGACACAAAGAAAATCGACCGTTTCCCTTCACAGAAACGGGCCAACAGTTCCGTCTTGCCAACCCTCCGGCGTCCGTACAGAACGAAGAACTCCGCTTCGCCCGAATGAAAACGTTTCTCTAACAATTCCAGTTCCGAGACTCGATTAACGAACATGAGAACCTCACTATAGATTGATTCGTCCTGCATAAAGAAATCTAGATTATGATAATCACGATTTCTTTATTTATTATAACACAAGGATAGCTAACTATATATCATGAGTACCCTAGATATTAATCCTTCGATTATTTTTCCGGGGGGATTCTTCGAATGGTAAATTAGGCTTATCTCGTCAAATGAACCTTCTCCCTCCTCAAGGTCAGCAGAGATCTCTACGCCATTCCCTCGATCATCAGCTGGCAGGGATCGGTTGTTTATATGAATTTTGATGTTTTTTCTATTCATTGGATCTCTCTACAATGAAATTGGATGGTTTTTATTAGGCATAAAATCCAACAGATTTAACGCGAAGTCATGTATAAAAATAGATGGGATTTTGACAACCATAAAGTCGCTTCATGATATTGCATTATATTATCAAATATGCTAACATAATGCAATGGAATTTAATTCATTATTAAAGCTTGTTGAAGAGGATCCAATCTTTGAATCCGCCCTGCTCCTTGCCGGGAATGTCGATCCAAAGCTGATTCGCATCCAATTATCTCGTTGGGTGAAAGCAAAAAAAATCTTCCAAATTCGTAGGGGACTCTATTCCATAGCTCCTCCGTATCAAAAAAAGCAACCCCATCCCTTCCTGGTCGCAAATCACCTGCAGAAAGCATCCTATGTCAGTCTTCAATCCGCACTAGCATTTTATAGATTAATCCCGGAGGTTGTGAATGTCACAACCAGTGTGTCTACTGGCCGCCCGGAACGATTGGAAACCCCGTTGGGAATTTATGAATTTCGACATATTAAAACCGAGTATTTGTTTGGATATCAAATGATCGATTTGGGTGACCAAAAGGCTTTGGTTGCTTCTCCTGAAAAAGCGCTGCTGGATTTGATCTATCTACAACCTGGGGGAGACTCAATTCCTTATCTGAAAGAATTGCGATTACAGAACACAGATCAGCTTGACAGAGATCTACTCAAAAAATACTCTGAAAAATTCAAAACCATAAAAATACAAAACGCCGCTAGAGAAATTTTCCGAATGATCTCTGGTGAATCCGAGGAATTCGAGGATTTATGAAAGAGTATTTATCAACCCTGGTAAAACAGACCTCTTCACCATTGGAAGGAAGAAACCTGATGCGTGAGTATTTACAAGCGCGGATTTTAGGATCCCTGCAAAGATCAGGCGCAATGATTCCATTGGCGTTCCATGGGGGAACTGCTCTTCGATTCTTATTTTCGCATGGACGCTACTCAGAGGATCTCGATTTTGCATTGGAAGGAAATCGCCAGAATTATGATTTCCGTGCTTACTTGAAAGCAATTCGCGCTGATCTATCGCCAGAAGGGTATCAAATTGAAATCAAGATAAATGACCAGAAAACAGTCAACAGCGCTTTCATTCGTTTTCCGGGCTTGCTTTATGAGATGGGTTTATCTCCCATGGCAGGTGAGGTCCTTGCAGTAAAGATCGAAGTCGACACCAATCCACCAAGCGGAGCAATATTAGCCACCACAGTTGTTAGGCGTTTTATTGTTCTTCAACTACATCATCACGATAAGGCTTCCTTGTTATCTGGGAAGCTCCACGCAATCTTAAACCGTTCTTACACGAAGGGACGTGATATTTATGATTTGCTATGGTATCTGAGTGATCCTACCTGGCCTGAACCTAATCTGATCCTCTTAAACAATGCCCTGGCTCAGACAAATTGGAAAGGCGGAATCTTAACCAAAGAAAATTGGAAACAGCAGGTCGGGCAAAAATTGAAGACCTTAAACTGGACAGGGCTCTTGAATGATGTGCGGACATTCGTTGAACCGGGTTTTGATTTGAATTTGCTTACATTCGAAAACCTTGAACGAGTTCTGAACAACTGATTTTCACGTTTTTTCAATTGCCCTAGGAGTACTATTACCAACAACATTCTAATGGAACAACTGCAAATCAGGTTTGTAAAACAAAAATGGCTGTCATTGATCTTTGACAGCCATTTTCATACTCTACCTCCACAATTCTTACTTTTAGTAAAACGCGCCAAATTGTGGAATTAATCCCCATTCAGGAATTAATCAGCATCAATTTCAACCCATTTTTTCCAGAACCCGGGAAGGAGAAACAGGATCATTAAGCCGAGGGATGCGATCGGGGCAAGGGCGAACATGGAGAATCTGCCAAGGGATTGAGCCGTCACAATCGTCAGGGGAATTCCAACGATCAGTTCGATCAATGCCGAAACCAGGACAATTGGCTTTATCCAGGATTTTGGTTTCATGAGGACAACCCCGGTAACCACTGCCCACCCGAGCATGGAGACCCAGTGCAGTCGCTGGACGAGGACAAAAATATCCGCCCCGGTGGTGATGATACGGCTGGTCGAAGAAACCCCGTTCATCCAGCAGAAAATATAGGCGATCCCTGTTGCCAGTCCAACTAACGTACGCCGCCAGGAAATTTTCTCCACAAAAACGCATAACCCAAAATAGATTAGCAGATACGGTACAAAAAGGGTCATGTATACCGGGGGTAGTTCAGCAGCCATAAAGGGAATATTCACAAAGAAACTACCTAACAGCGCGAGGATGATCCCGATAATCGCAAGCAGTGATGCCCACTTCTGTTTTGAAAAATACCCGTAGGCGCTCACTGCAAACAAGGTTGCAGCCAGCAGGCCAAGGTCACACAGGAATGGATGGATATATTTCAGGAGTATTTCACAACCAGGTTCAGCGGACTCGGCGTGCATACCGATCTGGTACCATTGGAAGAACAAAAAAAAGTGCCCAATTACCCCGATCAAAGCAGCCACACTTGTCAGGATCCCCCCAAGTTTAGTATTTTTCATCCCAACCTCCTTTTGACAAACTATGAATTAATGACATCATCAAATCGCTTCGCCATTTAGTAAATTATCTATAATCCACAGTTTTTTTACGTTGCGTTAAGTTAAGATTCCTTCTCAACTGTATAATCAATTGCATAGGGCGTAGGGAGATTTTTATGAAAACCTTGAAGGATCAACTGGAAGCTTCGTCGGTATTCTCGTGTTTTCCGGCGAACACTTTAGAGATTATTGAGAAGTTGGCGATTCAAAAAAAGTATCAAAAAATGGAACAGGTGACCGGTCAAGGGGAAAAATGGCCCTATCTATTAATAGTTCATCGTGGAACTGTCGATGCCATTAAAGACTCACCCGAAGGCCGCTCCCTGGTGCCAGCCACCTTTTATCCGGGCGATATTTTTTGGGGTGTCAGTTTTTTTGATGAGCATCATCCGATGCCAGCAACCTTGATCGCTAGAGAAAGCACGGTTCTTTATCTATGGCATAAAGCGACCCTCCTCCCGTACATTTTCCAGGAAGGAAGAGTGAGTTGGGAATTAGCCCGGCTCGTGGTCGATAGACTATTAATAGCAAGTGAAAAAATCAGCGAAATGACTTTTCAGCCGGTAGCTGCCAGGTTGGCAAAATTGTTGATCACGATCTCGAAAGATGGAGTCGGAACACCGATTGAGCGCATTTTAACTTTAGATGAAATGGCCGCCAGGATCGGTACCACCAGGGAAATGGTGTGCAGGTTTTTACATAAATTCTCAGACGATGGGTTAATCGACATCACGCGTACTGATTTTACCGTTAAGGATGCTGAGGCATTAAAAATAATGATGGAAAACTAATCGGAAAGTAAGGATCGTCGCTAAAAATGGAAACACCTTAGATAAGCAGATTTCACTCAAAGATCATAGCGTATTAATAAAGATCTATTTCCCTTCCGCCGCGTATATCAAAGCACTTAAGAAACTGTTAATTAATTAACCTTCGCAAACAATCCTAATAAGTATTCATTGTTGAATTGTTGGATATAATTTTTTTATGGATGAATTAACTCAATTAGTTAATCAACTAAAACAGGTCGATCATTTTAAACATTTATCACCAATTGACCTCATGGCCATTGTTACTTCCGGACATGTAAAACCCTGTGAGTATGGAACAATCCTCTTTTTTGAAGGTGATCCCTGTGCTGGCATGTACGTTCTCCTGAAAGGGAAAGTGGATCTTCGGAAAACAGGACCTGAAGGTCAAATGACCATCCTGAATACGATCCGTCCCGTGATCATGTTCAATGAAGTACCTGTGCTGGATGGTGGCGTGAACCCGGTGAGTGCGGTCGCAGTTGAAAAGTCCCTTGTTTGGTATGTCAGTTGTGAACATTTTCAGGCGATCATCACGCAATATCCACACTTAGCCATCGGACTCTTAAGAGTGATGGCCCGACGCAACCGGGTGATGATGTCCCATTACGCCGACCTTTCCTTTCGGTCAACTACTGCTCGTATCGCCAAGCACCTTCTTGTACTAAGCGATAATGGAAATAAATCGATCAACCGGTTATCAAATCCCATAAAAAACATGGCCGCCTGCGTGGTCACCGCTCCTGAAGCAGTCAGCCGCTCTCTGAAACAAATCAGTACCCAGCATTTGATAGAAGTCGACCGGAAAACGATCCGGGTAGTTGATCCTGCCGGTTTACAGCAGCTGGCAGAAATCTCCCTTTAATTTTTTTTACCAATCAATCGATTTGGACTTGTTTTTTGTCAATGACAACCTGGCCGGCTGTTGTTATCCTGTTGGTAACAACAATTATGGAGAAGTCTATGAATTGGTTCTCAAGGCGGTTCAACTACTTATTTCAGTCCACCAAGGGGTTGATCCTTGTTGCAATTGCCATGATTGCGATTGAAACCGCGCTCTTTGGTATGCTTTCCGGTCCTATGGCAGAGATGGGTGTACGTGATTTTGTCATCCGCATTTTTAAGATGGACCTCATTCAAGCAGAACGTGAAGGGCGTGTCATCATTTTGTACCATTCGATCGCCATGGCTGTGGTTGCCATTGAAACCTACATGGTCACAAGTTTGCTAAAAATGAAAGAGTTTTACAAAATGGCATCCCGGGTGCTCATTACCGTCGGGTATCTTTTGACGATGATCTTTGGAATGGGCTTTGCTTATTGGGGTCATAACTGGGCTTTTCACGGACTGTACATTGCTGGTCTCAGCCTGATCTTCTTTGCCGGGGTATTGCTGACAATCGCGCTCTGGCCTTGGAAGAAAGAGTATTACCAGACGGATAAGGGGCATTCTCGCACAAAGAAAGGCGTTGACGTCGAACGCATCGCCTTCTTCGCAACCGCCCTTACTACGGTCATTTCAGCGGTTTTTGGGGCTGTCCCCGGCTCATTTTTTGTCAACGGATTTGAAACGGTCCTGGCTGAAAATATCATCCGTCTTCCCGAAAAAACCACGCTGCAATACTCCGTCATCGGTCACCTGCACATTATGCTGGCTCTGATCGCCATCATGCTAACACTCATCATCGGGCGCTGGCTTAACTTCAAAGGAATACTCCATAAGATTTCCATGCCCTTGATGATTCTTGGTACGATCGTCCTCAGCATGGGTGTCTGGGGCGTCGTCACTCCGCTTGAACCCATCGCGCACATGATCATCTATGTCGGTGCAACCCCTTCCATGTTGGCTGCACTCTTGTTGTTAATCTGGAGTTGGGGAAAACTCATCCGTGACGGGACCGCTTCCATTAGAAAACCCTCTTTTCGCCAGAAGCTCGCTGCTCTTGTCCGGGATCCCCTTAAATTCGGCCCCACCTGGCAGATGCTCTACATGAATTTCACGACTAGTTTTATCGGCATCTTCATGGCCGTCCGTTTGGATGAAATTTTTCGCCTCTGGCCAGCCCGTGAGGAACGCATCGAGCTCACAGGTCACTGGCATGCATTGTCAGCGATCATTGCCACCATCATCCTGATGTACTACGGCGACATCATTGGATTAAAAGGCAAAGTCCGGCAGGGATACGGTTGGGGAATCATTTTCTTCTCGGATGTTGCCCTGGCAGCGGTTACTGTTTTCGAGATGAAGCGCCTGTTCATCTCTGAAGCCGAACAACAGCCGCTGGTTAACGGATTGATTTACGCCATGGATTTTGGTCTGGGTATGCTGCTGGTTCTGCTCGCAACAGTGATGGTTTGGCGCTTGAGCGACTTATTCAAGAAGAACGGACGCTGGACCAAAGAAGTTAGCGAGGAAGTCCCGCAGGAGGTAGACAAATGAAGAGAATTCTCCCACCGATCCTCCTGCTTGCGGTTCTGCTTGCTTCATGCACCGCGGTAGATCTTGATGCCCCCCTGCCCGCTTTTGACACTGGGGTGAATCCCGACGCATGGGTCCAAATTCCCGCCGGTGAATTTTTCTTCGGGCAAGCCGAAGAAATCAAAACCACCGACCCTTACGAAATCATGGTCACGGATGTGACTGCCGCGCAATATACGGTATTCCTTAACGAGGCACTTACTGCTGGTTTTATCAAGATAGAAAAAGATCAGGTTACTGGCTATTACCCGGGCGATGAATTTCATGGCGTCAAGCACGAAGAAAGGATCGACCCCGCGAATTATATTTTTATTCCGCTGTCTGACCCCTCTCAGCGCATCACGTTTGATGGGAAAGCCTTCCAAGTTCAACCAGGATATGAGAATCATCCGATGACCATGGTCTCCTGGTTTGGGGCATGGGGATACTGCACCTATTACGGCTACCATCTGCCGACCGAAATCGAGTGGGAAAAAGCTGCGCGTGGCACAGATACCCGTCCTTTCCCATGGGGTGAGACCATTCAGCGCGAAAATGCCAACTTCTATGCCAGCCGTGATCCTTTTGAAAATATGAGTTCTTTTGGTTCGCGCACAACCCCTGTTGGATTTTATAACGGGAAAACCTATGATGGTTACACAACCCTGGATTCCAAATCACCTTTTGGCTTATACGACATGGCAGGTAATGTCTGGCAGTGGACCGGCAATGTATATGAAGGCATGCACCTGCGCTTCCTTCATGGAGGATCCAAAGATACTTATGACATGGATCTGCGGATTTGGGTGCGCAACAACGCCACGCCGACCTATTTCAGCCCCGGGGTAGGTTTCAGATGTGCACGATAGCCAGGAAATTAACATGAAACTCTTAATAAACAAGATAAAATCCTATTTTTCATTACTTAAAAGCCCTCAGACCGCGCTCTTGACGATCACAGGAATTGCTGGTTTTATGAGCGCGCGCTGCCCGGTGACCCATTGGACAACAATGGTCGGTATGGTTTTTAGCCTCCTCCTCACGATCAGCGCCAGTACTGTCCTTAATATGTGGTACGACCATGATATCGACAAGGTCATGGATCGCACTCACCACCGCCCGCTTGCGGAGGGGCGGATCTCTCTAAAGAAAGCGCTGGTGTTCGGAATTACCTTATCGATAACCGGGGTTGCTCTCGGACTAATCCTATCGCCGACCTACGGAATCATTCTGTTTGCCGGAATTTTCTTCGATGCGGTGGTTTATACCTTATGGCTAAAACGAAAGACCTGCTGGTCAATTGTATTTGGGGGAGTTGCAGGTGGTATGCCCATCCTTGCAGGTCGTGTTCTTGGGTTAGGCAGGGTGGATGAGATCGGGTTCTTATTAACGCTTTCGATCATTTTCTGGATTCCCACCCATATCCTCACATTTAGCATGCGGTTTGCAGACGATTATGCAGCCGCAAAAATTCCAACCTTCCCTTCAACTTATGGAAATGATATCACCCGGAAGACGATTGCTTTTTCAAGTATTATCGCTGGAGCCTTGATCAGTTCGGCAGCCATACTGATCGAAATCCAACAGGGTTTCTTATATTCCCTGGGCGTCCTATCTGGTGGACTCATGATCCTGGCTTTCCTTGCAATGATCAAACCATCCAATAAACTTAATTTTGGTTTGTTCAAATATGCTTCTGTGTATATGCTGGCAGCGATGTTTCTGCTGGCTTTATGAAATCTAAGGGAGAGAAAAAATGACACCTTCAAGTGGATTGGCAAAGTTTTTACGTTTTGTTGGCATCCTGTTCATGTCCCTCACAGCTGGTTTCACGGTGCTGGGAGGAGCAGGAACCTCCTGTGCCGCCCTGGCACCAACCAATTGGGACAGCATGGCACCGCTTGCTCCCTTTCAATGGCTGTATATCCTTTATGTCATTATGACCATCGCAATTGGAATCCTGGGCATTCGCGCTGTCGTTCTCCTGGTCAAAGGTGCACCCAATAGTTTTAAGGCAGCTTTGATCGCCCTCGTATCCGGTGTGGCGGTTGGCGGAATTCACATCGCCACATCACGCATGCTGCGCGGCAGCTCCATGCCGGTGGATGCTGTTGTAGGCATGACCGTTATAACGCTGGTCATTTTCCTCCTTTTCCGGATTCCAGGCGTATGGAAAGGGGTTGATTATTCGAAAGCGCCGAAAAAAGCCAACAAGAACGCTGGTGGAGTTGCCGCCCTGGCTGTTGCCGGATTATGCCTATCTATTCAATACTGGATGGGTTCCACGCATACCTGGGATGGCATCAACTATGCGAATGCTTTTAATACCACCATGACATTGATCGCCTCGATATTGGTCCTTCTGGGGGCAGGATTACTGTTTTTTGATCGGATCGTTTCCATCAGAGCGATACAAAAGGCGCACAGATCCATTTGAATTCCTTGGAGTTGAAGGAATTCTTGTTAACAAATAGATACTGGCTTACGAATTTTTTGTCAATTATCATATTATTTTTTTTCCGTCGCTGCTAATTTGTCCTGATTTACAGGGGATAGGGAGTTTTTTGACCCATAACACAAATAATATGGGTAGACCTGTATCGTCTCCCCTAGATCATTAGCTGGCAGGGATCGGTCGTTTTAAGGAATATAGGAGGTAACTTCTATTCGCTGGATCTCAAAACAATGAAATTGGATGGTTTTTATTAGGCAATATATTCCTACAAAACCCATTTCAGAGTCTCCTGCGTGAATATATAGGGGTGTTGAGAAAAATATTGATTCAATGGGCTGATCTTGCACGCCATATGGGGCAAATAAGTCGTTGTTTTACCATATATATGGTATAGAATACCGTTTAAGTTCTTCGAATAAGTTGCGCAATCTCTAAACTGACCGTTGCATCGTCCCGATGTCCTTCGGGAGGTCACTCGAGTTGCCCCGGAGCGCTTCTATTCGTCCTAATTCGTGAATGCATCATAACGAAAATATTTAAACAGAGAAATTGCTTACAATTTTTTCCATCTAGTGCGCAATTTGTTTGCCAGCCGGTATTCTTTTTCAACATAACCAGGTAGTGTAAATCAACCAGCCCTCACTAAGTCTGCTGAAGCAACCTCCAAACCAGGATAAAGTTAAAATTTCTCGAATATATTATTAAATCAAAACACCTATTCAATTAGTAAATATTGAATATTATTTTAAATCTAGTTATGATGATTCTATACTGTGTGCTGATCCGAAAACACGGTCAGTTTCCCCTTTTTACATTAGAAACGGAGGGATATGGAAAAGAAATCGCTTGTGATTAACACGGTCAACAAGCAATTGATTGTTGATCCCGAATCCAACCTGGCTGACGTCCTGCGCAAACAATTGCTCCTGACAGGCACGAAAGTGTCCTGCAGAGATGGCCATTGTGGCGCATGTTCGGTCATTTTGGATGGTAAACTCACCCTGGCCTGTCTTACCAAGATGAGCCGGGTACCGGATGGAGCGACCATCACCACCATCGAAGGAATCGGAACTCCCGAGAAGATGCACCCGATCCAGCTTGCATTTGCGAAGTTCGGGGCTGCTCAATGCGGTTTCTGCACCCCCGGTATGGTGGTTTCAGCCAAAGCCCTACTGGATAGCAATCCGAAACCGACTCGCGAAGAGGTACGTGCCTGGTTGACAAAGCACCATAATGCCTGCCGCTGCACTGGGTATAAACCAATTGTGGACGCCATTATGGAAGCGGCTAAAGTTTTACGCGGAGAGATGAAAATTAAGGATTTGGAATACAAACTCCCTGCAGATGGCAGAATTTGGGGTGGAAATTATCCGCGCCCAACCGCGGTTGGAAAAGTTACCGGCACATTGGATTACGGCCAGGATCTCGGGTTGAAGATGCCTGCCAATACCCTGCAGCTGGCACTCGTTCAAGCGAAAGTCTCACACGCCAACATTCTTTCGATTGATACCTCTGAAGCGGAAAAAATGCCTGGCGTCTTCAAGGTGGTCACCCACAAGGATGTCAAGGGCAAGAACCGCATTACCGGCTTGATTACCTTCCCCAGTAACAAGGGAGATGGCTGGGATCGTCCCATCCTTTGCGATACCAAGGTATTCCAATACGGAGATGCCATAGCGATCGTCTGCGCAGATACCATCGAGCAAGCCAAAGCAGCTGCCGAAAAAGTTAAAGTGAAACTGGAAGTTCTGCCAGCCTACATGAGCGCGCCGGCTGCTATGGCTGACGATGCCATCGAAATCCACCCGGGCACACCCAATATCTACTTTGAACAGAAAGTGGTCAAAGGTCCAGATACCAAGCCCATCATGGACTCTGCTCCTTATGTGGTCAGCGACAGCTTCTATCTGCAACGCCAGCCGCACCTGACCATTGAGTCAGATATAGGCTTCGCTTATTTTGATGAGCAGCAGCGACTGACCATTCACTCAAAATCCATCGGACTGTACCTGCATCTGTACATGATCGCCCCCGGACTGGGTCTGCCTCCTGAAAAAATACGCTTGATCCAGAATCCAGCCGGTGGTACCTTTGGTTACAAGTTCAGCCCGACCATGGAAGCGCTGCTGGGGGCAGCCTGCATCGCCACCAACCGCCCGGTTTACCTTGAGTACGATTACCAGCAGTACATGCAGTACACGGGCAAACGCTCGCCATTCTTCCTGGATATCAAGATGGCCGCGGATAAGAATGGCAAGATCCTCGCCATGGAGAATGAGTATATTGTCGATCATGGTCCGTATTCCGAATTTGGTGATCTGTTAACCTTGCGCGGCGCGCAGTATACCGGTGCTGGATATAATATCCCCAGCATCCGTGCCCGCGGCCGCACGGTGTGCACCAACCATGTTTGGGGTTCCGCGTTCCGCTCTTACGGCTCACCGCAAGCCTACTTAGCCTCTGAGAGCATCGTGGATGAACTGGCTGAAAAAGTGGGCATGGACCCGTTGGAATTCCGTTATCTCAATGTCTACCGTCCCGGTTCTACCACACCGACAGGCCAGACACCTGAGGTTTTCTCACTGCCTGAAATGCTGGAAAAACTGCGTCCACTGTACAAAGCAGCCAAAGCCAAAGCAGCCAAAGAGTCCACACCAGAAAACAAAAAAGGTGTGGGAGTAACGATCGGCATCTATGGCTGCGGCCTGGATGGCGTCGATAGCGCTGAGGTGGATGTAGAGTTAACTAAGGACGGCGTAACCGTTTATGATACTTGGCAGGATCATGGCCAGGGCGCAGATATGGGCACGCTCGGTACTGCACACGAAGGTCTCAGACCGCTGGGAATTGCACCGGATAAGATCAAGCTTGTCATGAATGATACTGGTACTGCTCCCAATGGCGGTCCAGCTGGTGGCAGCCGCAGCCAGGTGATGATCGGGAATGCGATCAAGAATGCCTGTGAACAGTTGGTCGCCGCGCTCAAAAAACCAGACGGCAAATACCGCACCTACGACGAAATGGTTAAAGCAGGTCTGCCGCTCAAATATCACGGGAAGTGGGCTGCATCTGAATGTTCAAACTGCGATGCGAACGGACAGGGTAAACCATTCTCTGTGTATATGTATGGAGCCTTCATGGCGGAAGTCAATGTCAATACCAAGACCGGTAAGACCACCGTCGAAGGAATGACGGTTATGGCTGATGTTGGCAAGATCAACAATAAGCTCGTCGTTGATGGCCAGATCTACGGCGGTGTTGCCCAAGGGATTGGGCTCGCGCTCTCTGAGGATTTCGAGGACATCAAGAAACACAGCACCATGCTTGGCGCCGGAATCCCGTATGCCAAGGATATCCCCGACAAGTTCGATATCTACTACTTCGAGAACGCTCGTCCCGGAGGTCCCTTTGGCGCTGCCGGAGTTGGTGAACTGCCACTTACTTCACCGCATGTGGCGGTCATCAATGCCATTTACAATGCCACCGGTGTTCGCATCCGCCACCTTCCCGCCTATCCTGAAAAGGTATTGGCTGAATTGAAGAAGAAATAACCATTCACGGTCAAGAAAATAATAGGCAAAACCGGGTGATCTTATCCTTAGGGTCACCCGGCCCTATTCTCGGCCAGGAATATCCTCTCCACCAAAAACTCGAGGAGAGGTCTTCGAAGAGAATCTGAAGAAAAACTCAACTTGTTCCCGCGCCTGTATAATTAATAAGGTCTCGATTCAAAATCATGGAAAACCAATTGTCTTCGAACAACCTGAGATCCATAGACGTTGATCTCCAGCAACTAAAATGAGAATGGGGTAGCTTTGGCCCAGGGAATGGATCAAAACCGATTAAAAGCGTTGGAAGACCAGTGCATCCAGGAGTGTGCGCCCCCGTGCACTGCTTTATGCCCGGTTCATGTGGATATCCGCCAGGTCGCACTGGCTATTGGCAGCGGAGATTTTGAGGGTGCCTACAAGATATTTCGTAAATCGGTGCCTTTCCCGGAAATCATCGCGCGAACCTGCGACCAACCCTGCCAGCAAAAATGCAATCGAGCCACCGTCGGAGGAGTAATCCAAATTGCTGCACTCGAACTCGCCTGCCTTCGTTATGAAGCTGGGATTCCAATAAGGATTAACCCCCTGCCAAAGAAGAATGCCCGGGTAGCAGTGATCGGGGGGGGACTCTCGGGACTTACTGCTGCCTATGACCTTTCAAGAAAGGGGTACCAGGTCAGCGTTTTCGAAAAGAACGACCAGCTGGGGGGTCAACTTCTGAATTTTCCAAATGAACAGCTTCCCGCCGGGGTCATCCTAAAAGAAACTGCCTGGATTCCCCAAACTAACGTAGAGCTCCACACGGGTACGAATATTTTTTCTCAAGCTGACCTGCCCGGGGAGTATGATGCGATCTATGTCGGGATTGGAGACCAGGGGACGCTCGATTTTGGGCTGGAGCTAACTCCGAGTGGTCAGATCAGGGTCGACCCGGATACTTTTCAGACCAGCCAACCCAAGATCTTCGCAGGGGGAAGTAGGTTTCATCGCTATTCCTCCATTCTCTCCATCTCCGAGGGCAGGCGGGCAGCTGTCTCTATTGACCGCTTCCTGCAAAATGTTTCCCTCACCGCCTCACGCCAGAATGAGGGGGCGTATGAGACAAAACTGGTAACGGCCATTTCATCGGTTGAGACCGTTGCAGCGGTCATCTCCCATGAAGATCCCCCTGGGTTCTCAAAAGAAGAAGCGATGGCCGAGGCAAAACGCTGCCTCCAGTGCGATTGCATGGAATGTGTAAAGGTGTGTGAATACCTCAAGCACTACGGTAGCTACCCGAAAAAATACATCCGAGAGATCTACAACAATCTTTCCATTGTCATGGCTGGACGCACCTCCAACAAATTGATCAACTCTTGCACCCTGTGCGGCCTGTGTGGAGAAGTGTGCCCCACCCATCTGAACATGGGTGCAGTTAACTTTGAAGCCCGCCAGGTCATGGTTGAAACGGGTAAAATGCCGATCTCTGCACACGATTTTGCCCTGCGTGATATGGCTTTTAGCAACAGCGATCGGTTCGCTGCGACCCTCCTGCCAAACTCCCGGGAAACCTGCACCCACCTCTTTTTCCCAGGTTGCCAGCTAGCGGCTTCGAACCCTGACTATATTCCACAGCTATACGAAACCCTTGCAGGCATTTTCCCGGACCTTGGAATCCTTTTGCGTTGCTGCGGCGCCCCGGCGGATTGGTCGGGCGAAGCCGACCTTTTTAATTCTGCCATGGAGGTGATCAAGGATCAGTGGAATACGCTTGGAAAACCCAAGTTCATCCTGGCCTGTTCAAGCTGCAACGCCATGATCAAGAAATACATTCCTGAAGCGGACACAGTCTCCATTTGGGAGATCTTTGATGAGAACAGGCTTTTCCCCGCTGGTCGAGCGATTGGACAGTCGTATGTGGTCCACGATCCCTGCACTACCCGCTACGAGCCTGCCTGGCAGAATTCCACCCGGACTGGTCTCGACATCATGGGGGTTTCATTCCATGAGTTAAGGTTGTCGCGTGAACGCACTGAGTGCTGTGGATATGGGGGCGTAGCCTGGCTGGCTCACCCTGAACTCGTCAAAGATATCGTCCAGCGGCGAATTGGTGAAGACAATGCTGATTATTTGACCTACTGCGTCATGTGCCGTGATTTTTTTGCTGCCCAGGGAAAACCCACCCTGCACCTGCTGGACCTCATTTACGGAAAAGACCTGGTCCAGTTAGCCAACCGTAAAGGTCCGGATTATTCCCAACGGCATGAGAACCGCATGCGTGTCAAACAGAAAATGATCAAATTAATCACAGGAAAGGATCATGTCCAGGTGGAATCACACGAAAAGTTTAATGTTGTGTTAAGCCTTGAAATGCGCGCCCTGATCGAGTCTCGGTTGATTCTCTTCGAAGATATCCAAAAGGTCATCGAACACGCTGAGACTACCCAAGAGCGCTTCATCAACCAGGAAACCGGGCATACGCTCGCATATTTCAAGCCTAATCTCATCACTTATTGGGTGGAGTATTCCCAGACAGGTGACGCTTACCAGGTTCACAACGCTTACAGCCACCGAATGGAATTCGAAGGTGAGGCTCGCAAATGAGCGATCAATCTCCTGAAAGCATGAAGGCCAAATGGCAGTGCGGTAAATGCGGTTCTCCCCTTGAGATCGCTACGGTGAACATTAGTTACCTTGGGTCTGGATACCCGGTTGACCTCCTCTACTGTAAGAAATGCAAGCGACCTTTAATTCCGGCAGAGATGGCTTTGGGAAAAATGCTCGAAGTGGAAAAGTTGCTGGAAGACAAATAATGCCAGACTGCACCACCTGCCCTCTATTTAATGTAGAAACCCAAGGCGGGGATTGCCTGCACGTGAACCGCCCTGGCGGGCTATTGCTGACCGAACAGGCGGTGACTCTAGCCGGGCTTCCCCTGCGAGCGAAGATACTTGATGTTGGCTGCGGCACCAGCGAAAGTCTTCAATTCCTGACCAGTCAGAGGAGGTTCATCCCAATTGGGATGGATCTATCTTTAGAAATGCTCCTGCAGGGGGTTGAGCTGCATCCTCACCTGACCCGTTTCCAGGGAATGAGCGCATTGATTCCCCTGCCTGACCTCAGTTTGGATGCGATTCTGACGGAATGCACGCTCTCTTTAGCCGGAAACTTGGAAAAAACGATACAGGAGTTCCATCAAAAGATTCGTCCAGGTGGAAAATTGATCGTGACCGATATTTACATCCGTGAGATCAATGACCCGGGCAGTTCTAATTACCTCGCCAAAACCCGCTGCCTCGCGGGAGCCATGACCCGTGAGAAGATACTGCATTCTCTCCTGATGCAGGGATTTGAGATCAAGGTTTGGCAGGACCACACCCTGGAACTCAAAAAATGGATGGCAGGGATGGTCTTTAAACTGGGATCACTAGAGGCTTTTTACCATCGTTTATCCTCATGTGAGGAGGACTCGCAATCGTTGTCTGATACGATGGGCAAAAAGATCAAACTCGGCTATTATGTGCTTATCGCAGAAAAAACAGCTGCCTTGAATTGAGTGAGCAAATCTGGAGGAAACAATGGACGATAGGATCCGTATCAGGGAATTACGGGAACAAGGATTCCACTGCGCCCAGATACTGGTGTTGATGGGACTGGATCTGCAGGGTAAAACCAATCCGGACCTTGTGCGTTCGATGGAGTCACTGGCAGGTGGAATTGGCTTTAGCGGCAACCTGTGTGGCGCGCTGACCGGTGCAGCCTGCCTGCTGGGTCTTTACGCAGGGAAAGGTAGCCCCGACGATGAAGAAGACGAACGCCTTGATGCCATGCTTCTGGACCTGGTCGAATGGTTCAAAAAAACGATCGGGGCGACGTATCGCGGGATCGATTGTGATGTAATTCTGGAGCAGAACCATGCCAATATCCCGCAACGCTGCCCGGAGATTGTGCATTCGGTGTATCAAAAATCAAAAGAATTATTAGTGGAGTATGGGTTTGACCTCAGTGGAAACCTTGACGAATCCTGATCAAAGGGTAGTGCGGACCACTTCCAGTGTCTGCCCAATTTGCCTGGCACGCATACCCGCTGAACGGGTGGCTTACGGAAGCGAAATCTACCTCGAAAAGACCTGCCCGCAGCATGGATCCTTTAAGACGATCCTCTGGCGGGGTCGACCGGAATATGACTCCTGGAGGCGTGAGAAGATCCCCAATCCTCCAGCGCATCCGTTCACACCCACCATACAGGGTTGCCCTTTTGATTGCGGGTTGTGCGGCAACCACCGCCAGGAACCCTGCTGCGTGCTGCTTGAAGTGACCCAGCGCTGCGACCTTGGCTGCCCGGTCTGTTTTGCTTCAGCCGGGGAGACCGCCACCACCGATCCAGACCTGTCTGTGATCAGGATGTGGTACGAGCGCATGCTAGCCGCTGGCGGTCCCTTCAATATCCAACTATCCGGCGGTGAGCCCTGCATGCGCGAAGATCTGCCTGAGATCATTTCGCTCGGCAAAGACCTGGGATTCACCTACTTCCAGTTGAATACCAACGGACTGCGAATCGCTTCCGATCTTGAGTATTTACGCGCCCTCAAAGCAGCTGGTTTGAGCGTGGTCTACCTTCAGTTCGATGGTACTCATGACCAGCTATACCAGACCCTGCGTGGTCGCGCCATATTTCAGCAGAAAATCCAGGTTATCCAGAATTGTGAGGATCTGCATCTTGGTGTCGTGCTCGTTCCAACGATTGTCAAGGGCGTCAATGAAGACAATATCGGCAGCATCATCCGCTTTGCCCTGCAGCACTACCCGACTGTCCGTGGCATACACTTCCAGCCGATCAGTTACTTTGGGAGGTATCCTAAACCGCCCGAGAACACCGACCGCATCACGATCCCGGAGCTCTTACAGGCAATGGAAGAACAAACCCAGAGTCTTGTTCACCTGGAGGACTTCCAACCTAAAGGCAGTGAAAACTCCTTCTGCTCTTTCCATGCAACTTACATGATCCTGGCCGATGGATCACTCAGGACGATCAAACAAAAACAGGCCCAAACCAATTGTTGTTCTAAACCCGAAGACGCAAAAGAAGGCCTCATCCGTTCGAAAACGTTCGTTGCAAAAAATTGGGTTTACACGGAACCTGCCTGCTACAAAGAAAAAGGGACTTCCCCTTCCCTTGGCGGATGGGACGATTTCCTTGAGCGCGCGCGGACACACCTATTCTCCATCTCGGGAATGGCTTTTCAGGATGCCTGGAATCTTGACCTTGAACTGCTGCAGGATTGCTGCATCAATATCGCGGCTCCAGATGGCCGCCTCGTCCCATTTTGCGCCTATAACCTGACCAACACGCAGGGTCAGGCAATTTACCGTCCGGGTGCCAAGTAATGCTCATCACCCCGCTGCAAAAGTGGATCGGAACCAAGATTGATAACAGGCTCTCAGAGTTCAATCGGAATTCTCTGGAGCAGTATCAACTTGAGCGCCTGCAAAACACGATTGCTTATGTTCGTCAGCACAGCCCCTTTTACAGGCAGTTGTTTGCGAATACTTCCGGTCAGATCAGTCGGCTGAGCGATCTAGCAAACTACCCCTTCACAACCGCCAGCGAAATCCAGGAGGATCCAAACCGCTTTCTATGCGTCTCCCAGGATGAGATCCAACGCATCGTCACCCTGCCCACTTCCGGCACCACGGGACCTTCCAAGCGTATTTTCTTCACTGCTGCTGACCAGGAACTAACCGTGGATTTCTTCAAGGTAGGGATGTCAACCCTGGCTCGCCCGGGTGACCGCGTCCTTATCCTCCTCCCCGGAACACGTCCGGGTTCTGTAGGTGACCTGCTGCGTATTGGTCTGGAACGGCTTGGCTGTGTCCCTTTTCCTCACGGTCCATTTGAGGATGAAGGAGCTGTGCTCAGATTAATCCGGGAAAACAACGTTAATGTCCTGGTTGGGGCTCCAATTCAACTGCAGCGCTTATTCTGCTGGAACCAGGCTGATCTCGTGCTGAAATCCGGACAGATCCGAAGCGTGCTTTCCGCCACCGATATCCTGCCTGAAAGCATCCACCAGAATCTGGAGCGGCACTGGAAATGCGAAGTGTTTGACCACTATGGAATGACCGAAACTGGACTTGGCGGAGGAGTGGAATGCGCAGCTCACCAGGGGTACCACCTCCGCGAAGCCGATCTCTATTACGAGATAATTGATCCCGATACCCATACGGTCCTGCCAGACGGTGAAACCGGGGAGGTAGTGTTTTCAACTCTCACGCGAAGGGGAATGCCACTCATCCGTTATCGCACTGGTGATATCAGCCGCCTGCTCCCCGGCAATTGTACCTGCGGATCTTTCATTCAACGGCTGGAAAGAATTCAATCGCGCATACAAGCCGGGATAAGCATAAACTCCGGATTGCTTTTTCCCTCCAATCTGGATAATGTCTTATTCCGTATCGAGGGTATATTGGATTTTTCAGCCACAATTGAAAAGGATCCATCAAACGAAGTTATCGTTTTAGAAGTGCAATTCTTAAGAGAAAGAATTCAAGACATTAAAGATCAAATAATCAATTCTCTTAATAAAATTCCAGTAATTCGAATTGGTTTGGAAGACAAGTCCCTCAAAGTAATGGTTTCCGAAGTAGATAAACTCAAAATTCAAAGAGATAGAATGAACAAAAGAAGCATTTTGGATAGAAGATAGTTAGTTATTATTGAGTACTCTATCAGCAAATGCTAGTTTTAGACTCACCCAAACTCGAACAAGCCTCTGGCCTTTCCGGTTTCGCTCTTTGGCTCTCAACGACATTTACAACTGATTATCAGCCGGAAAAAGGCAATTTCCCGAAAAAAGGTCCCGATCTGGACCCACTATTCATCAAGATAATGGAGAGAGACTTGATGTTGGTATTTCTAAGCGGAAATTAACCTTCTTTCAAGAAGGATAAATTTCTCTTAAGAAATTTTTAAGGGCTGGAAGATATCCATCAAAACGAGTGCGGCGGATGTTGTGGTCTGCACCTTCCAGTTGGACTACCTGCACACTGGGATTTGCCTCGACTACCCTTGCCGCAGCTTCCTTCGAGACGATCGACATTTTCTTCTTGTCGCCAATGATAAGAAGAACGGGCACAGTGATCTTCTTGAAAAGTCCAGCCGGGTCACCAGCTTCCATCATACTCAAGGTAGACATGGAATTCAGGAAGTTGAAGCTTAACCGCTCCTTCGAGTCCAGCCAAGGCACGATCTCGTCCTTCGGATAGGCAGAGTTCATTTTTTTTGCCAACGGCATCGCAACAAACCTGGGCAGGATCTTGAACACGAGCATGAAATTCTTCATCATTTTGCCCATCTTTTCAATGGTCATATCTTTCATCTTCCCTTCGGGAAGCACCCATGTTTCGCCGGGTAGCATAATTGGCGGATCTTCCAGGAATATCCCACGGGTCAGGTCTGGATGGATTGCTGCGAAATTCATCGACGTATCTCCACCCATTGAATGACCCCCAATAACCGGGCGATCCAATCCCAATTCCCTGATCACACCGGCCAGGTCTTCCACCCGCGCGGTGGTCGTGTAGTCTCCATTTCCGCTGGAAGACTTCCCGTGACCTCGTGCATCGAGCATGATCAAGTCATAATCTTTTTCCAATTCCTTTACCACATGCGTCCAACATGACCCGTCATCCCCTGCTCCATGGTTGAAGATCACTTTGGGTTTGTTCCCACCGGTGCGGTAATAATGGATCTTCATCCCATTCGAATTTACAAAACCTTCTGTCCAATTTGACATTTTTGGCTCCATTTGAATAAGTTAGTGGAATTACTTGACACTCTTGATCGGAATGATCGCCAATGCACCTAGGATGGCGAAAACTCCTCCCCATATGAACAGGGTTATATATCCACCAAGCCACGTGATAATGGCTGCAGCGATGAATGGCGCAGCAATTTGAGGACCTGCATTAGCGATATTTAGTATACCCATATCGCGGGCGTTGTCCTCGGCTTTGGGTAATACCAGGGTAATCATAGCTGCGTCAACGGACATATACAATCCAAAAGCTAATCCATTGAGTGCCCCAAAAACAAGCATACCTGTCCAATTCGGCCAGAAAATAGGGATGATCATCACAATGGCCATTAAGATTGATGCCCCGATCACAAAAATCTTGCGTCGCCCGGTTTTGTCCGAAATAACCCCGCCCAAAATGATGGTAATTAAACTTGCTCCCATTGAGAGGGCGCTGATGATTAACACCCCTTGTGCAGGTTCCAATCCATATTGAGCAATGTTGATATAGTCCTGCAGAAGGTAAAAATAATATCCTTGCACAACAAAATATCCTAAGATTAAAAGCAGCCTGCCGATGAACGCGAAACGAAAATCGTGGTTAACCAAACTTGAGAAAAACGAACGCATGCTTTCTTTAAAATTGATTTTTACCGGCTCAACTTGTTTTTGAGTCATTGGATCAGGAGCGATTATCACGAAAAGGAATGCGACAAGAACAAGAAGCCCGCCAACAATGCTTGAACCGATGAGAGGGGTTTCTATGAACGCAGTACCGATCCCTAGCCCGATCAACGCCCCGAACATTGGGCCAAGTCCCACCATTGCTGAGGCTGTGCCGCGTTTTTCAGGAGGAACCCGATCGGGTACAACTGCAGTAACGGCCGCCTGAAATATATTTCCCATCCCTTGCGTCAAGCACCAACCGATCATGATCCCAATCACCGTGGTCTGGAAACCAAAAATGATGCAGCCTATCAATGTGACTATGGACGAGCCAATGATCCATGGTGTTCGTTTTCCCCAACGGGAACGCGTTCGATCGGACCACGCCCCACCGAGGGGATTGAGAACGGTTGCAAATATTGCGCTGACGCCGGTGACAATACCCAGGTTGGCTACTTTGTGCACAGGATCAACAGCCTGAACCATAGATGGGATTAGAATTCCGTTAATTCCAGCATAGACCGCAAACAAAGCCATATTTCCTAGCGCGAGCATCAGGAGTAACCTTTTGTTGTACCCGGGATAACGAATGAATTTCTCAGGCGATTTGGTTATTGAAGTATCTTCCATCCTCTCTCCTTTTACCAGACAATAAAATGAGTTGGTGAAGTGAAATAGTCAATTAAGCGAAACTGAGTCATTAATAACGTAATCCATATGGAATGACATGGAGGTATTGGCAAGCGGAGACGAAAACTCGTTGTTCGATGAACGGGAAACGCAGATTCATCACACACCTTATAGTTGGGAAAAGCAGTTTATTGGTTATGTGCGGGATGGAAATCTTTCAATGGTGGACCGCATGCTCACCTCGGCAAATAAGTCAAGCCTCAAGGTAGGTAAACTCGCCGATGACGAACTTCGACAGATGCAGTATCTAGGGGTAGTCTTTGCATACATGGCTTCTCGGGCAGCAATTGAGAGCGGTATGTTTGAGGTCGATGCTTATAATAAATCTGATGCATTAATTCAGAAAATTGACAAGGAAACTTCACCCCAGATGGTGATGAACTTGATCCAGCAGTCCATTCTCGAGTGGACGAAAGAGATCCATGAGATAAAATTCCAACGAAATTTTACAGCACCGATCCGTGCCTGTCTTGAATATATCTACAACAACATGCATTCCAAAATCTCCCTTGCCGAACTAGCAAAAGTCTGCTGCCTGTCTGAACCTTACCTTTCCACTCTCTTCAAAAAAGAAGTTGGTATAAATATTTCAACCTATATACAGCGACAGAAAATTAAGACCGCCAAGGAGATGTTGTTGAATTCAAAAAGTTCCCCGAAGGATATTGGTTTCTACTTGAATTTCAGTTCTCAAAGTTACTTTATCAATTGTTTCAAGCGTGAATGCGGGATTACACCAAGTCAATTTAGACGGCGAGTTATTTCATCATAAACCCCTACCAGGGACATAATGAATTATTTAATTAATGATGAAACTACTAATTGCATCGGACCTGATCAATTGTAGACTTATATCCACAAAATCCATATTAAGATGCAAAACAATAACTGGCTACTTTGAACATATAGGTCTGACTCTCGCTGCATGCTGAGCGGCGATAGTTAATGGAATACAGGGCATAACCAAGGCGGTTGTCAACAACCATTTTTCGGCAATTGACTGCCGGAACCGTGCCGCATCTGACTGCGAAACGTTCCAATCAAAATCATCGCCATCCTGATGCGATTCCAGCGTTCCCCTGTGGAACTCGTTTGTGTGGTCCTGAAGGTACTTAACCACCTCTTCCTCACCAAACCAAAACCTGAAAGCATTCTACGACGATCTTTATGTGGATTACCGTCAGTTTTACGACCAAACACGCGACATTGTACATCGGCTTGGTAAGATGCAATTCACGTTTTCGCGCAGACCAAAGGCGCACTAAACTTCCCCAATCGAAAAAATATTTGGCC
>CAZAAJ010000039.1:0-25900 GCA_964483135.1 uncultured Anaerolinea sp. | reverse complement strand
AAGTGTGCGACATGCTCCGGAATTACTGTGCGGCATGCTCCGGAATCACTGTGCGGCATGGAGCGGATTTTGCAAAATAACAATTACCGATGAAGGAGTCCTTCAACTTCGAACAACATCTGTAAATTTTATTAACAAGGATCGCAAAGATACTCTTTATGAATTTTTCGAATAAATTTTATTTTCGCTCATAAAAAATGTAAATAGTATCTAAGCAAAACCCGAACTTTTTCTTGCCAGTTTCGAAGTTGGAATATAGCAATACTATCAACTACATTGCCAAAATTCCAAAAAACTTGCCAATTTGGCAACTTTTGCCCTAAAAATTCGCCAAAATGACGGGTCCCATTTCAGGTAAATTGTGAGATAATTAATCATAGAAATAATATTCTATATTCGTTTATTCGAATTGAATCTTTTTGTTTTTTTTGTAGGGGTGATTCATGAATCACCCCTACTAGAGGCAAAGAACCCCCTTATAATCTCCCCATGCAAAAATCCGACCTCCTCTCCCTCTACAACGCGCACATGCGCGTTAACCTGCGCCTGCCCGGCGTCACCTTTGAGCGCACTCCCCGCATCGTCCGCGACTTAGAGCCCGGCGCCGGCTTTCAGGGCATATACCAGAAATAAACCACTGCCCTTTTGCTATCCGGTAAACTCCTGTCATCAGTCAGAAATTCACTGGCTGCAAACAAAGGAGAAAATATAATGAAAAAAAGTTTACTTGTCTTAATGGTAGTTGCAGTAGTGGCAGGGCTTTCACTTGCGAGTGTATCCGCAGTTTCTGCCCAGGGATTGGCGCAGGGGAATGGCACCGCCACTGGTTATGCCGGACACGGCATGGGCGGAAATGGCAACCGGGGAACCGAAATAGTGGATCCCGAAGTCCATGCCCTCGAAGTCGCCGCGTGGTCTGAAGCGCTGGGCATCCCCGCCGCTGACGTCGACGCCCGCCTCACTGCAGGCGAGACCATGTCGCAGATCGCCCTTTCCACCGGGTTGACCGTGGACGAATTCTGGACCCTCAAGGTTCAGATCAAGAGCGACGTGGCTGACCAGGCACTGGCTGCCGGATACGTCACTGCCGATGAGGCTGCCCTGATGAAACAGGCTGCCAGCTTTGGCGGCAGAGGTGCCCGCGGCGGTATGCGCGGCGCCGGGCTCGGTCTTGATGGCACCTGCCTCGGACTTGGCACCAGCAACTGACGTTGTTTATCGTTGATAAAAACAGGGCGGATGGAGACATCCGTCCTGTTGCGCTTTCCCGGCACAGACCTCCCATATAATCACAGGTCGCAGCGTACGGATTGATCTTTAAAAACCAAAAATGAAACCCTGTAGTTGTATAATATTATTGATTTCAATCAGCAGTACAACAATTCAAATTGTTCCAGGGGAGGAAGAATGGATTCATTTTCCACGAAACCGAAGGCAGATAGGGCAGCCCCCTTATCGCCCGACTTTGTTGAGAAATACCACCCGCAAACCAGCGGCTCCGCCGCCGGGCTTCATCAGATTGCCGGCAGGATGTACCAGCAGATCAACGACATTTCCAGGGTTCTGCACTCCGGCGATTATGACAAAAAGGTCATCTCTGACAGCAGCTTGTTGCTTGAAAGAATGAGGGATGACATCACCCCGCGTCTCATGCAGTTCAGCAAGGAAGTGACGCAGCTGGAGAAGGGGCAAAACTTTGATCGCATGCTGGCCTATGTTGCCGTGCTGGTGGCGGTCATCGGCATCTTCTTCCCGCTCATCTTCTACTAAGAGGCTATTTTGGATTTTTGCAAGATCGTGTCAAAAATGATAAAGCGAACCTCCGCTGTTTTCTGTATCTTAATTGCCGTCAGCCTCCTTGCTGCCTGCGCCAGCACTCCGGGTCTCAAAAGCACCCGCTGGCAGCTCACCCAGCTCAACGGGCAGCCGGCGCTTGAGGGCGTAACCGTCACCCTCAACCTCGAGGAGGATATCCTTGGCGGGTCGGATGGCTGCAACACCTATGGCGGCTCCTACACTTCCAAAGGCAGCGCCTTCAAAACCGGCTCCGACATCTTCTCCACCATGATGTACTGCTCCGACGAGATCAACAACCAGTCCACCGCCTACTACACCGCCCTCGACCAGGCCGCCTCTTTCAACTTAGATGGTCAGGCCCTTTCACTGCTCGATGCCAATGGAACAGTACTGGCGGTATTCACGACTCTTAATCAATGAGCCCGCTCCACGTGCTATACTGAAGTTGGCAATGCTCTCCAAAAGAAGTTTTGGCAACAATCGTTCGATTAGGAGAAAATCATGAAACTTTCAAGACCAAAAAATGTAACCTGGTGGATCGCTTTGATCCTTGGGGTACTCGGGATCTTCGGGCAACTTGCTCCATCGACGCCTATCATCGGTCAATACTCATTCTGGTTTGTCGCTGCCGCATTTGTTTTGTTAATATTGGCCACACTGCTGAAGGATCTATAGGTTAGCAATGGAGAACATTGCAATAGAGGGTGACCACCCCCAAAGGGTGGTCCTTTATTTTTAGCTGACGACAGTAACGATTTGTATCCTGACGTAAAAAAAGGTGTTATAAAAGACGTTATTCCCGCCCCTTCGAAAGGCATCAGACATGGCAGTAACCCTCAAGGAAGTAAAGACCCGCCGCGACCTGCGCCAATTCATCCGCTTTCCCAACCAGCTCTACAAGGGCAATCCTTACTGGATCCCCGCGCTCGAGGGGGATGAGTGGAAAACGCTGGATCCGGAGAAGAACGCCGCTTTCGAGCACAGCCAGGCGCGTTTCTGGCTGGCGCGCAGGGAAGGCAAAGTGGCCGGGCGCATTGCCGCCATCCTCAGCGAGGGGCACCGCGGTCAGTGGCACCAGTCCTACATGCGTTTTGGCTGGATCGATTTCACCGACGACGCCGAGGTCGCCGCAGCATTGATGGGCGCGGTGGAAGCCTGGGCGAAGGAAGTGGGATGCACCGCCGTTCACGGACCACTAGGCTTCTCCGATATGGACCACGCCGGCATGCTGGTGGAGGGCTTTGATGAGCTGCCGACCATGATCAACATCTACAACCACGCCTACTATCCGCAGCACCTCGAGCGGTTGGGATATAGCAAGGATACAGACTGGGTGGAATACGAGCTGACCGTGCCGCAAACACTTGACCCGAAGATCAGCAATCTTTCAGGGATCATCCTCAAGCGCAACGCGCTGCACATGCTCAACGCCAGGTCGAAGAAAGATATCCTCCCTTACGCCCACAAGATCTTTGATCTCCTTAACGAAGCCTACAGCAAGCTATACGGGTTTGTCCCGCTCAACGACCAGCAGATCGCGGACTATACCAAACAGTATTTTGGCTTTATCAAACCCGAATTTGTGCCAGTTGTATTGAACGACAAGGATGAGGTAGTGGCTTTTGGCATCACCATGCCGTCACTCACGCGCGCGCTGCAGAAAGCCAATGGGCACCTCTATCCCTTCGGGTTCATTCACGTTCTGCGTGCTCTCAAAAAGAACGACCGCGCTGACCTCTACTTGGTGGCGGTCAAGCCGGAGCTGCAGGGGCTTGGGCTGAATGCCCTGTTGATCAACCAAGTCTTCGAGACCTTCCGTAAAGCCGGCATCACGAAGGCTGAATCCAACCCGGAGCTTGAGAATAATGCCCAGGTGCAGGCGCAGTGGAAATACTTCGAGCACCGCCAGCACAAACGCCGGCGCGTGTATATCAAGCACCTCACCGCGCGAAACTCCTGATTGAAACGCGTGCGAGGAAGTAATAAAATCAATGCAATATGTAAATCCCCGCCATGCATCGGGATCATGAGTAACCCTTCAGATTTATGGGTGTTTTTCAACGATAAGGAATCCTAAATATGACCATTGAGATCAGGGAAGTTATCGGCAAGCGTGATATCAAAACCTTCATCCTCTACCCGCAAAGGCTTTACAAAGGCAGCCGCTATTACGTGCCCAGCCTCTTATTTGACGAGATGAACACCCTCACCGTAGATAAGAACCCGGCATTTAAGGAATCCAATGCGCATTTCTGGCTGGCGTACCGAGACGGGAAGATTGTCGGGCGCATTGCGGGGATCTACGTGCCGGCGTATAAAAGGAAATGGGGTGAAAATCTTGTCCGTTTCGGCTGGTTCGATTTCATAGATGATGCTGAAGTTGTAAAAGCCCTTCTCGGCAAAGTGGAAGAATGGGCCAGGCAGCTGGGCGCGGAAGGCGTGCACGGTCCTCTTGGCTTTACCGACCTCGACCGTGAGGGCATGCTGGTAGATGGGTTCGAAGAGCTCGCCACGCTGGCCACTAATTACAACTACCCCTACTATCCCAAGAGACTCGAAGAGCTGGGATACATCAAGGACACCGATTGGGTTTCCAACGAGATCCACCTGGTTGACCGTTCGATGGAGAAGATCGAGAAAACTGCTGAACTGGTCATCAAACGGTATGAACTGCACCTCTTCAAGGGTACAAAGAAAGAGCTGCTTAAGGTGGCTCCACAGATCTTTGATGTGATCAACGAGGCTTACCGTAAACTTTACGGTACCGTCCCCCTCACACCCGAACAGGTGACGGGGTACGTGAACCAGTATTTTGGCTTTGCCCAGCTTAAATACATCCCCTTGATAATGGATAAAAACGACCGCTTGGTAGCTTTTGGGATCGCCTTCCCATCGTTTTCCAAAGCGCTGCGCCGTTCAAAAGGGCGCTTGTTCCCGTTCGGGTTCATCCATTTCCTGTGGGCGCTGCGCTTCAACGACACCGCCGATCTCTATCTTGAAGGCGTGCGTGATGAGTACCGCGGCAAGGGTCTTAATGGAATATTGATGAACATTCTGTACAGAAACATGATCAAGAGCGGCACCAAAAAGGTGGAGACCAACCTCACCCTGGAGAACAACAAGGATGTCCAGGTGCAGTGGAAGTATTTTGACGCCCGCCAGCATAAACGCCACCGTATTTATATTAAGAAATTTGCATAAAATCAGTATTCCCCAAAGGGGGTTTTCTGACTTCTTGACATATAGACGTATATCTATATAATAAGATCATGGACACAGTTGAATTTGCCAAGGCGCTCGCGGATGAAACACGGCAACAGATCATGCGTATTTGCTGCTGCGCACGCCTGACTGTGAACGAGATCGTGGTGCAAACCGGCGTCAGCCAGCCGACAGTTTCGCACCATTTAAAGGTGCTGCGCGATGCCGGGCTGGTGACAGCGCAGCGGCATGGTAAAGAGATCTTCTACACTCTCAATCAGGAGAAAATGGCGGATTATTGCTGCAAAGTTTCCTCGGTTTTTGCTCCGCGGATCAAAGTAAGTAAAGGATAATTTTTTTAGATTTATATATCGACAATCATCAATATATCAAGGAGAGTGAAACATGAGCACGAAAATCGATTCTGGCACCATACACCCCGTGGTACGCGAACATTACGCCAATGCTGCCAGGCAGGATACCAGCTGTTGCGGCGGCAATGGAAAGCCCACCTGCGGCTGCGGCGGCAAGAAAGGCGCTAAGTTCAGTGGCAGCGAATTTTACGACCCAAAAACCTTTGAAAATATCCCCGAGGATATCTCCTCGTTTTCGCTTGGCTGCGGCAACCCCATTGCGCTGGCTTCACTGCTGCCCGGTGAAACCGTGGTGGATCTGGGTTCAGGCGGCGGGCTGGACTGCTTTTTGGCGTCCAAAAAGGTTGGCGAAAGCGGGCATGTCATTGGCGTGGATATGACCCCAGAGATGCTGGATAAGGCGCGCAACAACCTGAAGAAACTGGGATTTTCCAACGTGGAATTCCGCCTGGGAGAGATCGAGCACCTGCCGATCGCCGATAGTACCGTGGATGTGGTGATTTCCAATTGCGTGGTCAACCTCAGCCCCGATAAACCGCAGGTTTTCCGCGACGCGCTGCGTGTGTTGAAACCGGGCGGGCGGCTGGCCATCAGCGACATTGTGACCGACGGGGAGTTACCTGCAGCTTTGAAGAAGGATCTCGAAGCCTGGGCTGGCTGCCTTTCAGGCGCGCAGGATGTGGGAGATCTGAAACGTCTGCTCGCTCAGACCGGGTTTGTGAATATCCAGATCGAGCCGAAGTATTTTGATGAATCCGCTCTGGATGATCTTGGGTTTGGCAAGGAGCACTACGCAAAATATGACGTAAAAAGCCTGACCCGCTCGATCTTCAGTGCAAACATTTCAGCGGTAAAACCATAGATTGATTATCTTTTTAGAACCACGGACAAATTCCTTACGAATGCGTCCGGGGTTTTGGGTTTCCTTTGCTCCGACATCTGCTCTTGAAACAACGCTGCCCAACTGGTTGAAATGTGGTCAGAGAGGTTGGGTATAATCAACCTATGCCCAAAATCATCACTCAATTTGTGTGTCAGCAATGCGGCAAGGTGGCTCCGCGCTCGCTTGGGAAATGTCCGCAGTGCGGCGCCTGGGATTCAATGGTGGAAGAGATTGTTTCAGAACCATCCAGCCCGGCAAAAAAATCCGTACATGGTCTGAACGCGCGTTCACAGCCCAAACGTATGAGCGATATCGAGGGTGACGCTGAACAGCGCATCTCGCTGCCCATTGGTGAATTCGCGCGTGTGCTCGGTGGCGGGGTGGTTCCCGGTTCCATCGTGCTGGTCGGCGGCGATCCAGGCATTGGCAAATCCACGCTTTTGCTGCAAATGGCACTGGAAATGTCCACCCCGGCCAAGCAGCATAAGCCGCTCAAGGTGCTGTATGTTTCCGGCGAGGAATCAGAGCGCCAGATCAAAATGCGCGCGCTGCGGCTCACCCGGCTTGGGAATGACAACCCGAAACAGGAATTCAGCCAGGACCTGTTCCTGTTAACCGAAACGAATTTGGATATCATCCTCGACCAGGTGCAGGCACTCAAACCTGACCTCCTCATTGTGGATTCCATCCAGACGGTTTACCTGCCAGACCTCAACTCCACGGCCGGCTCGGTGAGCCAGGTGCGTGAGTGCGCCAACCGCCTGCGCGAATTGGCAAAGACCAGCGGCATGGCGGTTTTTCTGGTGGGTCACGTCACCAAGGAAGGCGTGATTGCCGGACCGCGCGTGCTCGAGCATATCGTCGACACCGTACTCTACCTTGAGGGTGACCGTTTCCAGGCGTACCGCCTGCTCCGTTCGGTGAAGAACCGCTTTGGCGCTACTGCCGAGGTGGGTGTGTTCGAAATGCGCGAGAGCGGCATGATCGAAGTGAATAATCCCTCCGAGGCGTTCCTGGCGGAACGCATGATCAACGCGCCGGGGTCTGCCATTGCCGTTACCATGGAAGGCACCCGCCCACTGCTGGTGGAACTGCAGGGGCTGACCAGCCCGAGCAACCTGGGCAATCCTCGCCGCACTCCCAACGGGGTGGACTTCAACCGCCTGTTAATGCTCAGCGCTGTGCTCACCCGCAGGCTGGGGCTGCGGTTATCTGAACAGGATATCTTCGTGAATGTGGTGGGCGGCATGCAGGTGGATGAACCTGCCGCCGACCTGGCAATCGCGGTTGCCATTGCCTCCTCGATCAAGGATGTGCCGGTGAAAGCCGATATTGTACTTATTGGCGAGATCGGTCTTTCAGGCGAGCTGCGCTGGGTGGGGCAGATGGGCGCCCGACTGCGTGAAGCCGCGAAACTGGGCTTTAAGTCCGCCATCATTCCGCGCCGGTTAAAGGTCGGCGAGCCGCTGCCGGAAGGCATCAAATTGCAGGAAGCGCGTTCCCTGCGCGAAGCGCTGACGCTGGCTTTGATCTCTGAGAAGTAGAAAGGCAAAGGTTAATCTATGTCTACAAACATACTCGATTGGGGACCCGTTTTACTCACCAGACGTAATCACGGTCTGGAACACGCTACATTGAATTTACTCTCCAAACGCCTGCCCGGCTCGTTTGCCGGTCACTCCGATGCAAATGGCATCTGGATCATCGGCAACGTTTCAACAGACCTGCTGCTGGAGACAGCGCAGGAAGCGCTCAAACGCATGAACGAAGGCGAACACGGATTAGCAATTCACCCCTACTGCGGCACCAACTTTGTCACCACCGGGGTGATTGCGGGTAGTCTTGCCTGGTTGTTTACCCTTGGTAAAGCGAATTCTTTCAAGAAAAAATTAGACCGCTGGTCAACGCTGGTGCTTGCAGTCACTGCCGGAGCGGTGATTGCGAACCCGCTTGGTTTTAAAGTTCAGGAGAAAGTGACCACCAGCGGCACCCCCGGCAACCTGGTGATCAAACAGATCGTCCGCTACGAACACAAGGGTCCCATGATGCACCGCATTCTCACTGGTGAAGATGCTCATAAGGATATTGCAACCGCATGAGCGAAAAGAATATTCACATCATCCGCGGCAACGACACATTCTCCATCGAGCTGCATATTCAGAATATCCTCAACATTCTCGGAGCGGATTTTGACGCCTCAATGAATCTCTCCCGCCTCGATGGGAAGGTGGTCACCCAGGATGAGCTATCACTGGCGGTCACCTCGCTGCCATTTTTCGGCTCGAACCGGATGGTGGTGGTGAATAACGCTTCAACGCTTCTTGAAAAACAACAGGCTGAAAAAACCTCGAAGTTGCTGAACTCGATACCTGACACAACCCATCTTGTGCTCATCGTTGAGGACAGGCTCAAGTGGCGCAAGGATGACCAGGGCAAATGGCAGCGATACTGGGAGACCCTGAACCCCGAGCATTGGCTGGTTAAAAAAGCCGACGACAGCCTTGTTATTGAGTTTTTAGATTCCCCTCTCCCCGACGAACGCGATATGCCGGCGTGGGTGATCCGCGAGGCAAAACGCCAGGGAGGTCAGTTCTCCCCGGATGCCGCGGCTGAATTAAGCCGGCACACAGGCAGCGATACCGGGATCGCCAGCCAGGAAATCGCCAAGTTATTGATGTATGTCAACTTTGAGCGCGCAGTTACCGTGGAGGACGTCGTCGAGTGTGTTTCCGTCGAGGGGTCCGCGGACACCTTCAAAATGCTGGATATGCTCATGGTCGGGAACAGGAAAGAAGCCCAGGCGATGATGCATCAATTGCTTGATGATACCCAGCCGGAGATGATCCTTGGTGCGCTGGCTCATCGCTTCAGGCAGATAATACAGGTGCGCGCTGCCCTGGATGCCGGCGAGGAGGTATCCTCGCTGGCAAAGAGCCGCATCATCTTCAGCAACCAGGTGAACACCTACACCCAGGCTGCCAGGCGTTACCCGATGGAGCGCTTGAAACAGATCTTCCACCGGCTGCTTCAAATGGATGTGCAGGGCAAACTCTGGGATGATTCCACCCAACTCGACGAAATCCAGGTTGACCTGAAGACAAACCTCGAATTATTCGTGATGGAAGTATAAAAATTGGCGGGGTTCTTGAAACCCCGCCAGCGTTATGAGTAACTGCCAGAGTAGATCAATCGAACTTCAGCAGTTTATCCCGCAACTTTCCCCATTTGAGCGCATCGGAGATACTCTCTTCAATTGGCAGGATAGCCTCCCAGCCTAGCAGGCGTTTGGCGGTGTCGGCGTTGGCATAAGCACCGGCCACATCCCCGGGGCGGGGTGCAGTCTCTTTTTTATTGATCGTTTGACCATATACCTTTTCAAATGCGTTTATCAGTTCACGCACGGTCACACCGCGTCCTGTGCCCAGGTTGATTACCAGATAATTGCTGGTGGGATTACCGGCGTGGTTGAAGACTTCGTCGAACTGGGTGACAGCGTTCACATGCGCGCGCGCCAGGTCCCAAACATGAATATAATCGCGGATGCCCGTGCCGTCGCGCGTGGGGAAGTGGGTTCCGGTGATATGGAAAACAGACTGCTTGCCCTGGGCGGTATCCACCAGTTTACCGAGCACATGGGTAGGTTCTTTTACGTGGATGCCGCTGCGCATCTTGGGGTCTGCGCCGATGGGGTTGAAGTACCGCAGAGCAATTCCTTTCATTGCGTAGGCGGCGCAAAAATCCTTAAGCACCATTTCTATCATCAGCTTGGTGCGTGAGTATGGACTGCTGGCTTTGATCGGGGCTTCTTCGGTGACCATGAACCCGGGGACGATATCGTATAGCGCTGCTGAAGAACTGAAAACCACGCGCGGGTACCCAAGTTCGTGCAGGGTATGGAAAAACTCGATGGATTTACTGACATTATCCGTGTAATAGTCGTAAGGCCGGGTGACGGATTCGGGTACCACGATCAAAGCGGCGCAATGCACCGTTGCCTGGATTTCCGGATGCTCTTTAAAGATCTTCGCGACAAGCTTTTTGTCGGCAATGTCGCCCTTATAAAAGACGCGGTTTTTAGTGAATTCCTTGCGTCCGGTGATAAGTGAATCCAGGACAACGGGGGTGTGCCCGGAATCCTCAAGAGCGGAACAGATGGTGCTGCCAATGTAGCCAGCTCCCCCGGTGATCAGGTATTTCATGGCACTCCTTGGTATTCCATATAAACGTTTCGAGTTAAGATCTTGGTTTATCCACCTTAGACGATCTGGTAGACCAATAATAACAGACCCACCAGGGTGATGAATACGCCCGGGATTCGTGAGAACATTCCCACCGTTGCCCTTGGTTTGAGCACCGATTCTGAAGGATTGGAGGGATTGTAATGGACCGGCACTTTCTGCCCGGCTGCAAACTGGTCGCGGATGTTCGTGGCATCCAGGAAGTCATAGCCTGCGCGGACAATGGTGATATGGTCCCCGTCGTATTTTTTTCCGGCGACAACGTACTGGTAGGAAATGGTTGGAACAAACGCGATATTGGCTTTACCCATTGCGCTGCGGGCACGGTCTTCCTCAACGCCGGTTTCGAGAATATCTGCCTCAACCGTAGGCCATTTGGCTGCCTGTTGAGCTTTGATACGCGGGGCAAAGGCAAGGTAGACCATCCAGCCCCCCATCAAAATGAACGCAGCAGTGATAATGTAGTTTATGACCATCTTTTCTCCAATGCTAAAGTGTACCCCAATTTTACTTTGATTTTTTGAACAAAGGCAGGATTAACCAGAATACCAGGATGAGAATCACCAGCCAGGCAAGAATGATCAACACGGTCATCCACCAGGTGGTTGGTTTGTCCAGCGACTTTTCCGCCTCAAGCCGGGCGTCAATCATCACTTCAGGGGGAATGAGTTTAAGGCAGAAAGCAATTCCAGCGGGTATCAGGAGAAGATCGTCGAGGTAACCAAGCACCGGGATAAAATCCGGTATCAAATCTACTGGGGAGAGAGCGTAAGCTGCAACCATTAACGCCAATCCCCGCGCATACCAGGGGGTGCGTTTATCCCTGGTTGCATACCAGACAGCCAGCGTATCCCGTTTGAGGGTGTTGGCGCGTTTTTTTAGAGATGTCTTCCACGACATCCCTACAGTATAACGGAACACAAGTTTAATAAACGGTGTGGAAAGGACTTCTGGTTATCGGCTTATTTTTGCAACAGAGTCAGGACGCCCATTGCCTTCTTAGCCAACACAGTAGGCACAAATACATGGTCATGGTGAAAGGCTGCCACCACGTTGCACGGGATGTTTTCTGCAGCCAATGCGGCTGAGACTGCAGCCGTGAGGCCAACCGAATCCAGCGGTGAGTTCACATCCAGGGTGATCCAGGCGTAAGTATCAACGCCATGTTTGAGCCCGATGGTATCTGCCTGTTCCTTGCGCAGCACAACGCTTTCGCCCTCCCACTCATGGAAAGTTGCCAGGGGGCGCACATGGGCCGGCAGGTGTTCCTTTAGCGAAAGGAAGACGAACTCCCCGGCATTGAGCCGCGGGGAGAGGCTGCTGAGCAGGGTCTTCAGGTCGGTATTATGTTCGATCATGCTAGTTTCCTTCCCCAGTCTTCGGCGCGTTCCAGTTCTCCTGTTACCAGCGGACCTTCTTCGCCTTTGACAAAGAAGCCTTCGGCTGAACCTGTCAACGTACCGCCTTTTGACTGCAGTTGCCCGGCGATGATGGGGGCGGCATAACCGCCTTTGTCGATGATCTTTTTGAACAGCAATCCTTTGATACCGGTCATTAACAGGCGGGTATCAAACGCGGCGACCTTTTTACCAGCAAGGGCGCCATTCGGGATGGCTTCCAACAGGCTCATCAGAGCGGGCGTGGCGGCGAAACTGCGCGTGGGTGAGCCCATGATGACGAGATCAATCGCGGCGATCTGAACTATAGAGACAGCCCCGGCCCGCAGGCACTGGCAATCAGCACCCACCCCTTTGGCGATGGCGGCGGCGATCTTTTCAGTGTTTCCGAAAACGGAATCATAGATGACGAGGGCTTTCATGGAGGTGGCTCCTTGGGTTCGAGTTATGTTTTTAGTATAGCAAATTTTAGAAAATACAGGCTGGCGGTTGATAAGGTTTCTTTCGCATACAGAGGACACACAGAAAACCTTTAAAAAATCACAATGGGAGGTTTTTTATGGAAAACCATATGTAACCTATTTCCCATTCTTCCAGAGCGTATTACCATCAGTAACCAATTCCACATCGCTTGTTGCGAAAGGATACAAAGAAGGCGTAAAAGGAGAAACTTCCAGGCTGTTCCACAGAATCACACCCGGCTCCAGCTCTGTCCACAGGCGCGGGGGGATATAGGAAATGTCGTCCGGAGAGAGCACGAGGACTTCAGGCTTTTGCATTAACACCGGGTATTGTGCTTTGAGAAGGGCATAATCCACCCCAGCAGGTATTAGGATATTCACGTCTTTGTATTGGATAGAATATGCCGCCTGCCCTGGAGCCTCACCAATCAACGCCAGGGTTAATCCCGGTTCAAGTTCAAAGGGCTCATTTTCCGCAATGGTTATTAATTGCGTATAATCCGGCACCTGTAGCGGATAAATATCGACTGATGGTCGGAGAATAGCGTTCGCCGAAATGATTGTCTTTACCGCGATCATTTGATCCAAATCCTCAAGCGCGATTTCATTGACCGGGCGAGTGAGAATAACCGCATCCAGGTGGTAATCCCACGGAGAGAGGAAAGGGGTGAGCGCGGCACTGGTTTGGCTGGCGCTACCCGACAGGTCGAACAAAAGGCTGCTGCCTCCAGGGGTTTGCAGGAATAGCGAGGAATTTCCGTCGGTATTAACAAGGCGGATATGTAGGTTTCCATCCGGCCTGTGAGCGAAGATTGACCAGGCGGAAAAACTCCCCGCAATTAGCAGCAGCATAAGCCACACCGTGCTGGTACTGCTGAATTGTTTCTTGAAAAAATTACGCAGAAGAAAGACTAACAAGATCAACAGCACCGCAATTAAGATCCAAAACGCTGTCACGGGATGAAGTGTCAAGGCGGCTCCTTTTATTTTCGCGAGCGTGGTAACCATAAAATTGGTGTAGGCGAGCAGCGGCCAGGTGAACAGGGCAATGAATTTACCGAATACAGGGTGGATCAACCCTGCCAGGGTGGAAACCATCCCGGCTTCAAGAATGGCCGGTTGCGCCGGCAGGATCAAAGGATTTGCGAGCAGGGAGACAAGCGAGAAGCGTTTGAATTGCAGGGCGACAACTGGCAGCGTAGTCAACTGGGCAGCCAGCGTGAATAGGAAGTACTCGCTTACAGGTGAAGAAAGGCGGGCAGCCTTTTCCTCCCCCAACCAATTTACAGCCAGCCGGGTAAAACTATTTTGAAGCGGCTGTCCAAAGATCACCAGCCCCAGTACTGCCATGAATGATAATTGAAAACTGACATCCCAGAGCAACATTGGATTAAAGAGACAAAGGATAGCAGCGGTGAAAAAGAGGGCATTGACCCCCGATTGCCGCCTTCCAACCAGTTGCGCGACCGCGGCTGTGGAAGCCATGATTGAGGCTCGGATTACCGCTGAGGACCCATCCACGAACAGGGTGTACACCGTTATGACCACTATTGCCACCAGCACACCCCAATAGCGCCTGAACAATCGCGAGAAAACACTAATCAGAAGGGTTGCAATGAGCGTCATGTTAAAACCGGATATAGCGATGATGTGCGATGTGCCGGTGTCGCGAAAAGCCTGTTTCAGTGATGCAGGCATATCATTATCCAATCCCAAAAGGATGCCCTCCAGTAACCCCGCTTCCGGCTGTGGCATTGAGGAGAGGATCACATCGCGGGCTTTTTCGCGGAACATAGTCAGCCAGCGCCGGAACCCGACCCCCTCTTTTTCGCCAACTTTCTGCACACCGGACGGATAATAAAATACGGATTGGATTCCCTGCCTGGCGAGGTAATCCTTATAGGAAAAATCAGGATAGAGCTTTGGAGAGATTGGGCTGCCGGTGAATTGGATACGATCACCGTATTGCCACTGCTGCCAGCGGGGCATCGTGACCAGCGCTTTACCGGAGATTGTTTTTGTTGCAGTGGCAAAATTCGATACAGTAGGATCATTTAGTTCAGTGAAGCTGATCTCATAACGGACAAGGTCGTTGAGTACTTCCGGGGGAGCAGAAACCATACCAACAAGCGTAAACTCGCCGCGGTCGTTATACCACCCGAGGTCAGATTCAGTAATAGGAGGAGTAGCCATCAGGTATCGACCAGCGCCTAAAACTACCATTATTAATAAAAACCCGAGGGCAGCTGGAACATATCGGATCAATTTTTGCCAAAAACGGATGTGTTTCGCGAGAATACGATTAAGAATAATTAACAATAAAAATGCGAATCCTGCAATTGTTAATGCCCACCAGGGAAGAGGCAAATACTTGCCCAAAACAATACCAGTGAGGAAGGCGGCAGAGAGAAAAAGGAGGGGCAAGGATTACCTGTGTTTGAAGGGATTTGGTATTAACCAGGGGGTGTGTTTCTTATAATCCAGGTATTCCTGCCCGAATTGGGCAGCCAGGCGGCGTTCTTCCAGCAGCGAACCGATGAGGGTGTACACCGTCACTCCAATGGCCAGTGCCAGTCGGTTCCAAGTCATCACTGGCAACATCCATAACAGGATGAGCGAGAACAGGTACAGCGGGTGGCGGGTATAGCGGTAGAACCCGTTGGTAATGAGGCGGTCTGGGGACGGTTTTTCACCGGATAGCGACGCCAGTCCGGTGAAGTGCAGCAGGCTCGTCTGGAACAGCGTGACGATAAAAAGTATCCCTGTGCCTAATTGCAAGACGAGGGTCAGGTAACGCCAGGGGACTGGAATTTCGTACAAGGCAGCATCTTTTAGCAGTACCACTGGGGCGAAATAGCCCAAACTGGTGATGGCTGCGGTGGTCACATAGAACAGGCGGTAATGCCGGGATGCCCTCAAGCCGAACACGCGGGGGGCAAATGCCTTAACCCGGCCGGAGGCAAGCGTAGAGTGGATCACACCAAACGCTGCTCCAAAACAAAGGATAAGCCAGAAACTGGAATTTTCCATTGGATAAGTATAAATTAAAACGCCTGGTACACAAATGGAGCCGATGTATCTACGAAAACTGATGCCAGCAGGGTGAGCCCAAGCAGCACTTCCAGCAGCACCTGCAGCCAGCGCGGTAGCGCCCACAAGTCTTTTTCTCCAGACCGCGATCGCAGGATCAGGTCAAAACCCACTGCCAGCGCGAGGAGGACCAGTAAAATTGGATTAGGAAGGTTGAGCGGGCTCCATGAAAGCCAGGGGGTCTCCGCTTTGAGGTAGCGCCCAAAAAGGAAGAAATCCGGACGGACCCATTGGAACATTCCCTGCAAGTAAGCCCAGGCGGTTGGAAGGTTCATGCGGAAAGGCAGCCATGCCAGCAGGGTGAGCGCAAAGGTGACAGCAATACCCAAGGCGTTGCGCCAACGTGGGCGCTCATCGAGCGGAATGGAGGAGTGAATCAACCCCGGCAGGCGTTCAAGCACTTGGTATACGCCATGCAGTCCTCCCCAAACCAGCAGGTTCCAGCCAAGCCCGTGCCACATACCGCTCACCAGCATGGTCGCCAGGGGCGGCACCAGGATATTCAAAGCGTGTTCGCGCTTTGGGAAATGCTTCATAAGGGCGCGCGAGATGGGGAAGAACAGGTAATCGCGCAGCCAGTTGGAAAGGCTGATGTGCCAGCGGCCCCAGAATTCGGTGAAGTTGCGAGAGAAATATGGCAGGTTGAAGTTGTTGGTGAGGTCAATGCCAAACCATAGGCTGATTCCGCGGACAATACTTGTATACCCGGCAAAATCATTGAAGAGTGCGAAAGCATACGCCAGCAGGTACAGCACCAGGTGCTGCCCGGCATAATTCGATGGGGTCGTGAATGCGTCCGCCGGGATCAGGCTGAAGAGGGGATTAGCAAATACCAGCTTGCGCACCAATCCGATAACAATAAGCGACAGGCTGCGGTTGAGCAATTCCCTGTCAAACGGCACGGGGGCTTCGAGTTTTGGCAGGAAGAGGCGCGCGCGTTCCACCGGGCCTGAGAGCAATTTCGGAAAATACAGGGTGTATACCCCAAACTTCACCAGGCTGCGTTCGGCTTTCATACGACCGCGGTTCACATCCACCAGGTAGGAGATCATCTGCACCACTAGGAATGAAAGTCCAACCGGCAGCAATATCTGTAACGCATTATCCTGCGTCTCAACCCTGAAAAGAGATAACAGAGATGGCAGGAAAAAGTGATTGTATTTGAAGATGAAGAGAATGAGAATGTTGAATATGATTCCGATTATCTTCCAGGATTGTTTTCCAGAGGGAATAACACTCTCAACTCGCAAACCTAACCAGTAATTGATCAGTCCAAATAGCGCCAGAATCAGTACGAATTGCCAGTTCCAGGCAGCCAGAAATGCGGCGGAGATCAGCAGCAGCCAGGGGTCACGCAACCTGGTCGGCATGCGCCAGAAAACCACAGCGGCAGCCAGCGCGGAGATGAAGAAGAGGAGGGAAGTGACCGCCATGATTACCTCTCCTCCAGGCAGATCCCCTGCAGCTGGCATAGAAGGTTAAATTGCTGACCCAGCAGTCCTGTATAGAGTTTTGCACCAACCTCGTTCAAATGGTGGTCATCCGCGCGGCCGGCCAGGGGGATGAGATCGGGGTCGACTGGAGCCACGAACAGACCTCCATGCTCCCGCGTGTAATCTGCAACGCGGGAAAGGTAGTCGGCATGGATCTGTTCACCGCCGAAATAGGTGTAAAAGCCAGGGTAGGCTGGAAATTCTGTGACCACCACGGAAGTACCCTTTAGCCTCAGGTCGATGATTTGTTTCAAATACGAGAGACGGTTGGGATCGATGGTGTAATTTCCGTACAATGCGAATAACTTCTGGTCTTCAGGATCACTCGGGTCAGGCAGGTTGCCGGAGAAATCCGATTTTTGGATCTCCGGCTCATAGCCATCTGGATGCGTGTTTTCAAAACGACGCATATTTTGCAGCCACGTATCCAGGAAGTCCGCTCGTGTCCAGTTACGCAAGGGCAACAGGCGCTGCAGAGTATAGGAATGGTCCACCAGCCAGCCGGTTAAGTTATTTTGCCCGAGGCGGTATTGCAGCCATTCATCCGCCAGGAAGTTTTTGGATACATCATCCCCGTTGCCGGCGAGGTAATCACGCATCTCGGTGAAGTAGATGAGCGTCACCGGGTGGTAGGTATCCACCAGCAGCGAAGCCAGGTCTGCCACGGGGGCACCTGTCAGGCCTTCAACTCCGAAATTAAAAATTCGCAACGGTTGCCCGGTGCTGGATACCTGTTTTCCCAGGATCGCAGGGTCAATGCCGGTGTTAACCATGGAATTGCCCAGCAGGATTACATCCACACCGTTATTCGCGCTTGCGAAATCCTCCAGTTTCTGCCATTTGATCTCGAATTGGGTATGGTAATTTCCATAAGACCGCAGGGGTAACAAGCGTTCCGCAGCGCTGCTTCGCGCAAGTCCCTCCAGTATCCCGAAAATGACAATGAGGATAAATAATGGGAGCAACAGATTCTTTAAAACAGAAAATCCCTTTTTATCGGGCGGGGCTTGGTCAGGCTTTAACTGCGGACGGGAAGGCATTGACCTCCGCGTTAACCGGCAGAAGTGTGTTTGGCTTGCTCTGCCTGTAATTCCTTCAGGCGCGGATGGTTTGCATAGAACCCGTGGTATTTCTCGGGCATCATCAAGGCAATGCGGCACATGATCTCGGTAGTCAGCTTGTCCAATTGACCGCTGCGGTCTCCGCGGTCCATCAACGGGGCGGGAATTGCCGTCCCGTATTCAACACTGATATAGGGGCGCTTGAAATGGAGTAATTTTTCAACCGAATCCTCAGTACCAACGATGGCTACCGGGACGATAGGTACCCCGGCGCGGACCGCCAGCATGGCGGTACCGGGTTTGCCTTCGAGCAATTGGGCAGTCACACTGCGCGTGCCTTCAGGGGCGATCCCCACGGCTTTTCCTTCCTTCAGTGCTTCAACAGCCTTGCGAAAGGCGCCGAAATCTGCACTGTCGCGGTCGAGCCAGATGCCATTGGCTGTGACGATGAACCAGCGGATCAGCGGATGCTTGAGGTACTTGGTAGTCACCAGGGCGGTCATATCCGGGCGATTGGGGGTGATAAACAGCGATGGAATATCCATGCGGCTCATGTGGTTGGTAGCCAGCAATACGCCGCCGGTTAAGGGAATGTTCTCAACCCCTATGAATTCGATTTTGGTTAATCGCCGCATCAAAAAACTGATGAGCCCGCGAAATCTATGGGCTCTTTGCTCAACATCAATTTTGCTGAGAGTTGAGGGCATTATTGCACCTTTTCTGGAACCTCTGCTTTAAGTCCTTTTTTTTCTTTCCTTGATTCGCGGACACCTTTTATCCATTCAACAAAGACAGGAATCAACGAGACAACGATGATGCCGATCGCCACCAGCGAGAAATTCTTTTGAACGAATTCGATCTTTCCAAAGTAATAGCCACCAAACAACATGATTGCCGGCCAGAGGATACCGCCAATGATATTGTAAGAGATGAAATGCCCATACGACATTTTGCCAATCCCCGCGACGAATGGAGCAAAGGTGCGGATAATGGGGACAAAGCGCGCCAGGAAGATTGTTTTACCGCCATGTTTTTCATAAAAAGCATGGGTTTGATCAAGATATTTTTGTTTTATAAACCTGGCGAAAACCTTGGGACCGAAAAACCGCCCAATCCAGTAATTGGCGGTATCCCCTGCAATTGCCGCGATGACCATCAGCAGGTAGAGCAACTTGATATCCATCACATGCAGCGAGCTTGTAAGTGCACCGGCAGCAAATAAAAGAGAATCCCCGGGAAGGAAAGGCGTTACGACCAGTCCAGTCTCAATGAAGATGATTACAAAAAGGATGGCGTAGGTCCAAAGACCAAAAGTGTTGATGATCTCACCCAGGTGCACGTCAATGTTCAGGACGAAGTCGATGATCATTTTAATGAAATCCATTGAAGTTTCCTTAATCCTTTGTCGTTAGTGTGCTAATTTTACCTTAATCACTCCGGCAGCGGCGGTAGCAATTGTGGAGGTGTCATTGAAGCTTGTTGCCTCCTCAGGTTTGTATTAATCTTCAAAAGTATAACAATCGATACAACAGCCAGACATGCCATGATCCACGGGGCAGCAGGAGACAACCATCTCAGAAAATGCAGGGAACTATCGCCTGCGAAGGAACCGACCCCCACGGTTATGGCAAGGAAATTCCATGCGCCATGAAGCACAACTGTTGCCAGGTAAGTGATGCCAACCCGCAGGTATTTACCGTCCAGCCATGAACTTGTCAGCGCCCAGCCTGAAAGACCCGCTGTGACAATATGCAAAAGTGCTGTGCCGGAACGGGCAGCCACGAGCACCAGCCAGGAGCCACTGTCGGCGGAAGCCAGGGCAATCAGGCTTTCGATGACCGCAAACGCTCCACCGCAGATCATCCCGGCGATAAAACCTTCCCGCGGGAACCATTGCCGTTTAATAAAAAACCAAATAGCCAGCGGTTTTAGCAGTTCTTCAACCAACGGTACGATGAGCGCAATAACCAAAACGACCATTGCGATCACGCCCGGCTCCTGCATTATCGAGCCGTACTGATCTAGCATCAGTTTGACCGAATCGAGATTAATGTACATCAAGTTTTTAAGTTGATCTATCAGCGTTGCATATTCCTGTTTATTGCTCAACCAAACCATGAGCCCAGTTGCGCCGATGACAAGCAGGAGTCCTTCAACGAGGATGATTACAGGCATTGAAATAAATGCCGAAAAATTGAGGAGTCCCCATATTCTTTGTCGGGAAATCTGCGGGAGCCTGAGACTGCCGAGTTCCACAATCCACCAGGCAGGAATCGCGACGAAGAGGACATTCGCCAGTGCCATTAACCAGGCTGGCGCTGGGATGAAAACCGGCAGTTTTATCAGCAATGCCAGGGGTGCCAATCCCGCCAGGCATATCGAGGCAACCAAAAAACCATTAATTTTTGTATTGGCTTTTCCGGGTTTCTGCGAGAGCCTGCGAATCGCGAAGATAGAGGAGGGAATGGTTGAAATCCCTATCGCCAGGCAAATCAAGGCCATGTATCGAAATGTTTGAACCTCTGTATCGCCGATCTGCCGGGCAGCCAAGGAAATCACAACCATCCCCAGCGCGCCGAATACCGATAATCCGAAACTGAGGATTCCAAGCACCAGTTGAAATATGCTGGGCGTTTTAGAAGAAGGAGCAGGAGACTCCACCTACTTTTCCTCGACCGTGATGGAAAGGATGGCGTCCGGTGGCACCAGGATCTGGTCTGACGCAGGGTTTCGCGGACGGAGCGAAGATAGCACATCCATCCCATCGACAACCTGCCCAAAAATGGTGTATTTTCCATCCAGGTCAGGCACTGCGGCATAGGTAATAAAAAACTGGGAGCCGTTATCGTTGTTGCCGCTATTGGCCATCCCAAGTACGCCCGGTTTATCAAAGCGTAATTCCGGGGTAACCTCGTTTGTGAATTCATACCCGGGTCCCCCAAGGCTTGAATTGGAGGGATCACCCGACTGGGCTACAAACCCGGGAATCACACGGAAAAAGGCGGAACCATCGAACCAGCGATTGCGCACCAGGAAGACAAAGCTGTTCACCGCCCACGGCGCCTGTTTGGGGTAAAGTTCCAGCACCACGTCCCCTTTTTCAGTCTTGATGGTGACCATGTAAGTTTTCTCAGGATCAATGGTCATCTCCGGGCAAGCCAGGTAGCTTTTTTGAGGAAGAAGGAAATATTTCACGATGGTAGTCAGCGAATCCACGTCGGTTCTTCCCTGGTATCGAATCTTGTTAAATAATAATGTAGGCGCACTGTTCAATCCCGCGGACTGAGCATCCGACTCTGATTTAGCCACTTTCTGAACGATCACTTCAGAGATCAGGTCGGTCATGAATTGGTTCGAGTTGAGGTTGATGGATTTTGCGGCATCCCTTAGCCAGGTCGTAAAGTCCTCTGTCGTAAGCCCTGACCATTCGGACTGCCTCGCAAAAAGCAGGTCATGCATCTGCCAGAATTTTTTCTGGACGCCTGCTGCCTCAGCAGCCTGGGCTGCCAGGATAGCATTAGGATGAATACTTGAAAGAGGGAAATGGCGGAATACAATCAACACATCCTTTGGGTACGCTGCCTGGAGTTCTTTGAGAACCGGGGCAGCTTTTGCACAAAACGGACACTGGAAATCACTGTATTCATAGATAACAATTCCAGCATTCTTTGAACCAAGGGTCCACTCTTCATCTGATACTGTTGGAAATAGAGCTTCCGTCTCAGTAGAAGCAACAGGTAGGATGGCAACAGGTTTACATGAGGCCGGTTCACTGGCGGAGAAGGCGACCGTGGGAATCACGGTGACCGCAGCTTCTGTGGGCATCAGAGTTGCCAATGGAGTGGATTGTATGGTCAGGTCGGTGGTGGGAGCGATCGTAGCCGCCGAGAATACCCCTGTTAATGTTGGTGATAGATCGGTCGTTCCGCCCGGGTTCAAGCGGTTGACGAGGATAAACGCAAGGAGTGTTAGCAGTATCACCCCCAGCCCGGTCAACAGGATGAGGTTTTTACGTGATCCGCTGACAACACCGTCATCTGGATGAGCTCCGGGTTCGGTATTACCTTTAGTCCGCGGTGCAATGAGGGACCCCGTGTTTTCCTCGGGCTCCTGGTCGATGTAGGTCTTATAGGTTTGGTCATAAGCTTCACGCCGGATCGGATCTGATAGGGTTTCGTATGCTTCGTTGATAAGGCGTGTCTTTTCTTCGGCCGTCAGTTTTTCTTCTGGAGAGGTGAATTTATCCGGCTGCCACTCGTGTAACAACAACTTGTATTGCTTTTTCACCAGTGCATCAGGGGCGTCCGGCTGCAGGTTAAGAATCTGGTAGTAATTTTTCATTTTTCACTTTCTGTTACATGTAATAGGCAAAGTGACGAACCACAATTTCTTGTTATCACGAAAGGGCTGGGAATTACCTGGAAATATTTTCTTTGAGTATTCCTTGGATATCCGCCTGTACCTGAGGCGGTTTTTGGCGGGCGTTGATCACGCGCCAGCGGTCAGGTTCTTCAGCAGCCATTTTTAGGTACCCCTGGCGTACACGCTGGTGAAACGCCAGCTGCTGAGCGTCCAGCCGGTTCCACTCGCCGCCGCCAATACGCCGGCGCTTAAGACCTTCTTCCACGTCCACATCCAAAAGCAGGGTCAGGTCCGGTTTTAACCCACCGGTGGCAAAACGCAATATCAATTTAAGGGTATCCAGGTCAAGTCCATGCCCATGTCCCTGATAGGCCAGCGTGGAATCTGCATACCGGTCGCTGATGACGATCAATCCTTTATCCAAATTTGGGCGGATGACCTCTTCTACGATTTGAGCGCGGGCTGCGCAGAACAGGAGAATTTCAGCGCGCGGGCTCATCATGGTGTTATCCATACGCATGATCACTTCTCTTATCTGATCACCGATAAACGTTCCCCCCGGCTCGCGAGTGGTCAGCACCTGTTTCCCCTGCCCACGCAGGAATTCTGCCATTTCACAGATCTGCATGGATTTGCCGCTGCCTTCAGGGCCTTCAAGGGTTATGAACATAAAACTGCTCCTGGTCTATTCGCGGAAGATTCGTACACGCCGGTTGGGGTCTTTGCCATAAGAGTGTGACACCAATTCTGCCTGCCTGGCCATCTCATGCTGGATGCGCCGCACCGTGGAAGACGCAGGAGGAAGGTCAACCCAGCGTTGTCCATTTAATACTGCCTGGATGGCAGATTCCGTCTGGTGGGTTACTTCATCATAATCTGCGCTGGCAGGTTCTGTTGGGAGGTTGAACATCTCAGCCAGCGATTGCTCGATTTGGTTAATGGTGTTAGCCCGCAAAACGAAGATGGGAATGCCGTGATTTTCAGCATCCAGGATGGGTTGCTGCCGGGAACGGTAATAGGCACGCAGGGTCATCATCAAGTCGGCATCGTTAATATCGCGCGCGATGAGCGCAGGCACCCCCAGCCGGTGCGCTGCCTGCTGCAGTCTGTTGCGGGCTACGCCATAAGCAAAGACGCGAACGGTCTTATTGGGAACGCGGATGGAACGTGTTTCTTCAACCGAATCATCATAATTATTGAATGAGTCCGGGGTTACTTCTGCCCTCTGCCGGTTGGGAACATGCATCTGCGTACCAGCGGTGTTAGGCTCGATGCCATTGGTATAGGTGCGTCGTGTCCCCTGCGCCATGCCACGGCTGCGGGCTGGTTTTACAGGTTTTTCAATGTGAATTTCATCCTTGTCGTCACGCCAGCGAATTTCGGGGGTGATCGGGTAACCCCGCACCAGGGTATCCACCACCTCGGCCACATCCGGGTGAACCGCCAGGCGGTCGCGCTCCTGTAGTTCCACCAGCACATCGAAGGTCGGAGGAGAACGGCGTTCGAGCACCGTTTTTTGTGTGCCACGCCGGCGGGCTTCTTCATCGGAGAGAGTTACCGATTCTATGCCCCCGATCAGGTCGGATAAAGTCGGGTTAAGTAATAGGTTTTCCAGGGTACGCCCATGGGCAGTGGCCACCAGTTGAACACCTCGTTCGGCTATGGTGCGGGCAGCCAGGGCTTCCAATTCGCGACCGATCTCGTCAATAACGATCACCTCAGGGTTGTGGTTTTCCACCGCCTCGATCATCACCTCGTGCTGCAATGAGGGGGTAGCCACCTGCATACGGCGAGCTTTGCCGACAGCCGGATGGGGTACATCACCGTCACCGCCAATCTCATTGGAAGTATCCACAATAATGACACGTTTGCTTTCAGCCAGGATACGTGCGGCTTCACGCAGCATGGTGGTTTTTCCGATACCGGGTTTTCCGAGCAGGAGGATGCTTTTGCCGGACTCCACCAGATCCTGGATGATATCGATCGTGCCATAAACCGCCCGTCCCACGCGGCAGGTTAGTCCGACAATGATGTTGTGGCGGTTGCGGATAGCAGAAATGCGGTGCAGGGTGCGTTCAAGCCCCGCTCGGTTGTCTGCGTCGAATTCACCGATGCGGGACACCACATGGTCAATATCAGTACGTCCCACTTCTTCCTGGCTCAATTGCAATTCGTGGTCGACAAAGCGCGCCATGGGGGCACGCCCAAGGTCGAGTACGATCTCGAGTAAATTTTCACTATTGTTCGCGCGTTTCACAGCTTCCACGATTCGCGGAGGCAGGACGGCCATCAGTGCGTGCAGGTCATCAGTAATTCTTTTTTGGGTCATAGGTGTCCTAATGGATTTATTTTAGTCCGTTTTTAGATTCTGTCGGAGGTGCGTCCCCGGTCATATTGCGCAGGATGGGAATGGTCGGTTTCGCCTGGCGCGCTTCTGCCCTGACCCTCGCGCCATTTGGAACGGTCACTTTTTGACCAACCGCCAGGTGCTTGACAAGAAGGGTGTATTCCCCGATTGTTTGAGCCCCGCAGTCTTCGAGAGCCGTGTTGAGCCAGGACTGATGAGATCGGATTTGCATATATACTGGGTGGGAAAAACCAGAGAAACGCCCCGGTAATTCACACAGGAGTGCGGTGGGGTTTTTTATGGATGGATGCATTACGGGAACCAGGTAGATTCCAAGAGGACCTGAGTTGTATTGAACCCAGGCATTAATATCGTTGATTGCTGTGTAAATAAGCCGTTGTGGGTTGTTAGCCTGGTAAGGTTCGGCGCTCTGTTCCAATGGGGGGGTTACGGATTGGTAGAGGCTGCGCATCCCAACCTCATCTTTTCCAGAGGATTTGGTCCATGAGGATGGTTGGTCGTTCCCGGTCTGTTTAACTGGCAGCCGCCAGATGGTCTCGATCCCGTAGGCACTGAAACCTGAACGGCGCAAGGTCTCAAATAGTTCGGATGAACTTTCCACTTCGGCTAACAGGTTTACTGCCTGGTGTTCACCTGCCTGGTAACTTAGGAACTCGATCAATGCAGACTTTCCGGCACTCTGAGAAGGGTCATCGCATATTATGAAAGAAAGCCTGGCTGTACGGGAATTCGGATGAATGACCACCTGACCTACAAGATGGCTGAAATCGGATGTGGCTTCCACAATAGCAGAAATACGCCCATTGAAGTTGATTACCGAAGAGGTAAGGTTGCCAAACCCGGCCGGGTTTCCGTTGATGAGCAGATTGGCATGATCCAGGCAAATGGGCTGCTGGGGATGCAGGAGCAGGGTTGGGAGGTCGTACCAGGCTAACGGACGGACGTCTATTTTACCAACTCCAAAAAGTAACTGTGAAAACGGGTATCCCGGGTGAGTTCGGGGTGGAATGAAGTAGCCAGCAATTTTCCTTGACGGGCAGCTACAATACGTCCATCGCCAAGAGCTGAAATCGTTTCCACTCCAGACCCAATGGGTTGGATCAGCGGGGCGCGAATAAACACCGCATGGTATAGGGGATTTTCCCCATTGGAATTAACCAGTGCGGGAACGCGCA
>CAZAAJ010000038.1:18079-26010 GCA_964483135.1 uncultured Anaerolinea sp. | reverse complement strand
CGCTGGTACGCCTTATTTACCCTCTTTCATCTCACCTGCCTGAGTAGTTACAAAAACTAAATGATAAATGATTTGATACCCTTATTTTTCAAACCCCTGTCCTAAGGAGAGGGGTTAAGTTGGTGAGGTGTCGGGAAACCTATCCGAACTGCCCGGATTCCGCTATAATATTGTCATCGGCAGTGACGGAGGAAAGTAAGCCGGTTGAACCCGACAGGGACGCAGGTACGCTGATTGAGAGACCTGCACGGTAGACCCCGGTTGAAGTTCCCTCCTGAGCCGTTGTGCTGAAAGCGCAAGTAAACCGTAATTTGTAATCAGTAATTCGTAACCATGGATTAGTGATTAGGAATTAGACAGTCGGTATTGATACTTGCAGATAGGCACAACCGTCCAGCCGGACGTTATCACGGCTTCCGATCTCAAAAAGGTCGGGCAAAGCGGGTCGCGTAAGCGGCCAATGCGGGTGGTACCGCGGGAAACTTCTCCCGTCCCTTCAACAAGGACGGGTTTTATTTTAATCGCAGGAGCAAGCCATGACAGAGATTGATGTTTTACAGCAACTCGAGCAGGCGCAGCAGGAAGGGCTGACCGCGCTGGCGGCTGTGAAGAGCGAAGACGCCCTGCTCGCCTGGCGCAACATGTATCTCGGCAAGAACACCGCCATCACGCAGGCGTTCCAATCGCTGGGCAAACTGCCAGCAGACCTGCGCCCGCAGGTGGGGCAGGCAGCCAACCGGGTGAAGCTGGCGCTGGAAGCCGCACTGGTAGAAAAGACTGCATTGTTAAAGGAAGCCTCCCTGGCTCACGCCATTGCCAGTGAAACGCTGGACGTAACTCTGCCGGGGCGTCCGCTGGTACAAGGCCGGCTGCACCCGGATACGCAGATGCTGCGCGAGCTTTACCGCGTCTTTGGCGAGATGGGCTTCCAGGTGTATCGCTCACGCGAGGTGGAGACAGACGAATACAACTTCCAGCTGCTCAACTTTCCGGTGGGGCATCCGGCGCGCGATATGCAGGATACCTATTTCGTGGAAGCCGGCGAGCGCGGAACCAACCCGATCGTGATGCGCACGCACACCTCGCCGGGGCAGATCCACGCCATGCGCGAGTTCTCGGCAATGAACCCGGATAATCCCCCCTCGGTGCGCATCGTGCTGCCTGGGATGTGCTACCGCTACGAACAAACCGACGCGCGCCACGAGACGCAGTTCGACCAGATCGAAGGGCTGGCGGTGGGCGAGGGCATCACCTTCAGCAATCTCAAGGCCACACTATCCGACCTGGCACGGCGTTTGTTCGGGCAGCAGGTGCGCACACGCTTCCGCGCCTCCTTCTTCCCCTTCACCGAGCCCTCGGCGGAGTTCGACGTTGAATGCTTTTTATGCGGAGGCAGCGGCTGCGCGGTATGCGGCGGCGGCTGGCTGGAGATCGGCGGCTGCGGTATGGTGCACCCAAACGTGCTGCGCAACGGCGGCTACGACCCGGAACGCTATACAGGTTTTGCGTTTGGATTAGGTCCGCAGCGTATTGCCATGCTGCGCTACGGCATCAACGACATCCGCTACTTCTGGGAAAATGACCTGCGCTTCCTTGAGCAGTTTTAACATCAGGGATTGGTAAAAAGTAACCAGTAATCAGGAAAAAAACCAATTCCACTCCCTGGTTACTGATCACTAATTACACCTCTAATTACGGAGTTACTTATGAAAGCACCCATATCGTGGTTAAAAGATTTTGTGGAAATCGACCTCCCCATCGGCGAGCTGGCGCACCTGGTGACGATGGCGGGGATGGAAGTGGAAGAAATTAAAATTGTTGGGCTGCCGATGCCGGCGAAAGGCACGGTTGACTGCAAGGTGACCGGGCTGGCGTGGGAGCGCGAGAAGATCGTGGTGGCGTCCATCAGTGAAGTGATGCCGCACCCCAACGCCGACCGCCTGACGCTGTGTAAATTATTCGACGGCGAACGAGAGCACATCGTGCTCACCGGCGCCCCCAACCTGTTCGAGTTCAAGGGCAAGGGTGCGCTGGCAAAACCGCTGATGGTGGCATATGCAAAAGAAGGCGCGCAAATCTACGACGGGCATGCCGAGGGCTTGGTTCTGACCACCCTCAAACCGGCGAAGATCCGCGGCGTTGATTCGTACTCGATGGTGTGCTCCGAAAAAGAACTGGGCATCTCCGACGAGCATGAGGGCATTTTGCTGCTGGAAGAGGGATTGACTCCCGGCACCCCGCTGGCAGACGTGCTCGGCGACGCCATTTTGGAAGTGAATTTACTACCCAGTTTCGCGCGCTGCGCTAGCATGGCTGGCCTGGCACGCGAGATCGCCGCCATCACCAATAAGCCGTTCAAGATGGCCGCGATGAAAAAAATAACCCTCAAACCCGCCACGGATTACGTGGAACTCGAGATCACAGATCCAGCTCTCAACCCGCGTTTCATGGCCGGGCTGATCCGTAATGTCACCATTGGACCAAGCCCCGCGCTCATCCAGCGCCGGCTGAAAGCTGCCGGTATGCGCCCGATCAACAACATCGTCGACGCCACCAATTACGCCATGCTGGCACTGGGGCAGCCGCTGCACGCATTTGATTACGACGTGCTTGCCCGGCGCGTCAAGGGCAAAAAGGTAAAGATCCTCACGCGCAGCGCCAAAGCGGGTGAAACCCTCACCACGCTGGACGGCGTGGAACGCAAGCTGGACGCCACCACCACCCTGGTATGCGACGATGCGGGCGCGCTTTCAATCGCAGGCGTGATGGGCGGCGCTGAATCCGAGGTGACCCCGCAAACGAAGAATATCCTACTGGAAAGCGCCTCGTGGAACATGATCAACATCCGCCGCACGGCACGGGCGCAGAACCTGCCGTCCGAGGCTTCCTACCGCTACTCCCGCGGGGTGCATCCCGCCATGGCGCAAAGAGGTCTGTTGATGGCGCTGGACCTGATGCGGCAGTGGACCGGCGGGAAGGTGGCTGCCGAAGTGGCAGACCAATACCCGCTCCCACCTGAACAGGTGGTGGTTGAACTCACCTCGAAGGATGTTAAACGCTGGCTTGGAGTTTCCATACCGACTGCTAAAATCGTCGAACTGCTCAAACGCCTGGAGCTGCAGGTGACGGTGGATGGTGACAGAATCAAGGTAAAAATCCCTGATCACCGCATGGATATCGAAAGAGGCATCGCGGGAAAAGCCAGCATTATTGAAGAAGTGGCGCGCATCTACGGCTACGGGAAGATCCCCGAAGCGCGCATGGCGGATGTGTTACCCCCGCAGCGCAGCAACGTGGAACTCAACTCCGAGGAGCGCGTGCGTGACCTGCTGGTTTCATTAGGGATGCAGGAAGTCATCAGCTACCGCTGGACCAGCCCGGAGCGGGAAGGGCGGCGCGTCTCTCCGGATGCCGAACCGTATGACGTGCCTTATGTAAAACTACAGAATCCGCTGGCGTATGAGAAAGCCTTCCTGCGTCACAGCGTGCTGGCAAGCGTGCTGGATACCGCCGAGCGCAATTCGCGCGTACGCGAACACCTGGCCTTCTTCGAAATCGGACCCATCTTCCTCGCATCCGAGGAGCAGGGGCTGCCGGACGAGAAAAAACGCCTGGCGCTGGTGCTGGCAGGCAGGCGCGCCCTCACGGGCTGGCAGGCGGCGGATGCCACAAACATGGATTTTTACGACCTCAAGGGTGTGGTAACTGGGCTGCTGGATGGGTTACGCATCCATGACGTGCGACTGGTGCCTTCAAACCACCCCACTTTCCACCCGGGCAAGGCTGCCAGCGTGATGGTTGGTGAAAAGAAGATCGGCGTGCTGGGTGAACTGCATCCCAAAGTGCGCGCACAGTACGACTGGGCGAGCAACTTCAAAGCTCCAGTGCTGGCCGCCGATTTCGATTTGGAAGAACTGATAAACCTCATCCCGGCGCTTTACCAGACCGCGGATGTGCCCACCTTCCCGCCGGTGATCGAAGACCTGGCATTCATCCTTGACGAAACCGTGCCGGGTGAAAAGGTAGACGCGCTCATCCGACAGACCGGCGGCAAACTGGTGACCGATGTAAGGCTGTTCGACGTCTTCCGCAGCGAGCAAATTGGCGCGGGGAAGAAAAGCCTGGCGTATCAACTGACCTACCAGGCGCCGGACCGCACCCTCACCGACGCGGAAGTGACGACTACGCGCAAAAAAGTCATCAAGCGGCTGGAATACGAACTCGGCGCAAAATTGCGCAGTCTCTAAAATTGAAGGGGAGGTCTTGGACCTCCCCTTACTCGTATTATTGGGGTTTGTTTTTGAGCGCTTCTTCCTGGTTGTGGCGGTGGGTGCCATCGCACAGCGGTTTCAATTTGGATTCACCGCAGTTGCACAAGGTGACGCGGTTGCGCGTCTCAAAAGGCTTGCTGTCCGAGCGCTCAATTGGGATATTTCCGGTTACCCACAATGGACCTTCGATAGGACCGTACTGGGTGATCTCCACCGTTTGAGCAATCTGCAAGGGCAAATCGGCTTCCACATCCGGGCTGTCCTTGTCCATGGAATAGGCGTAGGTGCCGGAGGGACAGCGGTCGATCATCGCCATAATCTCAGCGCGGATCTTGGGCTCGGCGGTATCGGCAACCATTTTCTTGATCGTCGTCAGGCGGTTACCGCAGAACCCCGAATCCATGCAGATGGAAAAATCGCTTTTCACCACGATGCCCACACCCTTATCATCCACGCGGGCGCGCTCAGCAAAGGTATTGGTGGGGGCGGTTTCGGTGCCGTCGAAGTCAAAATCACAGTGCGAGCCGTCGCAATAGGGTTTATCTTTGGATTGCCCGCAGCGGCACAATTCGTAGGATTCGCCACCCTTGAGGTCGGCATCCTTGCGCCAGTTGAGCGGCTCACCGAACTCAGAGACGATTTGTGTCTTCCTGACTAGCGGGATGTCACCCTCAACAACGTAAGGACCTCCCAGTTTAACCCTGATGCGTGCATTCTTTTTATCTGTCATGTTTTCCTCTATTCCTGGTAGTTGCCCAAACAGGCAAAGATGCGATCGATATCAACGTCGGTGAGTTTTTCGTAGGCTTCCGAAGCGCCCAGATTCTCGTCCAACTGCTCCAGCCGGGAGGCGCCGGTGATGACTGTGGATACTTCCTTGCGCCGCAGGATCCACGCGATAGCCAACTGCGCCGGGGTAATGCTCAAGTCGTTGGCTACCTCGGTTAGCTGCTTGACAATCGAGACACGCTGCGGGGTGATGCGATCACGCACCCAACTGAAATCATCCATCGAAGCGCGGCTGCCCTGCGGGATGCCCTCGTTGTACTTGCCCGAGAGTACTCCGGAGTAGAGCGGGCTGAAGGTAGTGAGCCCAAGCCCGAGTTCACGGCTCATCGGCATGAGGGAATCTTCCACGCGCTTGCGGTGGAACAGGTTGTACTGCGGCTGTTCCATGGTGGGCGGGATGAGACCGAATTCACGCGCGGTGCCATATGCCTGCATCACCTGCGCGGCTTCCCATTCGGAAGTGCCCCAGTAAAGTACCTTGCCCTGGTGAACGAGATCGGACATCACGCGCACCACTTCCTCGATGGGGGTATCAGGATCGTAGCGGTGACAGAAATACAGGTCAACGTAATCGGTGCCCAGCCGCTTGAGAGTGGCATCGATGGCTTCGGTAACGTGCTTGCGTGAAAGTCCGCGCCCGTTTGGCCCTTTGGACATAGGCCAGAAGACCTTGCTGGAGATGACCAACTCTTCGCGCGGCAGGTCGGTGATGGCTTTGCCCATCACGAGCTCCGCCTGACCGCCGGCGTACATATCCGCGTTGTCAAAGAAGTTGATCCCCTGGGAGAAGGCTTCCTTGATCAGGCTGATGGCGGTGGATTCTTCGATCTGGTTGCCGAAGGTCACCCATGAGCCGAGAGAGATTTCGCTTACCTTTAGTCCAGAATGGCCGAGACGACGATAGTGCATGGAACCTCCTAAAAACGTACACCGTTATTCGTAAAGCGTAAATCGTCCCCTGTATATATTATTTATATTCATCAATATCATAATCCAGTGCTTCATCTTTTAAATTATGAGGGGATCCGGGATCTTTTTCGCCTTGTTTTGCTTTTTTAAGATAAGCAATATATCCATTAATTAGTTGGACTAAAGCTGTGGCTTTCACCCGAGCACTTTCATAGATTTCCTCAGAAATATACCCCTGATCTCGCGCAAGGATGAGGTGACTAATACATTCAAGAGTAGATCCCCTCGAAATGTAAGAAAACTGAACATTGCTTTGATAATAGAACCTTCCGTATCCTTCAGCAAGATTCGCTGGTATGCTGATTGCTGCGCGACGCAATTGGGAGGAAAGATTGAATTTTTCTTCATATGGAAGCAATGGAATGATTTCTCGATAAATCAAATTTGCGAAATCTCTCGATTTCTGCCACACATCCAATGATTCAAATCCCTCTAAATTTTTAGTTGTCATATCCCATTCAATCGTCGATAAACGAGTTACGGATTACGTTTTGCCGGTTCTCCGCCGTCCCCTATACCAAGGGGTTTCCATTTATCAGCATCCGCGCGCAGCCGGTGCTGCCCACCGCCGCGGTTGTGAAGCAGGTCGAAATTCTCGGGCTTGATGAACATCTCTTCGCCATCCAGAAGCCCGCTGACACCGGATTGCCCGGGTTCAGCGCGCTTGTTCTGGCAGAAATTGCAGGTCTTGGGGTCATGCGCCTTGTAGGTCTGCGGTTCTTCGTAGGTGGTGATGTAGCCCTCGTAATTGCGCAGAATGATCTTGTGGTCAGAAGAACTGATGTGGTAATTCGGCATCACCGGGATCTTGCCGCCTCCTCCGGGGGCATCCACCACGTAGGTTGGCACCGCATACCCGGAAGTGTGCCCGCGCAGCGCCTCGATGATCTCGATGCCCTTGGCAACCGGGGTGCGGAAGTGCCCCGCCCCTTCCACCAGGTCACACTGGTAGAGGTAATACGGGCGCACGCGGATGCGCACCAGTTTTTGCACCAGGTCGCGCTGGATGTGGACACAGTCATTGACACCCGCCAACAGCACGGACTGGTTGCCCAGCGGGATGCCGGCACGGGTGAGTTTATCGGTGGCTTCTTCCAGTTCCTTTGAAATCTCATTGGGATGGTTGACATGGATATTCAACCAGAGCGGATGGAATTTTTGCAGCATATCGGTGAGCTCGGTGGTCACGCGCATGGGCATGAAAACCGGCACGCGGGAGCCGATACGGATGATCTCAATATGCGGGATCTCGCGCAGGCGGGTGAGAAGGTCTTCAAGAATCTTCGGCGCGAGCGTCAGCGGGTCTCCGCCGGAAAGCAGCACATCTCGCACCTGCGGGGTATTCTTGAGGTATTCAATCTGCGCATCAAATTCACTGCGGCTGAAGGTCTGGTTGGGGTCGCCTACGATGCGGCCGCGGGTGCAGTAGCGGCAGTAAGAGGCGCACTGGGTGGTAACGAGCATCAACACACGGTCGGGATAGCGGTGCACCAGGCCAGGGACTGGAGAATGGCGGTCTTCTGCCAGCGAGTCTTCCATCATACCGGTAAAGACATCGATCTCGCCGGCGGTCGGCACGATCTGTTTGCGGATGGGGTCATCCGGGTCATCGGGGTTGATGCGCGAAATATAATAGGGTGTCACATCCACACGGAACAACCCGGGGGTGCCGAGTGCCTTACGCTCGCTGTCGGTCAACTTGAGAACTTTTTCGAAGTCTTCAACGGAATTCAGGCGGTTGGACATCTGCCAGCGCCAATCATTCCACTTTTCATCGGGGACATCTGCAAAAACCGGCGCACGCTTTGAATCGAACGGGATTGGGGACATTCTCTCTCCTTATACCGAATAAAAGTTGCTTTCTGTTATTGATTTTAAGGGTTAATCAAGGGATGGTCAACC
>CAZAAJ010000038.1:0-17979 GCA_964483135.1 uncultured Anaerolinea sp. | reverse complement strand
CCTCTAAAAGTGAGCTGACGCGGCAGGAAACCATCTCCGGCATGCAGCGCGCCCAGCCTGGGAAAATCTGCAAAGGCAGTGTTGGCAGCCATGATCAAAATGACTGCAGTTCCGGATATGATCGCCAGGTAAAGAATGCCCTGGTTCCCGTAAACCGTGCGGGCAAGTTGGGAGATCACAGTTTCCACTTCCGAGGGCACAGCTCCTATCTTTCCGGACAGGAAAGAGATACTGAGGAATAGGGTTGCAAGGATCGAGGACATCCAAATGAGTGTAATGCCGGCATTCTTACTACGCGGTTCCTTGAATGCGGTGATCCCGTTTGAAATGGCTTCGATACCGGTCAAAGCGGAAGTTCCGCTGGAGAATGCATGCAATAAAAGAAATGGAGTAATAATTCCAACAGTAGTCAACATTTCAGTAGAGGGTGGATTGATAACTGTACCAAGATTCCCACCCATAAAACGGACCAGGCCGATACCAACCGTAATTGCCATTGTGCACAGGAAAAAATAGGTGGGTATTGCAAACAAAACACCAGATTCCTTCACTCCACGTAAGTTGATGATCATGATGAAAAGAACAAGTGACACGGCGATGATTACCCTGTAAGGGAACAATGCCGGAAAAGCCGAAACGATCTGGGCTACCCCCGAAGACATGGAAACTGCCACTGTAAGGATGTAATCCGTTAACAGAGCCGCTCCTGCAGTCTGGGCTGGGAGTTCGCCTAAATTATCGCGAGCAACGATATAAGCACCGCCGCCTCCTGGATAAGCATGGATCGTTTGTTCGTATGAAATCGTTACAATAGTCATCAGAATAACAATCGCTATTGAGATTGGGAAAACATATCGCATTGCCCCGGATGTTGCCGCTACAGCAAGGATGATCATGATCTCCTGGGTGGCATAGGCAGTAGACGATAATGCATCAGACGCAAAAACAGCCAGACCTACGGCTTTACCGATTGTCTGCTTAGGAGCATCAGCTGTTTGAAGGGGATGACCTATGAACCATTGCCGCCAGTTTTTCTTTGGTTTTTCTGTTGGATCAAGGTCGATGACCGTCGTTCCTGCCGTATTTTCATTAATCATTTTTCCTCAAAATATAAAAACTACTTGATTTACTTCATCAAGTAGTTTAGCGATTTCAGGTAAAATTCAAAATTAAAAAGTGGGGAATTATATAAAGAAAATATAAAGGGAAATCAATCGTATGTTTTAAAACGGTAACCAACCCCCGGATCAGTGATCAGAATCATTGGATTGTCCGGGTCCTTTTCGATCTTCCTGCGGAGCTGCCCGATGTATACCCGCAAGTATTCGAGGTGATCTGATTCTTCAAATCCCCAAACATGGGTCAGGATTGCCTGGTGAGTCAACACGCGATCCGCGTTTGCAGCCAGGTACGAAATCAATTTGAATTCGGTTGCTGTCATTTTAATATCGGCTCCATCCCTGGTAACCAAATGCCCGGCAAGGTCGATGCGTAAATTTCCTGCCGAGATGATCGTTTCTTTGTTGCCAATGGATTGGGCTGAATGCCTTAATGCTACCCGGATGCGTGCAAGAAGTTCCTGGATATTGAAAGGTTTGGTCAGGTAATCATCGGCCCCTTTATCCAACGCGGCAACCTTATCTTTCTCATCATCACGAACAGACAAGACGATGATTGGCGTGCGCGTCCATTCACGCAGTTGTTCGCAAACCTTGATCCCATCAATGTCAGGCAGAGTCAGATCCAGGATGATGACCTCCGGTTGTTCTGCGGCTGCAAGGGCTAATGCCTGCTCGCCAGTGGTCGCCGAGATCACCCGGAAATGGCTGGAACTCAGGATCGTTTTCAATGCCCGTAAAATTTGCGGTTCATCATCAACGATCAGAATAAGCGGGTCTTTATCCAACTTTGGCATCCTCTGGAATTTTTGGATATTCGCCATCCAGGGTTAATGGCAATGAAATGTTAAAACAAAATCCTTCCGGCAAATTTTCCGCCCAGATGCGCCCGCCGTGCGCCTCAACAATCCCTTTACAAATGGATAAGCCGAGCCCGGTGCCTGTGACCTTGTCGGCTTTGGTGATGCGGAAAAATTTATCAAAAATATGCTCCAGGTGCTCCTCGAGGACGGGCGGGCTCTGGTTGATCACCTGGATCAACAAGTTCTCCAAATTCTTGCGGGCTTTAATGAGTACCGGCGTGTTTTCAGGGGCATATTTGGTGCTGTTGCTGATCAAGTTATTAAAGACCTGTTCCATCATCACATAATCTGTAGCAACAAGTGGAAGATCACCAGGTAAATCGAGAAGCAACTGATGGGATTGGGCTTTGGCGCCATACCTGCTGGTAACAGATGCGATGATTTCTCCAATGGAATTCCATTGCCTTTTTGGTGCCAACCCCCCGGCTTCGATCCTGGACATATCCAGGAGGTTGCCAACAAGCAAGTTTAACTGGTCTGTTTCCTCCTCAATAGTTGCGAGCAGATCATCCCGCGCCGGGGTATCCCAGGGGACTGCACCGCTGCGTAAACTGGATATGGATGCTTTGATCGCTGCAAGGGGAGAACGAAGCTCGTGGGAAATCGAATTCAACAATGAGGTTTTGACCTTATCACTTTCCTTTAAAACCTTTGCGATATTTTCACTCTTAAAGAGCTGCGCTCGTTCGATGGCGAGCGCCCCCTGAAAACAAAATCCATGTAGAAGACGCTGTTCTTCAAAAGTAAGCCCTTTTTCCGAAAAAGTAATTTTTATGGCTCCTACATTTCTCGATCTTGTTTCCATTGGGATAACCAGGGTTTTCTCAGATGAATTAGAAATATCGGGTTGAATATCATTTAATGAAAAATCATTACTCAGAAACTCCAATTGTGGAAAATCGAAGGTATCAATAATTTGCCTTTTCAAGATTGTGTATATTTCCTGTTCATCTGTTACTCCCGAAAGTGAGGCGATAAGCTCGTACATCTTTGTGGCTTCCCATTCCCTTTTTTTTGCCAGTCGGGTTCCTGTCTTGGCTTGCCCGATCAGTTGGCTCATCACCACGGCAACAATTAGAAACACAAAAAGGGTGATTACATCCTGGTTTTTATGGATTGTAAAAGTGTAATAGGGTTGAAGGAAAAAGAAATTAAAACACAGAAATGCCATAAGCGCAGTAAGCAACCCTGGCCATAACCCCCACAACGCAGTAGAGAGAAGCACTGATAACAGGTAAAGCAATGCAATCAATTGGATCTGAAGTTCAGCCTCAACACTTTTTAGTATCCAGGTTATCACCGCTAAGAGCAACAAAGGTCCCAGGTATCGATATAAAAACAAAAGGGTTTTCTTAAACAAGCTTTTCATTTTCTTGATTATAGCCTTTCCTTTCAAACAAAAACCTCTCCGAGGAATCCGTGTATTAATAATTTATATGAATACTCCATGCAGCCCTGACATTTCTTGACCATCATTTTCAGGCATGGTATCATTATTGGCAATGAGTTAGCACTCGAAGGCATCGAGTGCTAAAAAACAAATATGAATGAATTAACTGAACGCCAACGACTTTTATTATCACTCGTGATCCACGAGTATATCCGTTCGGCTACACCGGTTGGCTCCAAGCATATGGTGGACCAGTACAGTCTGGATATGTCGAGCGCCACTGTGCGCAATGAGCTGGCAGAACTGACCGATTTAGGATACCTGCGCCAGCCCCACCTTTCCGCCGGTCGTGTGCCCACCGAAGAAGGTTACCGCCTGTTCGTGGGCAATATCGTGCAGGAATCCGAAATTCCCGAATCGATGCAGAGGACGATCACTCACCAGTTCTACCAGATGCGCCAGGATACCGAACAATGGACAAAACTGGCAGCTTCAATCCTCGCCCATCAATCCAGGGCAGCATCAATGGTCACCGCACCGCACCCCGACAAGGCGCATTTCAAACATCTTGAACTCATCGCCTCGCGCGGGAGGCAGGTGTTAATGGTACTGGTACTTATGGGCGGCGAGATCCTGCAGCGCTTCATCACACTTGCAGAACAGGTGACACAGGAGCAACTTTCCAGTTCTGCAGCAAAATTAACAGCAATATTTATCGGAAAATCATCCGAAGCCATGCAAATCGAACCCGTCAATTTCTCGCCCCTAGAAACCGACCTGTTCAATATCGTCCTGGATGAAATGAAGCAGGCGGATTCAATGGTTTCGGGCGAGATGGTGCTGGATGGGCTCACCAATGTGCTGGCAGAACCTGAATTCTCCGGCTCGGAAGAAGCCCGCCGGGCACTGCGTATTCTCGAAGAAAAGCCATTATTGCACGACATTTTATCGCAAACGGTGCTCAGCCGCTCTTCAACTGGCGGCGTGCAGGTTTTGATCGGCGGTGAGGGGATCTACGACGCGCTTTCGCAATGTTCTTTCGTTATTGCGCGCTATGGCACCCCGGGAATCGCCACGGGTACGCTTGGAGTGCTGGGGCCAATGCGCATGCCTTACGGACGGACCATTTCTATTGTAAGGTTCTTATCCAGCCTTTTAAGCAACCTGGTTGCTGATACTATAACAGACTGAAATTGAGGGATTTTTATGGAAGAAAAAGAGAAAAAACAAAACACCCAATCGGCGCACAACACAAAACCTACGGCTGCCAAAACAGAAAAAGGGCATGCAATTCATGCTCCAGTAAAGGAAGAAGTGAAAAGCAAAGTTGATGCGGGGCTTCTTGAAAAAGCGAAGGCTGAACTTGAGAAAATTACCGCGCAATCGGCCGCGAACCTGGAAGGGTGGCAGCGCGAACGGGCAGAATTTTCCAACTACAAACGCCGAATCGACCGGGAACAATTGCTCCAGAGACAATACCTCACCGGAGAGGTGATCAAGAAATACCTGGTGATCCTGGATGACCTCGAACTGGCATTGAAGAATCAACCAAAAGAAGGTGAAGGAGCTGCCTGGGCTGAGGGGATCAATTTGATCACCCGGAAACTGCAAGGCATCATCGATTCCGAGGGCATTGAGCGCATCAACCAGGACAATGTCCCGTTTGACCCCAACCTGCACGAAGCGATCTCGAACGAGGAAAACCCCGCCTTCGAATGCGGATATATCATCGAAGTTGTGCGACAAGGATATAAACTTGGCGACCGTATTTTGCGCCCGGCAATGGTCCGGGTAGCCCGATAGGAGAAGAAATTATGGCAAAAATCATAGGTATCGATCTCGGCACGACCAACTCCGTGGTGGCAGTGATGACAGGCGGTGAGCCCGTGGTCATTCCCTCCGCTGAAGGAGAACGGCTGGTACCCTCCGTGGTGGCAGTCAACAAGAATCATGAGCGTATTGTGGGACGCACCGCACGCAACCAGGCGATCGTCAACCCGGAGAACACGGTGTTCTCGATCAAACGCTTCATGGGACGCAAATTCAACGACCCAGAAGTACAGCGCACGGTCAGCCGCGTCCCTTACAAGGTGGCCGCAGCCCCCAACGGTGATGTGCGTGTCGTCCTCGACGGTAAGGAATACAGCCCCCCCGAGATCAGCGCCATGATCCTTGGTAAACTAAAAACAGACGCTGAAGCTTACCTGGGCGAGCAAATTACCCAGGCGGTGATCACTGTACCGGCCTATTTCAACGATGCCCAGCGCAATGCCACCAAGGATGCCGGCAAGATCGCCGGATTGGATGTGCTGCGTATCATCAACGAGCCCACCGCATCATCTTTGGCGTATGGACTTGACAAGAAAAAGAACGAGATCATCGCAGTCTACGACCTGGGTGGAGGCACATTTGATATTTCAGTACTTGATGTTGGCGAGGGTGTTTTCCAGGTTCGTTCGACCAATGGCGATACCTTCCTGGGCGGTGATGATTTTGACCAGCGCGTGATGGACTATCTCATTGAAGAATTCAAGAAGACCAATGACATCGATCTCAAAAATGACCGCCAGGCGCTGCAGCGTTTGAAGGAAGCCGCGGAAAAAGCGAAGATCGAACTTTCCACTGTGCAGCAAACCGAGATCAACCTGCCTTATCTCACCGCTGATGCCACCGGACCGAAACACCTGGTGTTGAACTTGACCCGCGCCAAGTTGGAGCAACTCACCGGCGACCTGATCCAGAAGACACTTGACCCCATCCGCCGCGCCCTCTCTGACGCCAACCTGAAAGCCAGCGAAATCAACGAGGTGGTGCTCGTCGGCGGTATGATCCGTATGCCGGCCGTGCAGGAAGCCGTGCGCAAGGAATTCGGCAAGGAACCGCACAAGGGAGTTAACCCCGATGAAGTCGTGGCCGTTGGCGCTGCCATCCAGGCGGGTGTGCTGGGCGGAGAAGTGAAAGACATTCTCCTTCTCGACGTCACCCCGCTGACGCTTTCCGTTGAAACGATGGGCGCTGTCTCCACCCCGATCATTGAACGCAACACCACAGTACCAACACGTAAAAGCCAGATCTTCTCCACCGCGTCGGATATGCAGACCCAGGTGGAAATTCACGTGCTGCAGGGCGAACGCCCAATGGCTGCTGATAACAAATCCCTTGGGAAGTTCATCCTCGATGGCATTCCCTCCGCCCCGCGCGGAGTGCCGCAGATCGAAGTGACCTTCGATATTGATGCCAACGGCATCCTCAACGTAACCGCGCTCGATAAAGCCACCAACCGCAGCCAGCACATCACCATCACGGCTTCCAGCGGTTTATCCGAATCCGAAGTTCAACGCATGAAGCAGGAAGCTGAAGCCCACGCGGATGAAGATAAAAAACGCAAGGAACTGGTGGAAGTGAAAAACATCGCTGATAATTCCGTCTATTCTGCTGAAAAATTGCTGAAAGAGAATGGCGAAAAGATCCCGGCAGAGGTGAAAAAGGAAGTGGAAGAAAGCGCCTCCAAGGTAAAGGAAGTCCTGGCTGGTGATAATGCGGACGCCATCAAATCAGCCACCGAAGCTCTTCAGCAGGTGATCCAGAAGGTTGGTGCCAGCATGTACCAGCAACAACAAGCGCCAGCCGAAGAAGCCCCCACGGGTGGTGATGCTGGCAGCCAGGCAGAAGGCACTACCGGCGACAGCGGAGCCGCACCAGGGGAAAACCCGGGTGATGTGGTCGATGGGGAATTCAAAAATATTTAAGTTGTAAAATACGCTCAAATTTGGGGCGTTTTGGCCGCAGAGGTCAAAGCGCCCTATGTGCTTGAATATACAAAAGGAATTACTGAATGAGCCAACGAGATTACTATGAAGTGCTGGGTGTTTCACGGAATGCTTCCAATGAGGATTTGAAATCTGCGTTCCGTACGCTGGCGCGTAAATACCACCCGGATGTAAACAAGGAACCTGACGCCGAGGAGAAGTTCAAGGAAATCAACGAGGCGTTCGCAGTGCTTTCAGATGCTGATAAACGGCGTGCTTATGACCAGTTCGGACATGCCGGCGTGAATGGAGCGGGCGGTGTTCCCGATTGGGGCAACATGGACTTCGCGGATATTTTCGGCGAATTCTTTGGGTTTGCCACAGGAGGCAGCCGGCAGCGGCAGAACGCTCCGCGGCGCGGTGCTGACCTGAGCTACACCACAGTCCTTTCCTTCGAAGAAGCCATCTTTGGCATCGAAAAAGAAATCGAGATCACGCGTGACGAGGTCTGCGGCACCTGCCGCGGCAAAGGCTCCGAACCAGGTTCCAACCCGGTGAAGTGCACAAATTGCGGCGGACGCGGCGAAGTGCGCCAGGTACGTCAGACCTTCTTGGGTTCCATGGTGCAGGTTGCCACCTGCCCCATTTGCGGCGGGCGCGGCGAGATCATCAGCACGCCTTGCCATACCTGCAAAGGTCGCGGACTGGAACGAAAGACTGTAAAGAAGAAAGTACCAATCCCTGGTGGCGTGGATGACGGCACGCAGATCCGCCTGGCAGGTGAGGGACAGCCTGGCATCAACGGTGGACCTACAGGAAACCTGTATGTGGATCTCAAGGTTAAACAGCATCAGTTCTTCCGCCGCAAGGGAACCGATATCCTGCTCGACCTGAATGTGAACATCGCCCAGGCGGTGCTGGGAGCGGAGATTGACGTACCCACGGTTGATGGACCAGCAAAACTGACCATCCCTGCCGGCACCCAGCCCGGAAAAGTGTTCACCCTGCGCGGCAAGGGAAGCCCGTTCCTGCGCTCCTCCGGCCGCGGCAACCAGATGGTGATCGTCAATGTTGAAGTGCCAACCAAATTATCTGCAGACCAGCGCAAAATAATGGAACAACTGGCTGCCACATTGGGAACCGAAGTGAAACCGCAGGAAAAAAGCTTTATGGACTTGTTAAAAGAGGTGTTGGGTGGCTGATGCGAAATGGCTGGAAGTCTCCCTGACAGTTGATGGTGAACTGGCTGAGGCAGTAGCGGAAGTGCTTGACCGTTTTGCAACGGGCGGTGTGGTAGTGGAAAGCAACGTCAAATACCGCAACGTTGAAGACGAAGGCACTCCCTACGGACCGGTGAAGGTATACGGTTTTTTGGACGTTGACGCCAAATTGGAAGACAAACGCCATAAGCTGGAAGAAGCACTGTGGTACCTGAATGCCATCCGCGAACTGCCACAGCCGGTATACCGTGAGATTGCTGACCAAAACTGGATGACCGCCTGGAAAGAGCATTACCGACCCATCGAGATCGGAAAACGCCTGCTCATCCTGCCGGCATGGATGGAACAAAAGGATATGACGCGGGTGGCAGTGAAGATCGATCCCAGCATGGCGTTCGGCACCGGCACACATCCTTCAACGCAATTATGCCTGGGGCTGGTGGAAGATTATGTACAGCCCGGTCAACAGGTGATCGATATCGGCTGCGGTTCGGGGATTCTCTCGATCGCAGCCGTTAAGCTGGACGCGAGCCATGCCCTGGCAGTGGATATCGATGCGGAATCAGTGAAAGCCACCCTTGAAGCTTGCGGATACAACGGGGTGGTAGAACACGTGGAAGCCGGAAAAGGCTCCGTAAGCGAGATCCTCAAAGGCGAGTTCAGCCTCAAACAGGCACCGCTTGTGCTGGCGAACATCCTTGCGCCTGTCTTGATCCAGTTATTCGATGCCGGTATGGCCGAGACCATCACCCCTGGAGGGGTGATCATCCTGGCGGGCATCCTGGCAGAACAGGGGAAAAGCGTGCGGGAATCGGCTGAAGGGAAAGGGTTGAAATTCGTTGAGGAACGCCACAGCGGGGACTGGGTGGCACTGGTGATGAAGAAGTAACAAATTACTCTTTATTCGACAATTTCCATCCGATTGTATACTTATCCCATGAGTGACCTTTTGATCCGTGATGCACTTTTACAAGACGCAGCGAAAATTGCTGATATCTACAATCCCTATATCCTTAACACGGTGATCACTTTTGAGGAAACCCCGGTGACCCCGGAGGAAATCCTCACTCGAATCAAAGGAGTAAAAGCGCTGGGGTATCCCTTTCTTGTGATGGAACGAAACGATCTTTTAATCGGCTATGCCTATGCCAACCTGTGGCGCGCACGGGCTGCCTACCATCACACCGTGGAGACCAGCATCTATTTGGATCAGAATTCGGCTGGCAAGGGTCTTGGGACAATCCTATACAAAGAACTCCTGGATCGTTTGAAAACGATGGATATTCACGTGATCCTGGGCGGGATTACCCTGCCAAACCCGGTCAGTGTTGGTTTACATGAAAAACTGGGTTTTAAAAAAGTTGCCCACTTTACGCAAGTGGGCTATAAATTTGGACGGTGGCTGGACGTGGGTTTCTGGCAATTAGTGATAAGTGATTAGTAATCAAGAATCATGAATTAGAGATCAGGAAGAACTAATAAATTATTCAGGGGTGTAGGGGGCTTGTTTTTCGATACTGCCCACGTAAACAGGCAGATTATGATGACCGAGCATCTGGCGGATCGCCTGGATTTCACCGATGTGGTACCAGTAATGATAGGTGATGCGGTGCATGGCAGACCCCAGAGTTTGACCTATTGGTTTCCCTTTTTTTAACAATTCAGCACGTAGCATTGTGGTATCCAAAGACTCCAGGTAAGAACTCGAATCGCGGGTGATCTTTTTCCACATGCTTAGCGTTTCCTATAGACTCGGAGTGCTCATAGACGCACCAAAAGCAAAATCACTATTAAGCAGCGGGTAAAGGATCTTGTTTTGAGCCCTTTCCAGCCAGTATTTCTGTTCGTGCCAGGCCAGATGACCGACAATCCAACTGATGCAATTCATCTGCCCTAAATGCCAGCTACCCTCCTCTTCGGTTAATCCTTTCAGTCCGCGCAGCCATTCGGAGCGGGTAAAGATTAGCTGGTTAACCAGCGGATGTGGCATAGATTCCTCCAATACCAATATTTTTATTAAGTATACTATTGGTTCTTGACACAGAACTAATGTTCTGTTATTATTATAGTACAAATGACCGATAATAAGGTCCCGGAGGCAATATGGCAAAAAGACATCCAGGTTTGAGTGAACGCCATCTAAAGATCATGGAATTTTTAAGCAGGTTCCAGGATGACAACGGGTATTCCCCCTCGATCCGCCAGATTGGGGATTCCATCAATGTGAAATCCACTTCTCTGATCGATTATTATCTCAACCAGCTTCAAGAAATGGGTTACATCGAACGCGAAGGCCGCATCTCACGCAGCATTCGGGTGATCAAGTCAGCTTCTCCACTTGGCGAATTCTCGAACAAAATTGCCAATACCGTTCGCAATGCAGCAGATACCCTGGCAAATATGGTTTCCATTCCGCTCGCAGGGCGAATCGTTGCCAGCGCACCCATCCCGATGCCTGCCAGTGACCTTAATTACTACGATGCAGAATCCAGCGTGGATATTGCCCGCAGCCTGCTGCCTACCCGGGATGTGAGCGACCTTTTTGCCCTCGAGGTGGACGGCGATTCAATGATCGATGCCATGGTTAACGACGGCGATATTGTGGTGATGAAGAAAGCCGTCTCCGCCAACAACGGCGAAATGGTGGCGGTGTGGTTAGATGATAAAGACGAAACCACCCTTAAATATTTCTACAAGGAAACCAACCGTATCCGGTTACAGCCGGCCAACCCCAATATGAGTCCAATCTATATCGATGACCCCAAGAGCCTGCGCATCATGGGGAAGGTTGTTCTGGTCATCCGGCAGGTTAAATCAGTGGCGGGCTAGATTTTGTAACTTAAAATTGTATTCCATTAACAATTTGAATTCCATTAAGCGCCATGTGATGTAGAAACATGGCGCTAATTATGTCTCCCGGGTGAGGTTCTGCATTAATAGTCAGCGCATTCTTAATATCCATATCGTATGTTTCCACGCAATTTACCGGTAAGATAACCCGCGTAGTTTTATCCTGCGATTCATTCGCATCCAAACGCAAGGCCATCGCCGCCTGGTAAACGCAAAGATCAATACAATTGCCGACAATCACAAAATGGGTCAACTTGATACCCGTATTCGGCAGTTTCTTCAGGACCTTTTTCAAATCAGCTTGTAAAGAGTTTTTTGAAATAATTGAGAAATTGTCATAAAAGGAAAGGGATTTAATCTCATCAACCGGTTGAGATTCGATTGTTCCCTCAATGCAATGGGGCGGGTAACTTTGAAACTCGACTGCATCAACCTTATGACTATCATTAACTAAAAAAATACTTCTAACCCCGTAATTCCAGGCATCATTTATTAATGTTACTATCGGCTGAATTATCTTATTAATCCTTGCGCTCGCCAATAGACCCTCGTTACAAAAACCATTGGTCATATCAACGACCATGATCGCAATCTGGGAAGGAGAAACAGCATCCGTTTGCATTGATAAGGCGGGTAATTTTTCTATCCAATCATGGGTATAGGAAAAATACTCTTTTAACTCATTTTCACTGATAATCGCGTTTTTCATTATTCCACCTTTTTTAAATTTGGATTATCGCAGGCAATTCTTCCCACTTTTGCCATATCAACCCATGCGCCATCTAACTTAACCTTCACAACATCTGCTGTGAAATCCATTTTTGATACCCCGTAGTTTTCAAAGAAAGCGGAGCCGACGGCATAAATATCTACAGGGACGGATTGATTTTCAAACCGGTTGATCTTATCTATATTAAATCCCCCGGAAACAACGATTTTTACATTTTTACAATACTCTTCAGCTCGCGACTCCCAGGCAACAGGGACACCCCAGGATTTCCAGGAATTATCAAGGGCATTTCTGACATTCTGTACCAACCTGGGATTAACCCCATGGTCCAACATTGGATCGCCAATCAATTCTACTGAAACATCGCGCAGATTTGCGCTAGTGTCTAAACGGATGCCATTTAAAATGTATTTCTTTGCTTCCTCATAATTTCCGGACTCAAATATATTCATGTATTTGTAGAACATTGCCTTACATGTAGCCTGGGAATCTCTTACACAATCATTATTAAAATCCACCAGGGCAATTCGCATAATACCCGGATCGATGACACTGGCAAACGCGAGCATAGCTTCTGCTGTGTCACCCAGAAAACAAGCAATTACCGAGTGGGCAACGGTACCTGCCCCCGCCCCTCCCCACCAATCCCCCTGGGCATCGGTGGAGACAAAGGTTGCAAGCAATTTCCCAAAATCTTCATTAAACCTATTTACCGCGATCTGGTACGCGTAACCATCTGCAGCTTGAACTTCGTGAAGGTCAAACCGTGCCGGAAAAAACAAGACGGGTTTTCCTTTGGCAGCGATCAAAGTATCATAAACATTGGTTGCAACACGGCTTGCCCTGGTTAGTATTCCCAATGTAGGCGTTTCCAGGTTTGCAAAATCGGCGTATCGACCACGTACCCTGATGACGGGTTGAACTTTCATAGGATCGCCCGCATAAGAGACGATATCGCCATCCTCAACTGCCCAAACATCCAGGTTTTTCCAGGTATTGATAAATTTTCCTCCCTGCCAATAGCCTGTACACGTTTTTAATATCGCCAGGGCTTTGTCCACTCCCACGATGAGTGTTTTCCCGGGATGCCTTGTGAACCATTGCATTTCTACTTCCAGGTCACCGGGATTCATCGCTGTGTTAGCGAAAGAAGTCAACAATTGGTCTGTATGAGGGGTATAAGAGAAATCCATATTTCGAAGCTGGACAAGCATGTTGGTGATATTTACAAAGTATTTATCGGAATACCAACCTTTTTGTAAACGGTCAATATCCAGTTTAAAAACCTCAGGATCAATACGTAGATGATTAAAGATGCTCATATGCCTTCAATAAACTTACAAAAGTAATTTTATTATATTTTTAATCCCTTTTCCTTTCAGGAAAAATAATGATAACCAAACGTTAACAATCCCTTTAATAAACCTTAATGATTATTCGCTAAAGTCATTCAAAGAGGAAAAAATGGCATACGCTGATTTACATGTACACTCAATTTTTAGTTCAGATGGAACCGCAAGAATCGAGACCATTCTCGAGACAGTAAAAAATCGAACGAACCTTTCCATGATCGCTATCACTGACCACGATGAAATTGAAGGAGCTTTATTGGCTGAAAAGTTAGCGCCTTCTTATGGGTTATCTGTTGTAACAGGCAGTGAAGTAACCACATCGCAAGGTCATTTATTGGCGTTGTTTATACGCGAAAAAATACCCGCTGGTTTATCCTTACTGGACACATTAAATTACGTTGAAATGCTCGGAGGTTTATGTATCGCACCACATCCAGGTGCACTTCTGACCAATAGTCTGAGTATTAATACAATTGAAAACGCACTCCGTGAACCAATAGGACAAAGAATCCTGGTGGGAATAGAGGTGTTCAATGCTGGTCTCTTAAGGAAAAAGAGCAATGGAATTGCAATGCAGTTTGCTTTGAATCATGATATTGCCATCAGTTCCAACAGTGATGCCCATGTAACCGGAATGATCGGCAGGGCTGCAACCGGTTTTAATGGTAAATCCGTTGAAGACCTTCGGAATGCTTTGATCAATCGAACTACATACATGTATCGAACTTATTCTATTAATAATGGCTACATTATCCTGTCATGGTTAAAAAACAAGCTGTTTGTTCGTGAATCCAGACCTTCATCCGTCACCACGACGATTCCTGCTTGACAATCATCATGGTGAATAAAAACAAGGTTCAGGGAATTGACCTGAACCTTGTTTATATTAATTTCTACTCTGGTTAAGCAAGTTCAACAACGCCACCAGCGGCTTCAAGTTTGCTCTTGGCATCGGCGGCTGCTTCTTTGCCGACTGCGGAGAGAACTTTGGCGCCAGCGGTTTCGGACATGGATTTGGCTTCCACAAGTCCGAGGTTGGTGAGGGTGCGGATGACCTTGATGACTTCGATCTTCTTGGGGCCGGCGTCTTTGAGGACGACATCAAATTCGGTCTTCTCTTCCACGGGTTCGGCAGCGGCGGCGGCAACGGGGCCAGCAGCAGCGGCAACGGGTGCGGCGGCGGAAACGCCCCATTTCTCTTCGAGGGCTTTCACGAGTTCGGCGGCTTCGAGAACTGAGAGCTTGCTCAGCTCATCAACAATTTTGGTGATATCAGACATTTCTAAATCTCCTTCAGATTTTAATTTTCTATTAAATTCCAGCATTGAGGCTGGACCAATGATCGATCAGGCAGCGGTGGGCGCCTTTTCGGAATGTGCTTTGATGACTGCGGCGAGTGATCGGGCAGGTTCTGCCAGGGTGCGGACAAGTTTTGAAGCAGGAGCGTTGAGCACACCCAGCAGGGTGGCACGCATTACGGGCAGTGAAGGCAGATCAGCCAGGGCTTTCACCTGTTTGTCTGTGATGAACTCCTTGCCCAAAAAACCGCCTTTTACCTTAACTGTCTCAGAACCCTTGGCGGCGTCTGTGAAAGTCTTGGCAAGCGCAGCGGCATCTGTGAAAGCGAAACCAACCATGGATGTTCCTTCCAGGAATTTACCTTCAGGGAACCCCTGGGCTTTGAGAGCCCGGTTGAAAAGTGTATTCTTTACCAGGTGAATTTCTGCTCCGCTTTCGCGAGCCTTGGAGCGGAAATCATCGATCGCTTTCATGTTCATGGATACATAATTGAGCACATAAACTGCCTGACTCTTCTGTAACCATTCTTCATAATGGGTGGTCATGTCACCCTTTTGTTTCTTTGTAAAGGCCAATGAAAATTACCTCCTTTCCTGCAAAATAAAAAGTCTTTGACTGGGACCGCCAGACAAAGACTTTTTGCAGCCCTTACGGGCTAAAAATTCATTCAAGTCTTCACCTGGGCGGGATATTAAGCCTGTTTAGGCACCAGCTTTCTTCGGTGACCGCTGAGTGTTACACTCAGCGAGCGAAATTATACCACTATTCTGCCATCGAGATGGTTACAGCCTGCAGAGGATCAACTTTGACGCCGGGACCCATGGTGGCGGCAATTGAGATCTTCCTGATGTAGATACCTTTTGCGCCAGTGGGGCGAGCCTTCTTGATAGCTTCCATTAAGGCGGCAAAGTTTTCAAACAGTTGCTCGGCAGTAAAAGAAGCTTTTCCGATGGCAACATGGATGTTGGCGGTTTTATCCAGGCGGAATTCAACGCGGCCTGCTTTGGCTTCCTTGATGACGCGCGGCAGATCATCGGCAGAGCAAACGGTACCGGCTTTAGGGTTCGGCATGAGGGAGCGAGGACCAAGAACACGCCCCAATTTACCCACTTTACCCATCATATCGGGGGTCGCGATGGCTACATCAAAATCGGTCCAGCCGGCGGCAATCTTGTTGATCATTTCATCAGTATCGGCAACGAAATCAGCGCCAGCTTCCTGGGCTTTGGCCGCGCCATCACCCTGGGCAAAAACCATCACGCGGACAGTCTTTCCTAGGCCATTGGGAAGAACAACGACATCGCGCACCTGCTGGTCAGCCTGGCGCGGATCCAATCCCATGCGCATGTGTACTTCGATGGTTGCGTCAAACTTGGCATAAGAGGTTTCCTTGGCCAGTGTCACTGCCGCGCGTGGTTCGTAAGTTTGTTCAATGTTTACCTTGGAGAGAGCCTCCAAGTATTTCTTACCGTGTTTCGCCATTTTTTCTCCTTCGTGGTACAAGCGGGTGTTTTACCACCCTCCCACATACTATTTTTCTACAATAATTCCCATATTGCGGGCAGTGCCTTCGATTTGGCGCATGGCACCTTCGATATCGTTGGCATTCATGTCTTTAATCTTCAGTTCGGCAATTTCGCGAACCTGGGCGCGGGTCACCTTGCCAACCTTTTCGCGATTGGGAACTTTTGAGCCGCTCGGGATTCCGGCTGCTTTTTTGAGCAGAACGGAAGCAGGGGTTGATTTAAGGACGAAAGTAAATGAGCCGTCTGTGTAGACGGTGATCTCTGCGGGGATGATATCGCCGGCACGATTTTGCGTGCGGGCATTATATTCCTTGCAGAACGCCATGATATTGATCCCGTGTCCGGCAAGCGCAGGACCGATCGGGGGTGCAGGGTTGGCTTTTCCGGCCGTAATCTGCAGACGAACAATTGTTTTAAATTTCTTTGCCACTTTTTCTCTCCTTTGTGGTTATAGCGGGTGATATTGGGGAGCACCCTCCCACCAACTTGGCCTTACGGCCTTACTACGATTTTTCCACCTGCAAAAAGTCAAGCTCAACGGGAGTTTCACGGCCAAAGAAATTGACCATCACCCGGACCTTGGTTTTTTCCATATCGATCTCAGAAACGATACCGCGGAAGTCATTGAAGGGTCCATCCACAATACGTACGCGCTCACCCACCTTGAAGGAGACCTTAACATGGGGAGCTTCTGCTTCCATGCGGCGCAGGATCTGCTGAACTTCTTCAGGACGCAGCGGTGTGGGGTCATTGCCCATGCCAACGAAACCGGTGACGCCGGGGGTGTTGCGCACCACATACCATGACTCCTCGGAGAGGATCATGTTGACCAGGACATAGCCCGGGAAGACATGGCGCTCCACCGTGCGGCGTTTGCCTTCCTTGACTTCGATCTCTTCCTGGGTTGGGATGACCACATCAAAAATGCGGTCTTTCATTCCCATGGTTTCAATGCGCTGCTCCAGGTTGTAACGTACCTTGTTCTCATAACCCGAATAGCAATGAACTACAAACCAGGAGCGTTCTGTTCCTGCTGGAAGGTTGGCGGGGGCTTCGATTTTAGCTTCTTCAGTGGAAGATTCCAAAATATCGTCAGCGGGAACGTTTAACTGACCGCCCGCGGTACTTTCCACCGGTTCGGTGCTTTCCATATCATTCTGATATTGCTCGTCAAACGTATCCATCATTCACCATCCTTGCTCGAGGGAGCAGGATTATCCAAACACCAGACCCATTAACTTGGTAAAGCCAAAATCTAGACCACCAAGCAATACGCCCATGACAAGGATAACCAAAATTACGATCTTAGTCAGGCGCCAGGCTTCCTTTGGGGTAGGCCAATTAACCTTATGTAATTCGCCGATGGTTTCTCGCCACCAGCGCCTGATGCGGCCTTCTTTTTTAGTTCGTTCTTTTTTATCAGCCACGCCAAACTCCTTGTTATTAGCGCTAAAACGCCGCCATTGCGACGGCGCTGTCTTCCTTGGCAGGCCAGGCAGGAATTGAACCCGCAACCTCCTGTTTTGGAGACAGGCACTCTGCCAAATTGAGCTACTGGCCTGTATGCTGCAAGGCGGGAAATTCTTCCCGCCTCACAGGCGAAAACAGCCTACTTCGTCTCGCGGTGCAGGGTGTGTTTTTTGCAGCGCGGGCAGTACTTGTTCATTTCCATGCGACCCGGGTCGTTGCGGCGGTTCTTCTCAGAGGTGTAGTTGCGCTCCTTGCATTCTCCGCAGGCTAACGTGATTACGGGCCTTACATCTTTCTTTTTTGAAGCCATAATATTTCATGCAGTCAAACGATCTGACTGACGCTCCTTCTGCTTAGGCAATGATTTTTGTGATCACACCGGCGCCAACCGTCAGACCACCTTCTCGAATAG
>CAZAAJ010000037.1:0-26611 GCA_964483135.1 uncultured Anaerolinea sp. | reverse complement strand
GTTACTGTATCAAAAGTCCATAGATCTGGAAAAGAGAGAGGGGCGACCATGAACGATCCTGCGCAGGGTATTCACCCAAGGCTTGTCATGGTCAGGACCATGAAGGATAGGCATCGTTTTAAGAAGTACCTCTGAATATTCTACCTCCAGTTTTTGGACTCGATGAACAGATTTATTGGGGACCGATAATGGAAGATATCGGTAAGAATGTTGTTTGAGTGCATCGCAGTTGCGGCACAATGCCAGCATGGCACGGAGGCCTCGTAACCGCCAGGAACAACCTCTGCCTTTCATGCGATGAACGACCAGCTTATCTACATTGCCTTCAATGCCCCCCAGATAAGCGGGAAGGTCAATACCGCGTTTATCCAAGTCAAGTAAGCCATCTTGATTGTTCTGGATATACCGATAAAAGTCTTTCAGTTTTTGTTGTTCTCTTCCATCAGCTTGCTCAATACGTTGCCTCAGCTCTTTGGTTACTGAAGAGAATCCCTTTTGCCGTAGTTGTGAAACGATTTGGGCAGCTTCTGCCTGGCAATGAAAAGTTCGTCTGGCTGCCCTACGTAAATGGAATCGATCGAGTATGAATTCTTGTGGTATCTCCATGCGGTCAAAGCTGTGTCGCACCCATTGATTGCCATCTCCACCACAGATCAATCTCTTCGTCTCACTCAGATCATAATAGAGATGGGTTTCACGTACGATTTGTTCCTGCCACTTTTCTGAATTCAGGCCAATTGCAGTAATACAACGCTTGTTTTCAAATCGATAACGATCTTTCCCAATCTGTTTTCGGCCTGTGCTCATGATGGCTACTCTTACTTCTGCTGATCTACGTTTCTCTCGTTGCAGATGTACCCAAACCCCATCACTCTCACCATACAGTACCGGCGCTTTGATCTTACCTGCTTCAATAGTCTCTCCGTGATCAAAGACTCTTTTCCTTTCTGCTTCTTCTCCATCTGCAATCCGATTTCCAGTCACCCATGCCATCCGCTGCACTGCACTGTGGCTAATTGGTGTCTTGATCAAATAACTTAGTTGGTTTGCGGCCAATCTATACGTTCCCATACACGCTAATGAGGCTCCCATTTCCTGAACTCGCCCACTCATGCGACCATATTTCTCAATTCCCAATAGCTCATCCACGGGTTTTCTGCGTTTCTTTTTTTCATCCAGATAGATCCGCCTCTTGTATCTCATCGCTCCTATGCTGCTTACCAACCAGCGTTCTTCTGTTCCTACATTCTGCCAGCCTTCTGGCGGTCTCTCTGCTATTCGGTCGTCTAATTCTTGGATCCCCATTCCGAGTGCTTCTTGTCCGGTTTCTATCGCAATTCCCTGGATTGTTTCTTCCAGGTCTTCAATCCTGATTTTCCGTTCAATTTTCTGTTCCCTTTTTGCTATTCTTATTGTTATACTGATTTGGACAGCTTCGTCTGTCATTGAGAGTTCCTTTCTCTGTTGTGGTTGCCAACTTCAATATTGACTGGAACTCTCTCTTTTTGCAACCCTTTCTATGGGATTTTGTGACTGTAACCCTTACCTTATCCAGATTTGACGAACACCTCACATCATGCTATTATGGTTTCAGCATTTATTCATTATTTCGTTCTTTAACATGCAGTCATTCTTTTTTATTCAGGAGCAATTATCATGAGCGTTGAATTTATTTTTCGTTTGCTTGGAATGATCGGTTTCGCAATTGGGGGGTTGTTTTGGGGGCAGAATCTTGGGATAGCCTCCAATGTTAATCCCGGCGCAGACACCATGTCTGTGGAACAGTACACATTCATTTTTGGCATGGTGGGTGCTCTAGCCGGCTTGATTCTCACCCCGTATATCACCACGCGCCCTATCCATGCCTTGCGAAAAGTCTTGGCCCATTCCTCCGCCCAAACTCTGGTAGCCGCGCTGGTGGGCCTTATTGCCGGTTTGATCGTTGCCGCTTTGTTCTCTTTCCCAATCTCCCTCCTGCCGGCTCCATTTGGCAGCATTCTACCCTTTATCGCGGTACTGTTTTTTGGTTACGTGGGAGTATCGATTTTTGTGATGCGCCAGCACGATATCTTTTCTGCATTTCCGGGTCTTCAAAAAGGTCAGAACGTCAAGGAAGAAGGGGCAGGTACCAGTTGGGCGGAAAACCGCCAGATCCTGCTGGATACCAGTGTGATCATCGATGGGCGCATTGCTGATATCACCCGCACCGGGTTCATCCCCGGCAGTCTGCTCATCCCGCGCTTCGTGTTGAATGAATTGCAATACATCGCGGATTCCTCCGACCCGATGCGCAGGCAGCGGGGGCGACGCGGCATGGAAGTGCTTGCTGAGCTGCAAAAAGAACCCGCCATACCGGTGCGCATTAGCGATATCGATGTGGAAGGTATCCGTGAAGTGGATGACAAACTGGTGGTGCTTGCGCGTCAGATGCGCTGTCCTATCCTTACCAATGACTTTAATCTCAATCGCATCGCAGAGCTTCAGGGCGTCACCATCCTGAATATCAATGAACTGGCCAACGCGGTAAAATCCGTGTTGCTGCCGGGCGAAATTATGCAGGTCAAGGTCATCCAGGAAGGCCGTGAATCCGGGCAGGGCGTGGCGTACATGGATGACGGCACGATGGTGGTGGTTGAGAATGGTCGCGACCTGATCGACAAGGAGGTCACGGTGATGGTAACCAAGGTACTGCAAACAGCCGCCGGTCGTATGATCTTTGCCCGCCCGGAAGAATCCACAGCAACCAGCCGGTAAAGGAGAAACGAGCATGTTGAAGGTCTACAACACATTAACTCGCAAAACTGAGGAATTCATCACCCTCATGCCTGGCAAGGTGTCCATGTATGTCTGCGGACCCACAGTCTATGCCAAGGCGCACATCGGTCATGCCATGTCGGCTCTGGTGTTTGATGTCTTGCGCAGATACCTGGAATTCCGCGGTTATGAAGTTACCCATGTCATGAACTTTACCGACGTGGATGACAAGATTATTGTTAAAGCCAATCAAAAGGGTGTCGATCCCTTCGAGTTGGGCGAGATGTACATCAAGGAATTCGAGCAGCACCTGGCTGATTTTAATATTCTTCCAGCCACGGTCAACCCGCGCGCCACCCGCGAAATGGTCCAGATCCTTAAGATGATTTCTGGATTAATTGATAAGGGATTTGCCTATCCGGTGGATGGTGATGTGTATTTCCGCGTGCAAAAAGACCCGTCGTATGGCAAGTTGTCCGGCCGTCATATTGAAGATATGCAGGCGGGGTCGCGAATTGAAGTGGATGAACGCAAAGAGCATCCGATGGATTTCGCCTTGTGGAAATCAGCTAAACCAGGAGAGCCAGCCTGGGACAGCCCCTGGGGCAAAGGTCGCCCGGGCTGGCATATCGAGTGCTCCGCCATGAACCTCAACCATCTCGGTGAGCAGATCGATATCCACGGCGGTGGCAATGACCTAATCTTCCCTCATCACGAAAATGAGATCGCCCAGAGCGAATCTTTCACCGGCAAGCCGTTTGCACGTTATTGGATCCATAACGGCATGCTGCAGTTGAATGGCGAGGATATGCACAAATCCATAGGAAACCTGGTGACCATCGAAGAATTTCTGTCCAAACATCCTGCAGACACGCTGCGTATGATGGTTCTCAATTCAGCATACCGCAACCCTCTTTCTTATTCCGATGACATCCTCGACCAGGCTGAAAAGGGTTTAGATCGATTGCGCTCGGCACTTAAACCCGCTCTTCCCGGTGTTGCTGGGCTGGATGCATCTAAATTAGCCGATCTGGTAATACAGGTTGAGAAGACCAACGCAGGATTCATCACCGCCATGGATAATGACTTCAACTCGGCGGGCGCATTGGCGGAACTCTTTGAACTGGTGAAAACGATTAACCAGGCACGCGCTGATGGTGCCACTGATATTCAACTGGAACCTGCCCAATCTACCTTAAAGAAATTAACCTCGGTGTTGGGTCTGACCCTGGAAGTGACGAAAGTGGTTGACCATAAATCCGATGAGATCATTAACCTGCTCATCGAGGTTCGCCGTGAACTGCGGCAAAATAAACTGTGGGCGCTTTCCGATACCATCCGGGATCGGCTGGCTGCGCTTGGCGTTATCCTCGAGGACAGCAAAGAGGGCACGTCCTGGCACTGGGATTAGCCGTCATGCGAGAATGGATCTACGGTCGAAATTCCGTGATGGAAGCGCTGCAGGCAAAGCGGCGTGAAGTTTTTACGTTATTCCTCACCGTTGGCATTGAAGAAAAAGGACGCATTCAGGAAATTCAAAAACTTGCGGCTGCTCGGAAATGTAAGGTCGAGCGAGTCCCAAAAGAACGCCTGGCGAAAATGGGGGATAATCCCCAGGGCGTCGCTCTCGAGGTCAGCGGTTACCCGTATGTAGACCTCAGCGATATCCTTCTGTTGGCGCAGCAGCGTCAGGAGGACCTCTTCATCCTCATGCTGGATATGATCCAGAATCCGCAAAACCTTGGCACATTGCTGCGCAGCGCCGAAGCAGCCGGTGTGCATGGAATTATCATTCCGCAGCACCGCGCGGCAGATGTTACCCCTGCGGTGGTGAATGCTTCTTCCGGGGCGACTGAACACATGCTCATCGCGCAGGCGAACCTGGTGCAGGTGATCGATGAGCTAAAAAAGATGGACGTCTGGGTGGTGGGTCTTGATGGGGGTCCCGGTTCCCAGCCCGTTCAGGAAATCCGCCTGGATGGTCCGATCGCCATCGTTGTAGGCAACGAGGGCGAGGGGATGCGTGCGCTGGTGCGCGAAAAATGCGATTTCCTCCTCGGGCTTCCCATGCGCGGCCGCATCGAATCCCTGAACGCTGCGGTTGCGGGTTCGATCGTCCTCTACCAGGTTGTACTCACCCGCGAAAATAAATAATATCCGATTGATGTTAATGAAATTCATTGATTTCCCCGATATAATACTAAAAAGACGATATTAGTATTATGTAAAGGAGATTCAAATGTTGATCAGCAAACAATTAAATGACGCCATCAATAAACAGATTGGCCGCGAAATGGAAGCATCAAATCAATATCTTCAAATTGCCGCCTATTTTGAAAGCCGTTACCTGAAGAAATTGGCAGAGCTTTTCTACAAGCAGGCTGCGGAAGAACAGGAGCATGCGCTCAAGTTCTTGCATTATGTCACAGAGACTAGCGGAAAACTGGAAATTCCACCCCTCGCTGCACCAAAATCGGCTTTTTCTTCCGCTGAAGAAGCGGTTTCGATGTCGCTAAAATGGGAAAATGATGTCACCGCATTTATCTATGAGTTGGTGGAGATTGCCAATAGCACAAAGGATTACATCGCCCGCGAGTTTCTCTCCTGGTTCGTCACAGAGCAGTTGGAAGAAGTCTCTTCCATGGATACACTGCTGGGTGTCATCAAGAATACCGGTGAAAAGAACCTCATCATGGTTGAAGCCTATCTCTCTCATTAAGTAATAAAGACTCCAATATCATATGGAGTCTCTACTATAAAAATACAATATCCCTGTCTCAAAAAAGACAGGGATTCTTTATTATTTTAACAACAGCAGCCAGAGCACCCACAATCCGATCATCACCACGCCGATGAAAAATCGCGCCACCACTGCCAGTCCTAAGCCTTTGAGGATGCCACCGGTGGACTTCAATCCTTCCTTAAAATTCTTCTGGCGAATCCATTCCACTACAAAGATCCCCACTGCCGCGAACAGGATGCCCCCGAAGGGAGGAAGGATGAATGTCCCCGCCACGCCAAGCACCAGCGCCACCGCGATTGCCAGCCAGCTGGCACCGGTCTTGCGCGCCTGGTTGCCCATCAGGAAGTTGTCGATCAGGCTGCCTCCGACCATCAACAGGGTGATCACGCCGAACAGGATCCCCGACCAGACGGTGAATCCGTTGACAACCCCGAACGCCAGGATAGCCAGCCAGATGATCATGAGCCCCGGGACGATGTAGATCAACAAACCGATCAGCCCGACTGCCATTACGGCGATCAACACCGGCACGAACCACGAGGAATTGGCAATCGCTTCCATTACCGGATCACGTCCATTCCACCCATCCACGGGCGCAGAACTTCAGGGACCTTGATTGACCCATCGGCTTGCTGGTAATTCTCCAATATGGCGATCATCGTTCTCGGCATTCCCAACCCGGAGCCGTTGAGGGTGTGCACCAGGCGATTCTTACTGCCGTCAGCCGGCTTGTACTTGATGTTTGCCCTGCGTGCCTGGAAATCGCCGACATTTGAGACCGAGGAGACTTCCAGCCACTCATCGCAGCCCGCCGCCCACACTTCCAGGTCAAAGGTGATCATTGAGTTGAACCCCAGGTCGCCAGTGCATAAGCGCTTAATTCGGTAGGGCAGCCCAAGCCCGGCGCAGGTAGCCTCAGCCGCCGCCAGCATCTTCTCCAGCTCAGCCGGGGATTCCTCGGGTCGGCAGAAGGTATACATTTCCACCTTGTCGAACTGGTGCCCGCGCTTGATGCCCCTCACGTCACGCCCGGCGCTCATTTTCTCGCGCCTGAAACAAGGGGTATACGCGGTAAAGCGCTGCGGCAAGCTGCTTTCGTCAAGCACTTCCCCCATGTACATCCCGGTTAACGGAACCTCCGCGGTAGGCACCATCCACAGGTCTTCTTCGATGTCATGATACAGGTTGTCGATGAATTTGGGCAACTGCCCCGCGGCGTAGAGTGTTTCCGCCTTGACCATGAATGGGGTGTAACGTTCCACATATCCCTGTCGGATGTGCAGATCGAGCATCCAGGCGATGACCGCGCGCTGAAGCCGCGCTGCCGCGCCGTTGAGAATATAGAAGCGTGAGCCGGTCAGTTTGACACCGCGTTCGAAATCAATGATCCCCAGTTTCTCGCCCAGCTCCCAGTGGGGCAGGGGTTTGAAACTGAATTCCGGCAGCGCGCCAACCGTGCGAAGCACGACATTCTCGCTGTCATCCCTGCCGTAGGGGGTGGAGGGGTCGGGCAGGTTGGGGATCGAGAGCATCAACAACTGCAATTTCTCATCCACCTGTTTTACGGTTTCATCCAATGTGCTGATCGTGTCTCCGACCTCGCGCATCGCGTTGATCTTCGACTGGCGTTCCACAGCATCTTTGGTCTGGGAGATCTCTTTGGAAACCACGTTGCGCTCTGCCTTGAATTTTTCAACTTCGGTCAGCAGCGATCGTCTCTCGCTATCCAGCGTGAGTACCTGGTCGACCTGGGCTGCGTCCATCTGACGGTCAGCCAGTGACTTGCGCACCAGTTCGGGATTTTCGCGGATCAAATTCAGTTCGAGCATTTTGCACCTCGTTTTAATAGAATACGCCCCGTTCCTTTGCAGGACGAGGGGCGCCCGTGGTGCCACCTGCATTCGCTCATTTGCGTGAGCCTTTGAATGGCAATAACGGTGCCACCGGCTTTCTTACGGCATTCCTGCCCCTGCGAAAGCAACCCACCTTATCGGGTGACCGGGGTGGATAAGGTTCGCTCAACCCACCGGCTCGCACCATTCGCCGGCTCTCTGGAGGATCGTTCAAACCTTTTTCCCCGGGTAGGGTTATTGTTTTGATTATACCTGCGCCAAAATGACTGTCAAGGATGGGTTACAATTATCCTCTATGGATGAACAATTCCTGATCCAATCCGCCCGCAGCGGCGACCTCGATGCCTTCAACCGCCTCATCCTGGCGTACCAGGATATGGCATACAACGTTGCCTACCGTATGCTCACCGATGAGGGTCTCGCAGAGGACGCGGTCCAAAACGCGTTCATTTCTGCCTACAATAACTTGTCCTCTTTCCGCGGCGGCTCCTTCAAAGCCTGGGTGATGCGCATGGTCACCAACGGCTGTTATGATGAGCTCCGCCGCCAGAAACGCCGCCCCACCACACCGCTTGAACCCATGAATGACGAGGATGAAGAACAGGATTCAGCTCCCTGGATGGCTTCCGATGACCCATCGGCTGAAACCAAAATGGAGCAGGCGGAACTGGAGCATGCTCTGCAGCACTGCCTGGAGCAGCTGCCGCCGGAATTCCGCATGGTGGTGGTGCTGGTGGATGTGCAGGGATTGGATTACGCTGAGGTTTCTGCCAGCGTGAATACCCCGCTCGGCACTATCAAAAGCCGCCTTGCCCGCGCTCGCCTGAAGATCCGCGATTGCCTGCAGGGATTTCAGGAACTTCTACCCGAGCAATTTCGTCTAAAAGGGGAGGCGCAGGAATGACCAAACCCCTTACCACCAAGGATTACATTCTCATATCTGCTTACCTGGACGGGGAACTCAGTTCTTCCCGGCGGGCAGATGTGGAAAAACGCCTGCTTGCGGATCCCGATTTCAAAAACGCGTTGGAGGAACTGGCCTATACCAAACGGTTGCTCAAATCCATGTCCCAGGTTCGCGCGCGGCGCAACTTCACTCTCACCCCGGATAAAGTAAAAAAAACGGCTAGACCGCAGCGCTTTCAGCCTGTGTGGGGGGCGGTATCTGCTTTCTCCACCCTGATGTTGATCGTTGTCTTTGCATTCTCGCAGTTCGCGCCAAAGATGGCAGCCATGCCTGCCGCGCCTATGATGACCTCCGCCGAAGATAATGCGGTAACTGCTGAGAAACTCGCAAGCGGGCTCACGCCTACACCGATGATCATCCTCTGGAACCCACAGCGGGCATACGGCATGGGAGGCGGAGGTGGCGGGGATGCCTCATCCACCACGATAAAGTCGGGCAGCACGGAAGCCCCGCTGGCAGCCGCTCCCAACTCAGAAAGCGCTCCCTCGCTTTCCGCCACGCCTGACGCTATTCCCCAGGCAGACCTGGATCCGTCCACGCTCATCCTGGGTCTCCCTGCGACCGACACCCAGGGACAAGCTATCTCACGTGAATCACAAGATCAATTCGCGCGGCTGCGTTCGCTCTCCGCCTCCGCCTGGTTGATGATCATTTCAGGCGCAGCTGCCCTCGTTGCTGCCATGCTTGCCTTTTTCACCCGCCGGCGGTAATTTGGACACTCACCCCAAATTCACCTTTTGCCCCATATGTGCCACCCCCCTTGAGTTGAAAACTCAGATGGGCGAGGAGCGCCCAACCTGCCCTGCCTGCGGCTGGGTCCACTACGAAGATCCCAAGGTTGCCTGCGCTGCCCTTCTTTTGCAGGACCACCAGGTCCTCCTCGTTCAACGCACAATGGAGCCTTTCATTGGTCTCTGGTCGCTCCCGGCTGGCTTTGTTAACGCCTATGAATTGCCGGAATCAGCCGTTGTGCGTGAGGTACGTGAAGAAACCGGTCTGAAAGTAAAAGTTGGGCAATTTTTTATGATTCATTCAGGCCGTGAGAATGCACGTGGAGCGGATATCCTGCTGGTTTACCAGGTGGAGCAGGTAGGCGGAGTATTATCTGCCGGTGATGATGCCGGCGACGCTGCCTGGTTCGATCTTGATTCACTTCCGCCGCTGGCATTTAAATCAACGCTGCAAATACTGGCTCAAGCTGTTTCCGTATTTTATTGCTAATCCGCATCAAATTCACTTATTCCTCCCGATGATACAATGGTATAAAGGTTGCAACCTTTCCTGTAAGGGTTGTAATTTTCATGCCCCACCAGGGAGAATCCATGCCACAGTCCAGGTATGACCGCGCCAGTTCCAAACGAAAATCCTCATCCCAGTCTACCCGCGGGAAAAGTTCCGGCAGCCGCAGCTCCAGCAAGAGCCGCGGGACTTCGAGCCGAAGTTATTCTTACAAGGCTCCGCAGTCCGCGCTCACCACGGATCAAAAGCTCAATTTCATTGGCGGTCTCCTGCTGCTGGTGGGGGTACTGGTGCTGGTGGCGCTCTTCAACAGCAAGGATGGCGCGCTCACAGGCTGGCTGGCAAAAAAGACCGCCCAGATCGCCGGGGTGGGAGGGTTCATCATCCCGGTCGCGCTGATCATCTTCGGGTTGTATCTGGTATTACGCAAGTTTGATAAACTCCCGCGTATTTCAGGCGGACGCACCGCCGGCATTATCCTCATTTATTTCAATTTGCTCGCCTGGCTGCATGTTTTCAACAAGGGCGGGTATGAAGCAGCCCTCGCCGGCAAGGGCGGGGGACTCATCGGCTCGGCGATTGACACGCTGTTCAAGCGTACTCTGGGCAACGCCGGCGAGATCGTCTTGCTCATTGGCTGGTTCCTCATTGCCCTCATTTTCATCATTGATATTTCCCTGCCTGAGTTGCTCGCTCACATTGGGCTGCTCTTCAAACGTAAATCCGAGCCATCCTTTGCCAATGCCAGGCAGCAGCCGCTGCCGCGTGTCTTTTCCTATGCTTCCTCCGATGCCAAATCAGACGTTGACCTTCCGGAGGGTTTCAACCCTCTGGATATGGAAGAGGAAGAAGCGCCCGCGGTTGTCTCCGCCCCGCGCCGTGCAAGCTCTTCGCGGGCTTCGTTTCCCCGCACGGCTAACCAACCTGAAGCCGCCCAGGCTGAAGCATCACCTTTTACCACCCCGACCGTCAAGATTGCCGTGGGCAAACCTGAAGCCCCGTGGAAGATGCCGCTGGTGGCGGATATTCTCGATCCTGCGACCCCCTCGACCATACAATCCCATTACGATAAGGACCGCGCCCGCATTATTGAGGAGACACTGGCTTCCTTTGGCGCGCCGGCGCATATTGTTGAAATTCACCGCGGTCCGGCGGTCACGCAGTTCGGCGTCGAACCCGACTTCATCGAGAACCGCGCCGGGCGCACCCGCGTGCGCGTGGCCAAGATTGTCGCCCTCGAGCATGACCTGGCACTTTCGCTGGCAGCACCCAGCATCCGCATCCAGGCGCCTGTACCCGGCAAGGGATATGTCGGCATTGAAGTCCCCAACAGCGAGCTCAGCCTCGTTTCCCTGCGTGAACTGGTGGAAACCGAGACCTTCCGCAAGATCAAATCCAACCTGCGCTTTGCCCTCGGCAAGGACGTGGCCGGCAAGCCGATTTGCGCCGACCTGGCGAACATGCCGCATCTGCTCATCGCCGGCACCACCAACTCCGGCAAGTCCGTGCTGGTCAACGCCATTCTCACCAGCCTGCTTCTCAACAACACCCCCGCCGAGCTGCGCCTGCTGCTGGTTGACCCCAAGCGCGTGGAACTGACCGGCTACAACGGCGTGCCGCACCTGCTCGCGCCCGTGGTGGTGGATGCTGAACGCGTCACCGGCGCTCTGCAGTGGGTGCTCAAAGAAATGGGTCAGCGCTACCAGAAATTCTCCGATGCCAACGTGCGCAATATCGCCGGTTACAACGCGCTCGGTCACGAAAAACTCCCCTATTTAGTTATCGTCATTGATGAACTGGCGGACCTGATGATGCTTTCTCCGGAACAGACCGAACACAGCCTCACCCGCTTGGCGCAGCTCGCCCGCGCCACCGGTATCCATTTGATCATTTCCACCCAGCGTCCCTCGGTGGATGTGCTCACCGGTTTGATCAAAGCCAACTTCCCGGCGCGCATTGCTTTCATGGTGGCGTCCAATACCGACAGCCGTGTCATCCTCGACCAGCCCGGCGCGGACCGCCTGCTTGGGCGCGGCGATATGCTCTACCAGGCACCGGATGCCCCCGCGCCTGTGCGCCTGCAGGGAGTGTATGTCTCCGATCCCGAGATCCAGCGCCTGGTGGATTCCTGGAAGGTGATTGCCATGAACCGCTCCGCCCAGGGTGCTGCCATGCCGGAAACCCACGCCGTTGAAATGATGCCCGTGGGCACCCCCCTCAAGCAGGCGCCCCTCTTTGGCGAGGCTGAAGTTGGCGAGGACCCCTTGCTTAAAGACGCGACCGAAATTGTCCGCCGCGAGGGCAAAGCCAGCATCTCCATGCTCCAGCGCAAGATGCGCATCGGCTACACCCGCTCCGCCCGCCTCATCGACACCCTCGAGGAGCAGGGCATCATCGGACCGCAGCAGCACGGCTCGCAGGTGCGCGAGATCCTCAACTATGGTGATGCCCCCGCGGTGGAAGCGGATTCTCCAAACGAGTAAGTTTATTCTCACGCAGAGACGCTGAGCCCGCAGAGAAAACCTTTACATAATCAGGAAAAGCCTGGATATTAATTTATTAACAGGCAAGATTCTTGATTGTTCGATGAAGATTCATCAGGACCTTGGACCCGGATTACTTGAATCCGTTTATGAGATTATTCTCGCTGAAAAGCTGAAGATTGCAGGTTTGAAAGTTGAAGTCCAGAAACCGATTTCTTTTACTTATGATGGTATCGTTATCGATAATGGGTTTCGTGTTGATTTGCTGGTTGAGTACCAGGTAGTCGTTGAGCTTAAATCCGTTGAAACGCTTGCCCCAGTTCACCATAAACAATTGCTCACTTATCTCAAAATCCTGCATCTCTAGGTTGGTTTATTGATCAATTTCGGTGCTCCAACACTCAAACAGGGATTTCACCGTATTGTGAATCATTATAAGCAGTGAGGATTTTGGTTTTAACTATCAGTGGTTCTTGTTTTTCTCCGCATCTCTGCGCTTCTGCGTGATACAGGTTTTCCCTAAAAGTTGTCTCCCCTGGCACTTGCATCCAGGGCAAGTGTGCGTTCTCCGCGATGCTGTGTGGATTGAATTTGGGTCTTCCCCATGGCTGACCGCCCTCCCCGCCGGCAAACACGCTGGAGAAGTGCCAGGTTGCATATCCGATGCGATTCTGTTATAATAACCTAAAATATAGGTTATATAACCGAAAGAATAGGTGATACAGTGATTGAACCAATTCTTGGTTCGGAAAACGCAGAAAGGGTGCTGGTATTTCTCAACGTCAGGTCAATGGGAAACGCCTCGGAAATTGCCAAATTCTTTGATGTCAGCCTGAGTACTATCCAGAACCAGTTGGCGAAATTTGAGAACGGGGGAGTACTGGTCAGTTTCCTCGAAGGCCGCACCCGCGTTTTTCAATTCAATCCCCGTTATCCTTTTTTGCCAGAGCTGAAAGACCTGTTGGATAAAGCTTTCCAATTCTATCCGCCTGAAGAAATCGAGCGGTTAAAAATGAACCGGCGCAGACCAAGACGAGCGGGTAAACCCTTATGAAACCCATTTCCGCAATGACCCAGATTGAGATGGCTGCCTTTGTTCAGGATAACCTGCAGGCGGGCGGTATCATGGTCGTTTTATCCGGTGGGGCCGCTGTCGCCTATCGCACTGAAAACCGTTATGTCTCCTTTGATATCGACCTGGTGAATATCTACATGGTTGCGCGTAAAAGAATTGACGAGGTGATGCGTGCGCTCGGATTTGACGAAGAAGGACGGTATTTCAAACACCCCGAATCGCAATGGTTCATCGAGTTTCCTCCCGGCCCTTTGACGGTGGGGGTAGAGCCGGTTGGGAAGGTGGACGAGATCCAGTTGCCCACCGGGGTGTTGAGGATCCTCACAGCAACGGATAGTGTTAAAGATCGGCTGGCAGCGTTCTATCACTGGCGCGATGAGCAATGTTTGCGCCAGGCAATGCTCCTCAGGCAAAATGCTGAAGTGGACCTGCAGGAGGTGGAACGCTGGTCCGCCGCGGAAGGCAAGTTGGCTGAGTTTCAGAGGTTTCTCAACGACCAATAAACCGCCTGTTTATAAAACCTGTGCCCAGCGGGAGTGTTCAACCGCATTAAACTTTGTTGCCTGACCACCCGCGCGGCTAAAACCGCAGGATATTTAGTTCTGGTTTGCCGTTGACTCTTTTCACCTCAAAAGCAGCGGCACATTGAATACACAATAACTGGCTTATGTTTTTTTCCACTGACATTTGCTGCCCGCAATAGGGACATTCAAGCACCTCATTCGACTTGGTTTCAACCGGACCCTCATCGATTTGAGGGATAGGCTCGCCGCAAAACTGACAGAAACGCGCTTCTGCAAGGTTTTTCCGCCCGCAGTGGATGCAAAATACTTCAGCACTCATTAGTTGCCTCCCTCGTCTGGTCTGTTTTTTTGCATTGAAAGCAAGGATTCCAATTCTAAATTAGCCGTATTGATTTCCTGTTCTAATTTTTGAATTCCTTTCTTTCCAGAAGCCAGCATCAGCACAAACCCGATTATGAAAAAAGATACTGAAACAATAAAAATGATTGGATCAACCAGGTCCGAGCGGGATGATTTCAGTATTCCAGTGTCGACAATTGGGGCAATTATCCCTATCAGGCTCAGGATTAAAATAATACGCCCCCCTTTCCTTCTGCTGACCCGGTCTTTGCGCTGCATCGTTTTCACTCTGATGATTGTTTCCAGTTCTTTGATGTGTATGTTTTTCTCCTCCCGGGCGGTCGCTTGCTCTTGAAGTTTAGAGCTCAATTCTGGAACGATTGGCGGCTTGATTGCAACCGGTTCATCTGCAAGCAGGTATTCCTGTTCCACTTCGCGATTCGTCGATCCCGGGGCGGGGCTCACTGTAATATAGCCCTCACCAGTGAGGATGGTATGGGTGAGCCCGCAGGATGCGCAGGTGGTGGTGCCTTCGGTTTTGACAACCGGCAGGCGCAGCCCGCAGCTGGTGCAGCGCAGAATGTAGATTTCCCCACCTGCCAATTGGATGGGATGCGGGCGGATTATCTCAGTACTACATGCAGTGCACACTTCCGCAGTCACTGAATTGGGTGCCCCGCAGTTTGAGCAATAGATCATTTCAACTTCAGCCATGTGATTTCTCCCTCGCCTGTGATGACAAATTTACGGAATGCACCTGTTGGGAACCCAACCCTGACCATATCCTGAATCGCACAATGTTACGCCTCCACTGGTGGAGCATCCGGAATTCTGCCGTAAAGTCACATCGCACCAGCTGTAACCGGATTTAGTGGTATAGCCATTGCTGCTGGAACAGCTGCCAATGGAAGAGAACATTCGGTTCACTTCTGCACAACTTGTCGTTGAGCCGCTGCTTGATGAACCACTGGAAGAAAGGATACCTTCAACCTTATCCAAAAACCCCCGCGGGTTGGTAATAATACTCACTGCGATCACGAGCATGATGATTGTGAAGGCTGCCCAGAAGATCATCCCCGCAGTATTCGTTGCAGCTTTCACTGGAGCTGCTGCGGCGGCTGGCACAACTGGCGGCTCTGCCCCTGGGATAGGCCCGACTGGCGGGTCGATCATTCTGAAGTTTGCCGGCATGATCTTTGTCGGAGGTGTTGGCGGCGCAATGCGTACCGGCTGCCGGCGAGGATAATAAGGGCCCCTTTCCGGCCAGGCGCGGTACACCCGTTTTGGGCGCCTGCTGCCGTATTGCACCGGCCTGCCGGCGCGCGGGTTGCGCGGCCACTGCCTGCGGCAGTTCCAGCAATAAATACTACTGGCGTCTGCTGGTATTAGGATCGACATCCCACAACTGCAAATGTGAAAAACATATCCGCCTGACATTTACCCCTCCCATGATTTGATTACCTAATTATAATATTTCTGTTTTCTAGTTTCTAGTACCAAAACTCACCCTCTACCCGGTTGTTTAACCTCTGCTCAGGGATTTCAGTACCGAATCAGGTTGCCAGCGGTTATGCCCTCCCCGCCGGCAAACACGCCGGGATCGATGATGCCTTTGACCACGTGGAGCACCGGGAGACCGCCGCCGGTGTGCATGAGAAGTACCCCGCGCTCCCGAAGGACACCGGGACGATGGCGCACGCAAAAATCGCGAAGCTGGAAGCTCAAGCCGGGAGTTGAGCCCACGGGAAGACCAGAAAACCGACCTTCACAGGTCCGTTTTATTTTTATTGGTAGTATTGCATACACAACCAACAGCACTAAGGTGGATGAGATTACTTTCTTCAGCGTGACCAATTAGGTAACGGTTGTAAAATTATGATTAATGAAATATGATAAACAGGATTTACCAAAAAAATTTATTCGAGATGGAAGAGCTCCGATTCCGCTAAAAGAATCTACATCTTGGATTATGAGTGCAAATAGGGGAAAAAACACAACACCCGAAATAATTTTCCGAAAAGCACTATGGAAAAATAATCTTCGAGGTTATCGCCTACACTTAAAGCAGATACCGGGTAGACCTGATATTACTTTCCCAAAACGAAAAATTGCGATTTTTGTTAATGGTTGTTTTTGGCACAGATGTCCTAATTGTTCGTTAAGCCTTCCAAAAACCCATACTACCTTTTGGAATGAGAAATTCAAAAAGAACCAAGAACGTGATCAAGCGAAAATCCGATTATTGGAGAATATAGATTGGACTGTACTAGTGTTTTGGGAGTGCCAAATCAAAAAAGACATTCAGCATTGTGTAGATGAGGTAGAATACTTATTGACAAAAAAACAGTCATAGGAGAGGCCATTGCGGGTATTAGATTTTTTTTGTGGAGCCGGGGGGTTCTCTGAAGGTTTCTCGCACGCTGGGTTTAATATTATTTGGGCGGTAGATAAATGGCTGCCTGCGGTAGTAACCCATCAAAGGAATCATCCATATTCACGTACAATAATGGATGATGTTGAACGTTTATCTAAATTACCTGACGATGAATTTGATCGACAGATTCCTGATGCAGAAATCATTATAGGATCTCCGCCTTGTGTGGAGTTTTCCAATTCGAATAGATCTGGCAAAAGTGAAAAAGATCTCGGAATTAGATTGATTGAATCTTACCTAAGGATTGTAGCTAGAAAAAAATGGAAGAAGAATAGCATTCTCAAGTATTGGATTTTAGTAAATGTTCCGAATGCGGAAAAATTTATTAGAAATGATTATTCAGCTGAAGAATTGAAGATATCTGGTAACCAAATTCTTCATGTGAAGAATGTTAATTGTGGTGTATATGATGCTGAATATTTTGGAGTGCCATCAAGAAGACAAAGATATTTTTGTGGTGACTTTCCAAAACCAATGGAGGTAATTTTCTCCTCACAAAATCGGTTACCTTTAAAAAAAGTCCTTGAAAGTCTTGGGGACCCAACTAATAAAAAAATAAAATTCATCTCTGATCCAAATTATTCTTTTTTAATGGAGGCTAAAAAAGTAACAGATCACCATTATCTTCAGTTAATCCCCAAATATCAATGGCAAAAAGCAAGCCGGTTAAAAATGGATAAGGGTTATATGGGGAAAATGTCCTTTCCAGAAAATCTCGACAAACCTGCAAGGACTGTCATGGCAACAATGACTTTTGGTGCACGTGAGTCAATGATTCTAGCCCACAGTGAAAATGAATTTAGAGCTCCGACCATTCGCGAAGTTGCGACTTTAATGAGTTTTCCCATTGATTATCGTTTTTATGGCGTATCAATTTATAGTAAGTATAGGTTAATAGGTAATGCGGTTCCTCCAAAACTTGCTTTCGGATTTGCACAAGCAATCGCGATTCTTGAAGATATGGATTTTCAAGTGGAACATTCTCCACGAGTGTTTACTGAAGGGGATTTTGTTAACCTGAATTACAAAGTGATTCCAAAAACGATAGAAAAAAGAAAGCCATGGAACTCTAAATTTACTTATCACATACCTTATCTAAAAATTAATCAATATCGTGTTGAGCTAACCAATCATGGCTCTGATTTTCAAACGAGGATTTTTAGATGGCACGCAGAAATTCATTATAGTCAAGGTAAAAAAGCAAAAAAAATAATACCTATTCCGCAAAAGGAATGGCTTCCCGTAATGTATTACTCAATTGTTGAAGAGTATATTAATAAAAAAAGAAAACAAATAGTTTCCTTGAGTCAATTTCAAGATAATTACTGTTTGACTTCTGATGAGCGTTTTACGAAATCAATACTCGGTCCTGAAGAACTCTTAGGAGAAGTTAAGAATTTTCTAGATTCCGCTGTGGCTAATGACCATAAAAATGTAGTTATTTTAATCGATGGGGAACAGTTTACACTCCCATTAAAAATCGCTATTGGTTATTTTATCCTTTTTTCTATATTCAACAAAATGGAGGGTTAAACAATGGATAAAGAATTGCGGATTCAAAAACTAAAAGAAATAATGGAAGGAGATTCATATACTCAAGGAATCAGAATTCCTTATCGAGGTCAAACGTTAATATTAAACGCGTATCAAATTCCAATCGATTATTTAATCTACAACAAATACAATGGTCGTATTGCAAGTCTTGTTAAATCTTACGAAATCCAGAATCATGAACTAGATGCCGAGAATTCAGAAGATTCCAAAATAATCGAACATTTCCTCTGGAAATCTAAAGAAGATCGAAACAAGCAAACTTTACTTGATTTGAAGAGAAACAAGCAAAGGGTGTTTGGTATTGTGACCTATGAAGGAAAAATCATCGATGGTAATAGAAGGGCAATGCTTCTTCGAACAATTAATAATGAAAGACTCGATCATACTCATTCTTCATACGATTTGGATTTTGCCCAATACTTCATAGCTGTTATCCTTCCTGATACTGTAAAGGATGACAAAGAAATAAGTAAATTGGAAACAATTTATCAGATGGGTGAAGATGCAAAACTAGATTACAACCCAATAGAAAAATACCTTAAATGCGCTGATTTATTTGAATTTTTTGGGTTTCAAGAACAAGAAATTGCTGACATGATGTCGGAAAACAAATCGACAATAATTGAATGGTTGGAAATAAAGAAATTGATGGATGACTACTTAAATTATTATTCATATAACGGTATTTATACACGTCTGGAAAAACGCGAAGGACAATTCGTTGATTTGAATGGTTATCTTAAGAGATATCAAAGCAAGTCTAAAGAAAAAAATGTTCAATGGATGTACAAAGAAAATGATGTCTCTGACCTTAAGGCAATTTCCTTTGATTACATACGAGCCCAATATGAGGGTAAACAGTTCCGAAGTATCGCCCAAACTAGTAAAACAGGAAGTATATTCCAATATGAAGATATTTGGCGTGAATTTGTCCAAAACCATGAGGAAAAAATTGATCCGATATCAAGTGAAGAAATATCGATTGAAAACCTACGTCGTGAACGACCAGACTCTGATTTATCAAATGAATTAGGAGCTCGAGACGAAGAATGGATTTTAAAAGTAAGGGGGTTATTAGAGGGGAATCTACGTATTGGTGAAAATCGTTTGGAAAATAAAAGAGAAGCTAATGAACCAATGCAGTTGGTTAAAAAAGCATTCGATTCATTATCTTCTATTAATACGAGCGTTGACTCTTTTTACGATTTAGAAATTGATAAAATTCTAAGTGAAATGGTTAAATTGATAAATATATATCGACCATTGATTCAAAAGGCAAATAAAAAGTAAGGAGTCGTATGGGATTAATTGCTATTGATATCAACGAGAGCGATAATATATATATTTTAACCGGTGATATCAGTAAATTAGTTGATAGTCCTCGTAAGAAACTGTATTTATCTGATTTCTTAAACGCGATTATTAAAGACCAAGAAATTCAAATTCCTTTTCCAAACGAAGATAAGGAAACTATATTAATAAAGATTCAAGAATTGTTGAAATCGAACAATCTTATCGAATCAAGATCAGCAAAAGTTGAGAATTTGTTTCAAAAGTTTTTTGATGAAAATCTAAAGTTTGATGATTTTTCGGAACAAGCTAATTCTATTCGTAATAATATACTTACCCAAACCCAGAAGTTCGAATTCAAGTCTTTCACTCAAGAATTGCTACGTATTTTACCTAATCGTAGATTGTATGAATTGCAATTATTATCAGCATATCATCTTGCTTTTTCCCAAAATGCTTGTAATTTCTCTGTCCCAGGTGCAGGAAAAACAAGCATTGTTTACGGTGCTTATGCTTATTTAAAAAATCTTCCATTGAGTAATTACAAACATGTTTCTAACTTAGTGATTATCGGACCCTTGAGTTCTTTTGGACCATGGGAATCAGAGTATAAGGAATGTTTTGGTGTTGCCCCTTCATTAATCCGAATGTCAGGTGGAATTAATGAAAAAGTGAGAACTCGTCAATTGTATGGAAATAAGCCACAAGAAATTATGCTCTTTTCTTACAATTCAATCCCTTCAATTCAGCAAGATCTAATAAATTTTCTGAAAGTCCATCCGACAATGGTGGTTTTAGATGAGGCCCATAAAATTAAAAATATTGATGGCGGAGTTTGGGCAAATTCTGCCCTCGAAATTTCTCGTTTTTGTGGTGCAAGGGTGATTCTTACAGGGACTCCAGTTCCTAATGGGTATGAGGATTTATTCAACTTATACAAATTTATTTGGCCTACAAAAGAAATTATTAAATTCTACCCCTACCAATTAAAAGAAATGACCGAACGAAATAATGATGCGCGTATAAAAACATTAATTTCAGAAGTTTCTCCATACTTTATTCGAATTCGGAAAAGTGACCTAGATTTGCCTGTACCAATTGAGAATGATCCTATATTTGTTCAAATGGGTGTTATACAAAAAGAAATCTACAAGGCAATTGAAAGCAAATTTATGAATCAAATAGGTCAGAATATTAATTCAAAGAGTTTTATTGCCCAGAATCAATTAAAAAGAGCGAGATTAATTAGACTGATGCAAGCATCAATTAATCCTTCTCTTTTATTAAAACCCCTGGAAAAATATTATTTAGAATCTGGGTGGGTGGATGATTTTTTCATTGAAGATGGCTCAATTTTGCGTAAAATCATAGACTATTCAAAATTGGAAACCCCCCCAAAATTCAAAGCTGCTATGGATTTGATTAATAAATTGATCGCCAAGGGCGAAAAGGTGTTGGTATGGACAATCTTCATTCAAAATATTATCGAATTTAATGAATTCCTTAAGCTGAATGGAGTGAAATCCGAGATTATATTTGGTGCTACGCCAGTCGATTCTATTGATAACATTGGTGATGAATTAACTCGCGAATCTATTATTAAGGAATTTCATAAACCTAATGGAAGGTTTAATGTTTTAATTGCAAATCCATTTGCTATTGCGGAATCGATTTCATTACACAAAGCATGTCATAATGCGATTTATCTAGATAGAAATTTTAACGCTGGAAATTTTATCCAATCTAAAGACCGCATTCATCGGTATGGTTTAAAAAAAGACGACAAAATTAACTATTTCTATTTGCTTTCGGACAACAATATTGATCGTACTATTCATTCAAGGTTAATCGAAAAAGAAAGACGTATGTTACAAATAATTGAAAGTGAGCCGATCCCGCTTTTCAAACTTCTTGATAGCGAAAATGTAGATTATGAAGATATGAGAGCGTTAATAAAAAATTATGTCTCTTCAAAATAGTAAAGTAGGTTTGTTTGAAAGAATTTTTGCGGTTTTAACATTAATTAATGGTGCAGAATATCCACTTCACTTCTCTGATATAAAAAAGTACAGTCAAAATGATTCAAGAGGGCTAGCTTATTCCATTGATGCAATTCTTCAATTAATAAATTTTATTGGTTGGATTCAAATAAATAAGATGAATATTGTAAAAAAGACCAATAAATTCCCGATGTTATTAATTGAAAATAATGACCAAAATACCTTGCAGATGCAATTAGTGAAGTATCTTCTTGTAAATTTAAGAGAAAAAAACCAGTTATCTGAATTTATTCCTTATGAATCGCTTGATTATGATACTAGTGCAAACTGCGTTCGAATCCTTAATAATTTCATGCCATTATCGTATTCTGTATACAAGAATCTACTAATTTCACTCGGCTTTTTTCAATACTCAACCCCCAAATATTATTTCTATATTGGGAAAAAATTTGAACAAGTGTTCGAGGAAGAAGTTATTGATTGGTATAACAAAAAACAATCTTACATACCAGGCATGGGTATAACCTATGATGAGTTTTTAGAAATGCAGAAGGAGCGTGAGGAATTCGGGTTTAAGGCAGAAGAATATGTCCTAAATTTAGAAAAAAAACGCTTAAGTAATCATCCTTATATTAAAAACATTGTTCAGATTAGCAGATACAAAGTAAATGCAGGTTTTGACATCGCCTCATATGAGAATGAAAATTCGAAATCGCTGGATAGGTTTATAGAGGTGAAATCTTATATTGGGACTCCTCATTTTTACATTTCCCGGAATGAAATTGAAACAGCAGAACGCTTGGGAGATAAGTATTACTTATATTTGGTGTCAAGGGATTTAATTAATACTGACAATGGAGCACCTTTGATTTATAAAAATGCTTATGTGGCAATCTTAAGTAAAAAAACTAAATGGCATTGTCAACCGGTAAGTTGGTTTTATTCTCATCTTTAGTATACGTTTTTGTATATATCACCTAAGTTATTTTAAATAACCGAATGTTTCAAACAAGTTTATAACTGCTAGTCTAGCCAAAGCGTATTAATCTTTTTAGCGTGTAAAATTTAGCCAATGTGTCCTTGTCACAGCACAGATATTCTTCCGTTGGCAAGTAAAATTCACTGCAAAACATTTCACGAAGTAGTCAGACAAAAAATAAACCTTAAAAATTCTTGACAAAACAGAAAATATGTTCTATAATAAGAGTCTAAAATCACGGGCTCTTTTAAAACCCAATATCTATTTGTTTGATTTGAATTGATTCTTGTTAATACTTAAGATCAAATCAAACATTACCATTATTTGTTTTATTCGTTCCCATTTTTAAAAATAAAAACAAAAACCCGGGGTCTGCCCGGGCTTAGTTTTTGTTCCAGTTGTTTTTTTCTCTGCGGTTCAGCGTGAGGTTAAAATCCCGCAGCCCTTCGCAGCGCATCGGCTAGCGTTTTATGCGTACCCTGCAACATGCATTTCGTTGCAGGGCTACAAAGTAACTTGGCAAAGTTTGTTTGGCTTATAGTCCTGCCGCTTCACGGAGTTGAGTAGCTCTATTAGTCAGTTCCCAGGTGAAGCCCTCGTCCTCGCGCCCAAAGTGCCCGTACGCCGCTGTTTTGCGATAAATTGGCCGCCGCAGATCCAAATCGCGGATGATGGCGCCGGGTCTCAAATCGAAGTGCTCGCTGATCAACTTGGCGATCTTCTCGTCGCTCACTTTGCCGGTGCCGAACGTCTCCACGTTGATGCTGAGCGGGTGCGCCACCCCGATGGCGTACGCCACCTGGATCTCGCAGCGGTCCGCCAGCCCGGCAGCCACCACGTTCTTGGCCACCCAGCGGCACGCGTACGCCGCCGACCGATCCACCTTGGTGGGGTCTTTGCCGCTGAAAGCGCCGCCGCCGTGCCGGCCCATGCCGCCGTAGGTATCCACGATGATCTTGCGCCCGGTTACCCCGGCGTCTCCCATCGGTCCACCGATGACGAACTTCCCCGTCGGATTCACATAGATCTTGGGGGGGCGTTCGTCCACCAGCTCCGCCGGCAGTACCGGGTTGATGATGTGCTCCATCACGCTTTCCTCGATCTCAGAGTGACTGATGCCGTCGGCGTGCTGGGTGCTGATGAGCACCGTATCCACGCGCACGGGTTTGCCGTGGTTGTATTCAATGGTCACCTGGCTCTTGCCGTCGGGGCGCAGCCACGGAATGGTGCCGTTCTTGCGCTGCTTCGCCAGCTGCTGGGTGAGCCTGTGAGCCAGGTAGATGGGCATAGGCATGAGGGTGGGGGTCTCGTTGCAGGCGTAACCGAACATCATCCCCTGGTCGCCGGCGCCAATCTCGTCCAGTTCCTTCGCCGTTACCTCGCCGCCCTTCTCCTCCAGCGAGTGGTCCACGCCGAGGGCGATATCGGGGCTCTGGCTGCTGATGGCGGAGAGCACGGCGCAGGTGTTGCCGTCGAAGCCCTTCTCACTGCTGTCGTAGCCGATCTCCTTCACCACCCTGCGCACCAGTTCATCGAAGTTGACGAAGGCGGTGGTGGTGATCTCGCCGAGCACCATCACAAAGCCGGTCTTGGCGGCGGTTTCGCAGGCCACGCGGCTGCGGGGGTCCTGCTCCAGGCAGGCGTCCAGTACGGCGTCTGAAACCTGGTCGCAGAGCTTGTCGGGGTGTCCTTCTGTCACCGACTCGGAAGAGAACTTGTAACTGGGAGAATCCATGAAACTGCTTGATGCCATTGTCTGCTCCTTAAAAAGAGATTGCCCCTATCCGGTACAAACACGAGGGGCAACGTTCATAAGGCTGCCCTTCTATCTTCCAGATCCTCTGTCGGAATTGGCACCATGAGTACAGTTACCTGTTCACTGGTTGCCGAGGCTTCATCGGGCCGGTCCCTCCGCCTCTCTGGATAGAAGTGCCATTTTGGGGCTATTTAATTGACAACAGTTTATCACTTTGGCGGGCTTAAGTCAAACGACAAAAGTCACATTCTGAAAGTCACATTCCGGATAGCTCTTGAGGGGGAAAACGGTGTTACACTGGGGGTGAAACGGGGTTAAGCATTTGAGTGAAAGGAGTGATGCATGTTCCTTCGCCTGGCATTGATACTCGTTGGCTACCTGATCGGGTCCTTCCCCACCGCTTTGATCTATTCCCAACTCACGCACAAAAACGACATCCGCGCCCTGGGCGACGGTAACATGGGTGCCCGTAACACCAAACGCCAGTTCGGCTTCGGCGCCGGGGTGTTGGTAGCGCTGTTGGATATCCTCAAAGGGACATTTGGAGTGTGGCTGGCAATGCGCGCGGGGCTGCCCCTCGAGTGGCAGATGCTGGCAGGCGCGGCAGTCATCCTCGGGCATGATTTTCCAATTTTTGCCAACTTCCACGGAGGGCAGGGGTTTGCCGCCACTACCGGGGTTTTCCTGGCGTTCTTCCCGATGTACACGCTGCTCGGCTTTATCGTTTACTCTTTCCTCTACCTGGCGCTGCACAGCTCGGATATTGCCGCCGGGGTGGGGATGGGGCTGTTGGTGCTGCTGTTTTGGCTGCGTGATGCCTCACTGTTGATGCTGGGCTTCATGGTGATGGCGCTGCTGTTTGTTCCTTTCAAACAATGGCTGGACCGTTCGCGTCGGGCGCTGCTGACCCCGGTCACAGCCAGCGCGCGCAAGAAGAATGCGCTCAAGTGATGGCTGCGGCGATATAGGCGGCGTCCTCACCCATGCCGAGCAGGTGCCCGGATTTGTACTTGTAGATCCACGGCATGCCCACGAAATATAAGCCGCGGTAATTTGTCACTCCGCGAGTCTGGATTGGGAAGCCGTCGCCATCCAGTACCGGCAGACGCACCAGGCTGAAATCGAAGGTGTAGCCGACCGCCCAAATGATGGTGGTGATGCCGGCAGCACGCAGGTCAAGGTGATCGATCTCCGCATCAGTAAACCCGTCAGTGAGTGCAGGCAGTACTTCCGGTGGTGCAACGATCCGTGCCGCGGTGATGAAGTCGTCGATCTGCCTGGTCAAGTCCGCTTCGAATTTGTCGGCTTTTGCCAGGCACTCGTTGACATCCGCCGCCAGGGCAATTTGCCTGCCCTCGGCGCCCAGGATGTGACCCAGCAGGGTCACGCCGTCGCGGGCGAACTGGTGGAGGTTGAGCGTGTGCCCGCCGTCCTTGCCCGAAACATGCGGGTTGGCGGCGAACTTCGCCCTGGGCGAGGGCAGCTTGTCGGTGGTGCGGTCAAGGAGTCCGATGATGTTCATCCACTCGTACACGTCCCGCCCGCGGTAGCGGCGCGGCAGGCGCCCGGCACTTCCCAGGCACAGGTAGACTTTGCGCCCTGCCGTGTAAAGCTCTTCGGCGATCTGGCAGCCGGATTGGGCGCTGCCCACTACCAGCACGTTGCCGGGGGGCAGGGAGCCGGGAGTACGGTACTTGCCCGCCGGGAGCTGCAGGATATCCGCCGGTAAATTGGCGCTGTATTCGGGCCACTTTGCCTGCTGGAAGAGACCGGTCGCCATGACCACATTCCTGGCACGGATGGTCTTGTCGCCGGCATGGATGAGGTAGGAATCTTTGTCCGCGTCCCGGATCACCTCGCTGACGTTCACCCGGTAAATGATCGGCAGGCGTACCTGTTCAACGTACTGCTCGAAACGGCGGATGATCTCGTCGCGGGGCATGAACCTGTCGGGTGAGTCCCCATCGTATGCAGCGCCGGGGAGCTGAAAGGACCAGTTTGGCGTCAGCAGGGTGAAGGAGTCCCAGCGGTCATTGCGCCAGGCGTTTGCAGGCTGCGCAGCCTGCTCGAGGACGATGTGCTCATGATGTTTTTGTTTCAGGTAATAACTGGTGGCGAGACCTGCCTGCCCGCCGCCCACGATCACAGTTTCAACTTCTTCAATCATTCATGCCTTCCTGTTAATAGACATTTGACCTTTGTGTTATCAAAATAATCATACTATTTAATACCTAATTTGTCCAAATTAGATTAGAAAAAAGGAACTGGAGAGCATGAAAATCTGAAAGGGAGATGAGTGAGATGTGACAGGGGTTAGCGCTGGTCTGAATTCAGCTCAAACTGGGGTAATTACGAGGAATAAAAAGCAAGATAGGCACGATCGACTTATCCTGATTACTGATTACTGATTACGAATTATAGAACCTAATAGTGTTTATGGAGATTGCCACGTCGCGCTTCGCGCTCCTCGCAACAGCTCTATGTTCTCGACTCTCTATTCTCGCTTGATTGAAAAGACGTCGAAATCGCGAGCCACTTTGGCATTGGGGAAGACCGCCTGCGCCTCGGCGAGCACGTCCTTGTCGCGGTAGCGCCGGCTGAGGTGAGTGAGGATGAGGGAA
>CAZAAJ010000036.1:0-26789 GCA_964483135.1 uncultured Anaerolinea sp. | reverse complement strand
CTCTCGCTGGTACGCCTTATTTACCCTCTTTCATCTCACCTGCCTGAGTAGTTACCAATTATTAGTATATTTAACAATTAGTAACATTGGGGTATTAAACTAATACTTTTGTGCTTGTTATGCAACTTCATCAAACACTCCATTAAGGTATAATCAATATTACTTCTCAACTTATAAAGGCAATTGTTCATGAACAATCAAGAAAAAATTTGGCAGGATTTCGAAATCTCACAAAACGATCTTAATACCATATTTACTCACCTCCTCGAAACTGAAACCCCCGCAACACATCTGGATTTAGCCAGGATAATCATCCTCAATAAAATTGAAAAATTACAAAAGGTTTTTGAAGCCGAACAGAAAAATTTAGGTGATATCTATTATCCAAAGGATATTCATAAGCTTTCGGATATTTTAATTTTTCCTCATTTGTCATGGAAAAAAGGGAAAGTAACCAACGTTCGGCAAGGTGAAAACCCCGAATTTCCCGGTTTACAGGTATTAGAAGTGGAATTCGAAGACTCATCACGACTGTTTATTGCAGGTAATGTATCAAATCACAAATTAAATCAACCAATCCAGCGTTCTGTCGAGGTCTGGTTGGATGCCGATAAAGTAATTTATAATTTTAGCGATCAAATTGCAGCAAAGATAAAAGAACAACTCGACCATAATGAAGATCTTGTCAGGATTGCAGGCCATTATTTTCCCAGTGCCTTATTGGTAGATATTGGGATTGGTCAATTAAATCTTTGTGAAGCAATTCTGGAAATGGAAAAAGGTGGTCCGTTATCCACCCAGGAATTGTTGACGCAAATTGAAATTCCAACTGGAGTAAACTCCAAGTTAATCGAGTTTTCACTGGATTATGCCCTTCAGGAAGATCCGAGATTTGATGAAGTTGGACCTGCTGGCAAAACACTCTGGTTCCTGAACCGACTAGAGCCAACAGAAGTTCGGAACACCCCCTCTCACCTTCAATTTTCTGATCCTATTCCGGTTATATCTGATGAGATTTTGAAATTCCGCTCTTTTGGATCAGAACAGTGTGATGAATTTGAAAATGAGGAAGTTATTTCACCTGTCGATACTGTTATCCTTAGCCTGCCTTACCCCCATTGGCGTTCTGGAACGCTTCCTCTCACTTCAAAATTGAAATTACTTTTTCCTACTGCGTACGAAACGCCCAGGATTAAATTTAATTTCGTTGACTTGAAAAACAATTCGATAATTCCTGGTTGGGTGGTTCGATCTTCGCGTTATATATTCGGCTTAAGGGATTGGTATTTCAAGGAAGGCGTAATTCCAGGAAGCTTGATATTTATTTCAAAATCGAAAAACCCCGGGGAAGTCAATATCAAGGTTGAGAAATCAAAAAATTCAAAAGAATGGATCAAGACTGTCCTTGTAGGAGCTGACGGAGGAATCGTTTTTGCCCTTTTAAAACAGGTTGTGACCTGTTCTTATGACGATAGGATGGCATTGGTCACTCCAGACGTAGAAGCTTTGGATAATGTTTGGGAGAAAAAACTTAAGATTCCAATTGAAAAGATAATCCACCAAACAATGATTGACCTCTCCAGATTGAATCCTCAAAACCAAATTCATGCTCAGGAACTTTATGCAGCTGTGAACGTAACGCGCAGATGTCCTCCATCTGTAATCCTGGATGTTCTCTTCAATAAACCCTGGATAAAACATCTCGGCGACATGTATTTCAAACTTATCGAATGACGGGAAAACAGTAATGACTGAACTTAAATCATTTAGTCTAATACGTCCCACAATAGATACGCCTTATCATATTGATTTTGATTGGTGGAAAAACCATGATAGCAATTGGCACATCTTTTTATTGAGTTTTTTGTGCCCTGAACACCAACAGATCTTTCAAGATAAACCAGGGCTAACCCTGATAGACCATATTGATCCCGAATCGGCAGTTATAACACAAGTTGATGCTATCCAGTCGATATTAATGGATCACTGTATTAAGGAACCTAACTTCGTAAACGCCAACGGAACAGTTGTAGATTCAATTTTCAAGGTTTTTCTTAGTAATGGAAATCAACCAATGAGTCCCAAAGAGTTATCTGATAAAATTGGCAAACCTTCTGATTTAATATTACGTACTTTATCAGGCGCAACGGTATTTAAAGGTATCAGACCTTGCCGGTAGCTTTCTGCCCTCGTAGCTCAATGGATAGAGCACCGGACTTCTAATCCGATGGTTGTGGGTTCGACTCCCACCGGGGGCGCTATTTCACTAAGAAGGAATTATGAATAATCAAATAAACAAAGCAAAATCGAAACGTCAGTTTTATAATATGGATATTCATATCCATACTTCAGCAAGCGCTGATTTTCAAACCCCGGAAACAACATACCTCGATATCCTTCAGAAAGCCGAATCCCGTGGCTTGGATTTAATTTCATTTACTGATCACAACACAGTTAAAGGGTATTCTGCTCTATTCAAAGACATTGAGTATCTAACATTTCTTGAAAAAACCAACCGTCTATTACCTGATGAAAATAAACGGTTACATGAATATAAACGATTAACAGAAAAGATCTTAATATTGCCGGGATTTGAATTTACAGCGATGTTTGGGTTTCATATCATTGCACTATTCTCACCCACTAAAAACATACGTGAAATTGAACATCTGTTGATCGATCTTGGAGTCAGTCCAGATCTTTTAGAAGAAGGCAGTACAACCATAGGCGCCTCTGTAGATGTAATCAGAGCATATCAATTAATCAATCAGGCTGGCGGGATCGTTATTGCAGCTCATGCGAATTCTACAAATGGTGTTGCAATGCGTGGGATGAATTTTGGTGGTCAAACTCGAATTGCCTATACGCAAGACCGTAATCTTCATGCCCTGGAAGTTACTGATCTTGATTTAAAAGGTCCCCGGTCCACTTTATCCTTTTTCAATGGAACAAAACCTGAATACCCAAGGCGCATGCACTGCATTCAAGGATCAGATTCTCATCGATTATCCATTGACCCGCTTCATAAAAAAAATCTCGGTATCGGCGATCGTACAACCGATATTCTTCTCCCGGAATTATCTTTTGAAACTTTAAAAGACCTGTTTTTATCCAACGATTTCTCTAGAACTAGACCGCATCGCCAAACAGAAGAACCGGCATTTGATTATATTCAGTCAGCCATTGATGAAGGTCCAAATATTGTTCAGAGTTTCCATGATTCTGTCTCTATAAAACAAGATTCGATTTCCTCCATTTTGGCTGATATTAGTGCCTTTAGCAACACAAATGGAGGAACTGTTTTTATCGGGGTTACTCCCAATCCAAAATCTAACCCAAGAGGGTTAAACAACCCGGCTCAGATTATTTCTTCTCTTGTAAAGGAAATTGACGATAGGATTAGTCCACCCCTTAAGGTAACGCTCGATCTTCAAAAATATAAAAATAAAGAAGTCATTCGGATTTTAGTTCCCCGAGGGGACGACACTCCATATGCTTTGGATGAAAACCAGGTATTCATTCGTGATGAATCTGAAACTAATTTAGCAGTAAGAGATGAGATCGTTTCTCTGGTTGAAAGACATATCCAGTCAAGAACTCAACCGGATAATTTGAAAGTTTCTACTATAGAAGAAAGAATTCATGTTGATGAATTTGCTGAAAATTCCTCAAGGAAAACTCCGACCGAACCAAAGACGGGAGTAGAAATTACTGAAGCGATTTCCAGGGGTGGCAAATCTTTCTATACAATGAGAGATCTCAGGAATGGAAATACAGTAAAAAACGTTACACAGGCATCAGCGCGTAGATTATGGCATTATGCAATTTCAAAATACGATTTCGTTATAAAAAACCCTTTAACCAACGAAATAAAGTGGATTGGAAATTATGGTCTTCTCTCCAAATATAAACAAGGACAAAATAACCATTATGATTTTGTTTTAAAGAATGAAAATGGTTTTCGTTATTTCTTTGGAGTAACCCTTGATGGAATCGAGGGAGAATGGCGGCAATTTCTTGATCAGGAAGAAAATTGATTTTATACTTCTAATTATTCTCCAAGTGGTTGTCCATTCTGAACGATGATCAACTTTATTCCAAGGGACTCAATAACTGAGTAAAAATCTCCAACATTTTTTTGTTGATTAAAAGAAACTGGGTCGATTGAAATTAATATTATTGAATACCGTTTCTGATGAAGATGCTTCAGGGATTCCACGAAACCTAATCCAGTGTTAGAAGAAATGATGACCAACGTACTTGCATTTCCAAGTCGATTGCTTTGGCTGAATAATAATTCTGAAATTTCTTGATCCTGGGTTGGATTAAGTGAAGCAAGCATTTCAAGTACTTTATCCAATTGCCTCACTCCACCTTCGGGTGAAATCGAAATTACTTTTTGTCCATTTGCATAAAAACCAACAAACCGATTATTAAATATGTAATAATCGCAAATTGATGCAGCAATACTGATTTGTTGTTCAAAGGAATTCTGGTACCAATTCGATTGGTCACTATTTTTCTTCTGCCATATAAAGGTGCTCTCTTTGATTATCGTTTTTTTGTTCTTATTTTCATAAACATAATTCGCATCACTATCCAGAAAAATCCATACAGTTGATTGGGGATCTTCTTCGAATTCTTTAACCATTAATTTCTCTAGCCGCGCTGTTGTTTTCCAATCAATCCTTCGTAAAGGATCTCCAGGATAGTAATCTCGTACACTAACGGCGTAAGGGCTTACTTCAGTGTTGCGCGTTTTGCGAGCAACCCCACCACTCAGGTAACCTGTAGGTTCTGGGAAATATTTCAGTTTCTGATAGCTAGGCAAAATTACGATCTTCTCTATAGAGTCGAATTGAATACTTTTCTCAAAAAAACCAAAAGGATCTCCCGTCACAACCCTAGTTGGTCCTAATGTAAATATGCCTCTCTTTTGTAAAAGTGTCCGCTGTATGTACTCTCTGGTACTACTGCCAGGGATCCAGGCAACTATCTTTTTATTTTTTTTAGTTGAAATATTACTTAAATCAACAACTGTTGCCCATAAAACAGGTTGTTTTTTGTTGTTTTCTATTTCATATCTTTCGACGAAATATTGTCCTACTAGTTGTCTTGTTTCCCTTGTTTTCCTGTTTAATTTTATTTTGTCTGAATTAACTAATGTAAGAACAGCACTGATTATCATCAGGCTTATTAATAAATATATTGTTCTTTCTATTGATTGGTCCTTAATATATGTTTGGAATACAAATAAAAAAACCAAAATAAAAATTGCAACCCAAAAGTGCTTTTTTACCTTCATAGATATTCTATTCTTGTGAAAATTTTCCGCCAGGTACTTCAGTTTCATATAAAATATCAGTCAGGATAGTTTCTGCCGTCAGATTTTTTAACCTCGCTGTTGGATGAATGATCATTCGATGTGACAAAATAGGTAATACGAGGTATTTGATATCATCAGGGATAACAAAATCTCGACCTGATATTGCTGCATATATTTGCCCTGCTCGAGCTAAAGCCAAGCTTCCCCGGGGGCTGCAACCCAGGTAAATATCTTTGTTTTCTCTGGTACTTCTGACAATTTGAACGATATATTTGTTGAGGGATTCGCTAACAAAAATTTCTTTAACAATTTTTTGATTTCTAAGGATATCCTCACTTGAAACAACTGGGACGACTTTCTCAATGGGGTGTGCCAACTTTTGCTCATTTATTATTTTTATTTCATCGGTTAACGACGGGTATCCAATTTGAATTTTCATGAAGAATCGATCGAGCTGGGCTTCTGGAAGCGGAAATGTGCCCTCGTATTCGATCGGATTTTGGGTTGCCAATACCATAAAGGGTTCAGTTAATTGATATGTCATGCCATCAGCTGTTATTTGCCTCTCCTCCATTGCTTCCAATAAGGCAGATTGGGTTTTTGGTGTAGCGCGATTGATTTCATCTGCAAGAAGCACATTTGTAAAAACAGGACCTTGTCTAAAGTCAAATTTTTTTGTTGATTGGTCATAGATTGATACGCCAGTAATATCACTAGGAAGCATATCCGGAGTAAATTGAATTCTTCTATATTTGCATCCAAGCGATTTGGCCAGTGTTTTCGCAAGCATGGTCTTTCCTACTCCAGGGACGTCATCGATTAGAATGTGTCCTTGAGCGAGTAAACTTATTGTTACCAACTCAACTACATTTGGTTTACCAATAATTACCATTTTGAGACTTTCCATTACTTTGGTTGAAAAATCTTGAATCTGGCTTGGATAATTCATGAGTTCTCCTATATTTGTATCTTTAGATTAATTATTCATCATTAATTGATTATGAGTTAACAAGAATATCGCTATAATAAACTATTCGAGGTTTTATGGTTGATTCAACATTTTTACTGTTCCAGATCCAAAAAATTGATACTGAAATTCGACAAAATGAGTCTCGTTTGCGTGAATTAATAAGTGAAATTAACAATGATTCGAAATATTTAGAAGCCAATAAGGTTTATCAAACTTTACTAGAGCAATTATCTGCAATAGAAATCCAATCATCCGACATAGAAAAGAGAATTACTGATTTTAAAAATAAGAAACAACAATTAAGTTCTTCTTTGTATGGCGGAAAAATCCAGAATTCCAAGGAATTACAGGATCTTCAAAAAGAAATAGAATCAATTGAAAAAATCGTTTCCTCGCTCGAAGATTTACAGATTCAAAAATGGGAAGAAATTGAAATAATTCGGGCTGAGAAAGATTCACAGGAATCCAAACTTTCGCTGATTAAGCATGAGCGACTTTCGCAAGTCGCAGGCAGTCAATCCATGCTTGATTTTATTGAAAATGAAATTGGTCGACTCAAAATTGAAAAAAAGGGAATTAGAGATCAAATTTCGAAATCATTCTTGGAACTTTATGATAATCTTATAATTACTAAAAAAGGTGTGGCAATAACAAAGATTGATGAATCCTATTGTTCCAGTTGCGGGAACACTTTAACACCGTCTGATTGCCAAAATGCCAAAGTCCATTCATCAATAACTTATTGTACAAATTGCGGGCGTATTCTATATGGTGATTAATTTTCTTAATAACATCCCTTCAGTTGACCTTTTCTCTTTCTTATTGGGTATTGTATTGGGAGCCTTGTTTTATATTGTAATAATTCGCCTTAGGAATATCTTCTCTCATTTCCATATCACAGGAAAAAAGAAGCTTGAAAAAAAGTCGTTTTCATCTTCCAACAAGGTTATCTACCAATATTTATTTGGGTTGCTTCGAAGGTCCCAGTCAGATCATTTGCTTGGAGCTTTATTTCCCCTCAACGATATTTATGTACCACTCAGCCTAATATATCCCTATCCATATATAGACCCAACAATAAAAACCAATGATTCATTTGAAACTTCAAATCTTTTACCGTTTGTACCTGAGTTTTCTGAATTTTTTGAGTCAATTCCTTATCGGTCAAGTTCGCTTTTTTCCGCCCTTCAAAACCATAATTTAATTCTTTTACAGGGGAGCCTTGGTTCTGGGAAAACTACTTTGATTAATCACGCTGTTTCATGCATGATAGAAAATAATGACGAAGCAGCTCAATTTTCCAGCTTCACTCCTTTTTATTGTCATTATTCAGAAATTGATTTAAGGTCTAAGGACGACCAAGAGCCGATTCAATTATTATTTGATTCGATTCTTTTTCATGGTTTAAATTTATCTAAGTCTTCATTAATATCTTCATTTCTACCAATTTTCACTTCAGGGAAAGCCATTCTATTTATTGATGGTCTCGATGAATCAGTTCCTGGTGTTGCATCAGAGTATTCTTTATGGATCAAGGACTTAATTTCATCTTTTCCCACCATTAAGATCGTCGTTTCAGGAAACCTAAATTTCTCGGATGACTTCCAGACAAATGGTTTCTCCAGTTACTTTGTGTCTCCATTAACCACCGGCAGAAGAAAAGATTTAACTGCAAAGTTCACAAGATTAATATCAAAATATGTATCTGTTTTAGATCAATCCACTTTTTCATCCCCATATGACACAAAACTATGGAAACGTCAGGGCAAATCCTTTGAAAATATTCCCCTCTCAATTCTTTATTTACTTTCGGAAACCACGTTATCTGGAAGTGTTCATTCTGCATCGTCGTTGATATCAAATTATATTGACCGCTTTTGCCCAAATGCGGGACAACTAGCCCAGTTAGTAAAAGTCGCAAAAAAGACAACAGAAAATCCGTTTCATATTATTAGAAAGGAAGAGATAGCGAATATTCTTGGTAACAATTCGGGAATTATTTCGCAAAATGAATTTCAAGCAAAAGATTTGTCATATTTCGAATACCTTGTGAGTATGGATTTCTTTATTGAGCGGCAGCCAGGTTATTATGGATTTCAATCGAATTATGTGTTACCTTTTTTGGTAGGTAAGGAAATAAATTCAACGGAAACCTTAGGATGGGAACCCTATTATTATGATCCCATAAAGAACTTGGGGCTTGCTTTCAGTAAAGAAAAAAGTTACATCGATCAATGGTTCTTAGCAAAAGAGGCTCCCCTTTATAAAAATCTTGAGTGTCTGAAACCACATTTTGACAAAATAAGAAATGACCAGGAATTTCAGAGTAAGGAAATCCCAATAATTCTCACAGCACTTCAATCGGATGATCTGAGTTTTCCCATAAAACTTAAATATCTAGGTTTACTGATCAATTTTGAAAACGAAACTTTAAGTAAAGCGCTTGAAATTCTTTACTTGAAAACTCAGAAATGTAAACTATTTTCGATTTTAGGGTATGGGTTCTTTAATTCCCATAAAAATTTACGATTTTTAAAAAACGTAATGAGCGTTGGAACACCTCTTGAAAAGGCCTTTGGCGCTATATCCCTTATCCGAATTGATGATCCCGAAGCCATGCAAATCCTTCTGGCCTCATTACAAACTGGCGACGACCTCTACAGGCGTCTGGTTTGTGAAATGTTATCGTTGGATTATTTAGACGGTCATTCAATCTTGAAAACCCTTTCGTCGGACAAAAATATTGCTATACGCAAATCATCGATATTTGGTATCAAAATAATTTCAGCCCCCTGGGTAGTTGATTTTTTGACTAATATGAGTACTAAAGACAGTGAATGGCTTGTTCGTGATGCCGCAGCAGCTGCGTTAGAAGAAATTACGAGTCACCAAATTGAATTATCCAACACAATTCCTTCTCACCCTGCAAAACTTGAGTGGCTTCTCAATCATGCAAATCAAAGGGGACAAGGAATCTCTTCCAAATCGGTTCCCAATGATCTATTATTTGATCTGATTAATAATGGTCAATCAGTAGAAAAATTAGCCAGTCTCAACATACTTTCTCGATATCCGAATAAAGAAATATATGATTTATTTACAAATCTATTTGAGAGTGAAACGGAATTGTCGGATCAAGCATTCTTTTATGCTTCAGAAATATCAAGGCATGAGAGTTATAGTTAGCGTGTACCTCTAACAACTTGACTTAGAATCAAATTAACAGTATCTGAATCAAGACCATAAATTGCTACTAGTTTTATTTTTTTTGAACTTCCGGAAATTATTTCAATGTTCGTTTTAGGGCAATCAAAGGTCTTTGATAATACTTTGATTAATTCATCATTGGCCTTTCCATCGATTGGAGCAGTTGCAAGACGTATTTTTACCGAACCGTCATCCATAATCCCGGCAATACCGGTATTTGAGGAACGGGTTATTACCCGAACGGAAATAACCGCACCAGATTTCCCATTCTTAAACCCCAATCTTCGCTCCATTGTCAACTGAATGGAATAAGAATTAAATATTCCAATACTTGCAATATTAATATTAAGACAATTGGGCTAAAATCTAACATCCCAGTTTGGGGAAGTATTTTTCGAATTGGAGACAACAATGGATTCACAATACTATCTAATGTATTCCGTATAGGATGATAAGGAGATAAGAAAAACGAAACAACAATATCTACCAATATCAGTAGATTTAATATATTAAATATTAATCTTATTATTGTTGCTATCATTTTTTCTCCGCATAATCTCGAGGACCCATTATCTTTTCTCCAATTCTAACCATGGTTGACCCTTCTTGAATTGCTGTTTGATAATCACCGCTTGTACCCATAGATAATTCCTCAAATCCTTCTAAATTGTATTTTTCCTTCAACTTTTCTTGTATTTCTTTGGTTCTCCTGAAAATTAATCGATTCGTTTCCTCGTTTTCAGGATAATATCCCATCGTCATTAATCCATTAATCTGAATATTGGGCAATTTAATCATCTTTTCAAAATGGTAATAAAATTGTTCGATTTCAAAGACATTATTGATCGTAAATCCGCTTTTATTCATCTCTTCCGTCAGGTTGATTTCTATTAAGGCATTAATCTTTGCTTTCTTTTCGGCATAATATCGATTAACTTTTTCAGAAATTTCTAATGAATCTAAAGTTTGAAGTGTTGAAAATAGAGGGAACAGCAGTCGTATTTTTCGGCTTTGCAAGTGCCCGATCAAATGAAAGTTTAATTTACCATTATTGATGTTAATAAACTTTTCTGCGGCCTCTTCTGCATAGTTTTCTCCAAAATCTGTAGCCCCAGCAGCAATAACTTCGAGACAGGCATCGATTTTCTGTTTCTTTGTAACAACAATTAACTTTAGATTATCCCTTTTCCAAGCCCTCCGGGATGCCAGGGTATGAACTTCATCAAAAATCCTTTGATATCGAGAGGCTATTGATTCTGACATAACTCTCCTGGAGATATGAGTGCTGCAAATCTTCCTGTGGCGCCTTGTTCAGCACGGTGGCTGAACCATTCTCCCAGGTTCGAAGCCGTACATATCTTTGAATCGATTATGTTTTTTACACCAGCTTTTTCTAATAAAACCTGGTTGGCAACGGCAAGATCAAGATGTATAGTGGAACCGCGTTTTTGAATAAATTTCTCCCAATCATCAGGAAACCGGCTTTTTACTTTTTCAAAGACATCTTCCTTTATATTGTAATGTTCTGCACTTATACATGGACCAATTCCTACGCTGATATTTTCAGGTATTAACCCATAATCTCTTACCATAAGACTTACCATTTTTAATTGAATCCCCTCAAGAGTACCCTTCCACCCTGCATGGGCGATTCCGGCAACCTCTCTCTTATTATCAATAAACAACAGTGGAACACAATCTGCAAATCGCATGAATAATGTAACATTGGGATTTTTTGTAATTATTCCATCAGCTTTAATTGGTTCATTCTCCAAACCTCTTGGAGACTCAGTTTCAATTATCCTTGTTCCATGAACTTGCCAAGTATCATATATGGATTCAACAGGTTTCTCAATTATTTTAAATATTCGTTTTCGATTTTCGATTACATTTTCCCTTGTATCCCCGCCAGTGGTACTTAGATTAAGAGTTTGCCATGGAGCTGGGCTTACTCCCCCATTTCGAGTAAAGAAACCGTGCGTAACTTTGTAAAAAGATTCTTCTTCAAAACCATAATAAGTCAAGCCGTTCATTTCATTTTTTTTCATGTTGTTGAATAACTTTTTCTGAGACTCTTATTACTTCTCGCTGAAGTAGTAACTGATTAAGAGTATCGGTCATGGATTCTTCCATTAACGGAAACATATATAACGCAGTCGCTCCGCCAAATAGTGTCCCTGTTATTAATCGAAGGAATGGCGTACTCTCGCGAACCGGAAACCACGCTGGCCAGCCAGCAGATAATCCGGGAATTTGGCTGAACCCATCTATTGCAATAGGAATAAGTCCAACGATTACCCATATGTACCATCTTATTGGCCTAATTTTTTTACGAAAAACTTGAAAAACAAATGAAACCATAGCAAGTGATAGGTAAATTGCAAGATCCCTTTCGCATAACGCTATCTTATAACCTGAAACTGAATTCCCAGTAATTTTTCTGGCAATGTTGACATCATCAAAGGGATCATTAAATTCCTGTTCATAGGTGATAACGTTGTTAATATTTGAGAGTGCTCTAGGATAAAAAACTTGCTCTCCGTTGATAAAAAAAGAACGAAATGCAAGTTGATGGCAAAAGATTTTGTAAAAACCATAGAAAGCATTTGCCATACTTACCTTACCTCCCTGCAAAAGCAAAGGTGGAAGAAATGCTCCGCTCACGAAAATCGCAATTATCAAACCAATGATCGATGGGTAAAAACGCGCCAGAAAGATGCCGAGTCTGTTCCTTTTTTTCGATTCCTTCAAACTTGCTTTTTTTGTTCTTTCTGGTTTCATAGAAACAGCACTGATCGCAATTTCGGCATCTTTAATTGTGAACGGGAATTTTAAATTGTACGGTCCAACAACCAGGTTTGGAGTGGTGTGTTGAGTATTGTTAAGTTCATTTTCTAAATTATCAAGATCAATAGGTAAGAAATCAAGTGAATATTTCTCGCAGATTTGTGAAATAATCACAATTAATTTATCAATTTCAAAATCATTTCTGTGATGATAAAGGATTACTTTATGCATTTTAACTTTTGGGCACCATTAATATTCAACCACTCTTACTTTTGTTCCAGAGTAACCTTGAATTTCAATCTTTCCGGGATCATAGGCACAAAATGGTTGAGTCCACCTAAAAATAAACTTGGACACCTCAGGGCGAAGATTTACACATCCGTGTGACATTGGTTCGCCATAATTGTTATGCCAGTAAGTGGAATGAAATGCTACGCCACCGGAGGCAAAAATTGATGTCCACGAAACTCCAAAAAGCTCATACCCCGTTGCAGCAGTACCTCCTGCCATGTGCAATGAAATGTACTTCCGATTTACAGCATGGTAATCACCGACTGGGGTTGACCAATTATCTACTTTCTCACCATAAATATTATATTTAGCGCCAGTTGACACCCTGTCAAACAGGATTTCAACATCATTTTCATAGCAAGAGATGGTTTGGTGATTTACGTCCACAACAATTTTTTTGTTTTCAATGTCTGGAGAAATTACAGAAATATCATCAGGAGTAATAGGTTTAAATGCTTTTGCTTCAGCCCAAAATGTATCTCCCTCTGACCCATGCCGTTCACCAACATGGTACATGGTTTCTCCATCGTTTCCAGTCTTAATTCCATCAATCCACAAAATCTGACTGTAATAAAACCGCGGATGTTTCATCTCCTGAAGCAATTGCGATCTAGGAGGTGGATTATCCTGAAAGATATCAACATAAGGCACGGTCACTTCAGCCCACATTCCTGGTGTTTCAAAATAAGTTGGTATCTGAAGAACTGGCTCATTAGGCTCCATCCTGGTAGGTTGTACGCTAATTGAGGGTATATAGCCATTTGGGGTTTCGTACCAGATGCGATTTGTTGATGAAGATACACGTGAACCGATTAATTCACGATCACAATTGATCAAATCGTCATCGTACTTTACCTCAATCGTTGAACTATCAGGATCTGGTTTACTCTTGACCTCTACTTTTCCCAATACTCTTCCAATTCTTTGGGAAGGTGTAATATCAGGTAAAAAAGCATTTGCAGGATTTGAACCAGGGATAACAATCATTGCGCCTAATCCAGCTGCGGTGATTCTTAAAAAATCTCTCCGTTTAATTTTATTCAATTCACATCACCTATAATTGTTGGTTGCGAACCAATTCTTTCACTTTTTCTATTTGACCGTCCAGTAAAGTGTCTTTTCCAATATGCGGCACATGAGAACGAATGATATCATAGGTTTCTTTGTTTACTTTTCCAAGGTTCCCTTGCTGAGTCCGCCTGCGAAGATCAATTGCTCTTGCTGCCACAAAAAGTTCAATGCTCAATATATGCTGAAGGTTTTCAACTATTTGCAGTGCATGTTTGGCTGCAGTCATTGCATTGGCATTATGATCTTCCTGTCCCCCTGATGTCGGTAAGGAATGTATCGAATCAGGTGAAGCTAACGTTTTGTTTTCCAAGACAAGTGAAGCAGCAGCATATTGAAGGAGCATAACTCCTGAATTCAAACCTTCTTCATCAACGGAATCTACCAGCATGGATGGTAAACCATCGTTCATCTTTTTATCTGTCATTCGGTAAATCCGCCGCTCTGATACCGCACCTAATTCACTCAATGCGATAGATAGATAATCAGCAACGAGGGCAATCGGCTCGCCATGGAAATTACCACCTGATAAAGCAATTGCCGGGTCAAATATTAGCGGATTATCCGTAGCGGCATTAATTTCTTTTTCAAGGATCTTTTCAATGAATTCAACAGTATCCCTAATACCACCATGAATTTGCGGGGCGCACCTGAGAGAATAGGCGTCCTGCACGCGATTTGCGGAACCTATATATTCACTACCAGTGAAATTCTCTTTAATATTATGTGCAGATTGTATTTGACCTTTTAGTCCTCGGGCAGTATGAATACGCTCATCAAAAGCGTCAGGTGAACCTCGTAACCCCTCTAACGATAAGCTGGTTGCTTTATCAGCTAAATCCAGTAAATACAGGGCTTCGTATATTGCTATAACCATTATTGCGGCTGAAAAAGTCGCTCCATTGTTTAACGCCAGACCTTCTTTTGGACCAAGAATGATCCTTTTAATTCCCGCCTTTGACATCGCCTCTTTACCAGAATATTGCACTCCTTGAAAAATGGCTTTTCCTGATTCGTTATCGAGATCATTTTTGTCAGTCGTTAGAACAAGGGCCATGTGAGAGAGGGGACAAAGATCTCCGGAAGAACCCAGCGATCCCTGACTGGGAATAATCGGTGTAACTTCCATATTTAAAGCGTCCAAAATTGTTTGAACCACTTCCACTCGAATTCCTGAATACCCGGTTGTCAACGTATTGGCGCGAACAAGCATTGCAGCCCTAACTATGTCATGATTTAGGGGACTTCCTGTTCCTACTGCGTGGCTTAAGATCAAATTTCTATTTAATAACTCGATTTCTTCATTTTTGATTTTTTTATCTGAAAATACTCCATACCCGGTATTAATGCCGTAAACCGCTTTTCCTGTTTTTAAGATTCTATTCAACCTGTTATTTGAAACTTGAATTCTTGTAATTCCTTCGGTCGCAATTTCACATTTTTTGTGGAATTTTGAAACGCGAATTACATCATTTATTGTTAATAACCTGGCGCCTAATTTGATCATATATGGATTAATCCCTGTTTTTTAATGACCGTGATATATCACGTTCCATATCTTTTTTTTCTAGAATCTGCCTTTTATCATACAATTTCTTTCCTTTTGCTATAGCTATTTCAATTTTCGCTCTACCGTTTTTTAGATACATTTTTACTGGGATAATACTTACCCCTTTTTGTTTTACTGCCATCCATAATTCACGAATTTCTTTTTTATTTAAAAGTAGTTGTCTTGGCCGTTTTGGATCATGATTTGTATAACTTGCAGGATTATAGACAGCAATATGAGCATCCTTTAACCAAGCTTCGTTTTCTGTAACTTGAATAAAAGATTCCTGCAGACTTATTTGCCCGAGGCGAATAGATTTTATTTCGCTTCCTTGCAATGCAATTCCAGCTTCATATCTATCTAATAGGAAATATTCAAATTCTGCTTTTCTGTTTTTTGCAATGCTTTTATTTTCGTTGGTCATATTATCTTGATTGGAAATAAGCAAAAAGACTAATTAGTGTTCCTAATCCTATAAGAATTATGATGATAAAACCAATTGGAATTCCAGCAAACTTTTGAGGAGTAGCATTTTCGAATGTTGGAATTGTCAAAGAAGGTGGCGGTGTAAAAGTTGGTAATCTGGTAGCCATAGGAGTTGTAATGAACTGTGACGCCATAGTAGGATCAATTGTGAATGTAGCTTTAGGTTGAGGAGAAGGGGGCATTTCTGCCATAGGTATTTCTCCAGGAGTCACATCCATATATAATGCCCAGACCCATCCTTTCCCTCCAGCAACTCCAGGATAATCTACTAATAACCAATCCCCGCCAATTGATTTTCCAAGTACGGGCACTGACGACCCCACTGTGATAATGCCAATAGCGTCGTAAAAAACACTTGGACCGGACCTCACATTAACATGATCCTCTAATCCAATTTTTAAAGAGGCCATAGGCCCCGTTGGTGTACCTGTAACGGTAGGCACAGAACCTGTTGGCTGTTGTGCAAAGACTAAATTTAACGAACTCGTTCCGTTTATTAGAAAAAATATTCCAACGATCGTACTGCTTACTAAACCAATAAGGATTTTTTTAAAAGGCATTCTCGACCTCATTTTTCCAAACATGATTATAATTCATATATGACCCAACGAATTTATCATGGACAATTTTCCTGCTCTGAACTATCGGAAGCATTACTAGCCTATTTCAGCAGGGGTAATCTACGAGTTAACCGGTTTGGAACTTCTGAAAATATGGTAGTACAAATCGCGACATCACCTTATGCAACCTCTGGTGGGACGACTGCACTTGCTGTTCACCTTCAAAGTGTGGAAGATGGAGTCGCAGTTGAAGTGGGAAAACAAAGTTGGATGGGGGTTGCAGCCAGTTTAGGAATTTCAACAGTGTCAACGATAAGTAATCCCTGGAATTTATTGAACAGGTTGGATGATATTGCCCAGGATATTGAATATGTTCAATTAACTGAGAATGTTTGGAATGTACTTGATAAAACTGCAAAAACGCTAGGTTCTGGTTATCATCTGTCTGATCGGTTGTCACGCTACATTTGTGATTATTGCACCACCCCAAATCCACCCGGACAATCTTTGTGTATCGCCTGTGGTGCTCCATTGGGAGATATTCAACCTCGTACCTGCCGAAACTGCGGGTACATCGTGTATAAGAATGAAAAAGTTTGTGTAAATTGCGGAAAACCACTTTAATCTAGAAGGAATGATATCAAATGATCCGAATTATTACTGATACTACCTCCACACTATCCATTAAAGATTCAAAAGAATTAGGAATATACCTCCTTCCACAGATAATCGTCTTTGGCGAAGTTGAATATAGAGATGATTATGAAATTACCGCTGATGAGTTCATAAAAAAATTACGTGCAAGTACTTCCTTGCCGCATACAGCTGCGCCAGCACCAGCATTGTACAATCCAATTTACGAAGAGATCATTTCTAATGGTGATACAGCGTTAGTTATATGCCCTTCTGCAAAAGTCAGTGGTACTTTTAGAAGTGCTTCAATTGCAGCAAATGACTTTCCGTCGGGCAGTATTCATATTATTGATTCTGAAATCATTGGTCCAGCCTTTGGATATGTGGTTAAGAAAGCTGTCTCAATGGCAAATGAAGGAAAAACAGTAGAAGAAATTTCTACATGGGTCAATTCGAAATGCAAAAGTTTGATTATCTATTTTTATGGTGATACATTGGAATATCTGCAAAAAGGTGGAAGAATTGGCCTGGCTAAAGCCCTTTTAGGTAGTGTCTTGCAGATAAAACCGATCCTGATGTTTAAAGATGGTCAGGTTAATCCTTTTGAGAATAAAAGGACAAAAACACGTGCTATTGCCAGACTTATTGAACTAGTCAAATTGGGTTGTTCAAAAGATGTCGAAAATAATCTGGCCATTTTTCATGCAGATGCACAAGAGGATGCTCTATATCTCAAGGCAGAGTTGCAAGAACTCTCTCCAAATTCGGAGATATCAATCACCAACCTTCCTCCCGCAATCGTTGTTCATGTAGGACCGGGAGTTGTTGCAGTTTCATTTTTTACTAAATAAAAGTTCAAATGGAAATTTTGTATATCGACCAGTGGTTGATGGTCATCAACAAACCAGCTGGCGTGTTATCCATTCAAGATGGTTACGACAGAACAGCTCCTCATGTGCGGACAATTCTCGAACCTGAATTTGGACGTTGTTGGATTGTTCACAGGCTGGATAAAGAAACTAGTGGTACCTTACTTTTAGCGAGAACAAAAGAAGTACACCGATCTTTATCAATCTTATTTGAAACTAGACAAATTAAAAAGGTGTATCGCGCTTTAGTATTTGGAAAGCCTCTTGAAGAGGAATTTGAAATTAAGCTACCGTTGCGAATCGATGCAGATCGCCATCACAGAACAAAAGTTGATTTTCAAAAAGGGAAACCAGCCCAAACCATTATCGAATTATTGCAATTTTCGGTTAATCACTCACTTCTTTCTGTAACTCCACTTACTGGTTACACACATCAGATTCGCGCGCATCTGGCTTATGTAAATCTTCCTATTATTGGAGATTTACTTTACAGTAAAATTTCGAAGATTTATACCGATGAATACATTTTGAAATATCCTCATCTTGGTTTACACTCTTTTTCAATTCAATTTATCCACCCTGTAACTCGACAACAAATAGAGATCGTTTCAGAACCTCCACAATTCATGAAAGATCTTCTGATTAAATAAAAAAAGGATCTGGTTGTTTCCCAGATCCTTTTTTATGCTTATGCTTTTGTGGGCTTCTTGCTGACCGCGAGTGCCCAAACCATTGCGGCACCCAGCAGCGCTACTACGATCCAGCCAACTACACCTAGATCCTGGTATTTAACGATTACTGGAGCAGCCAATAAACTAACCAGGTTTACTACTTTGATCATTGGATTTAATGCTGGTCCGGCAGTATCCTTTAACGGATCTCCTACCGTATCTCCAACGACAGCAGCCTTATGTCGTTCTGATCCCTTACCGGTATTCGCTGCAAGATCGCGGGGTTGGTCTTCAACCATTTTCTTGGCATTATCCCAGGCTCCACCGGCATTAGCCATGAATACTGCTAATAACTGCCCGCTAAGGATTACACCCGCAAGAAAACCACCTAGTGCCTCAACTTGAAGGATTAAACCTACAGCCAGGGGCATTAATATTGAGATTGTTGCCAACGGGATTAATTCTTTTTGTGCTGAAGCAGTGGAAATTCCTACAACTTGGGCATAATCAGGTTTTTTAGTTCCTTCCATAATACCTGGAATCTTGAACTGCCGGCGAACTTCAACCACGATTTTTTCGGCTGCCCGGCTGACTGCACGGATCGAAAGTGAACTGAAGAGCCAGGGTAAGGCACCACCCAACAAAAAGCCAACGAATACCTTAGTATCCGAAACACGTATTGATTTTAAGACTTCAATTTGATAACCATAATTCGCTATCAGATCGGTTTGAACACGGCTAACATCGGTAATAAAGGATGAAAAAAGACTTACGGCAGCGATCACAGCAGATGCAATCGCAACACCCTTCGTGATAGCTTTCGTGGTATTGCCAACTGCATCCAGATCAGCCATCGTTTGGCGTGCTTTTTTAGTCACATCATCTGTCTGATCGTGCCATGCCATTTCACCAATCCCGTTTGCATTATCAGAAATTGGTCCAAAGGAATCCATTGCCACGTTATTTCCAGTATGGCTGAGCATGCCAATACCAACCATGGCAACACCATAAAGAACCATTAGTGTAGATTCACCCTGGTAGAGAAGTAAAGCACAAATAAAACTGACAGCAATTAATACCAAAGCCCATACACTTGATTCCATCCCTAATGAAAGTCCTGAAAGTATGGTTGTAGCCGGACCTGTTTTCGTGGATTCCACTACCTCTTTTACGGGACTTGATTTCGTTGAAGTAAAGTGTGAAGTAAGTGGGTTAAAGGCTACTGCAAGTCCCACACCTATGGAAGTCAACATCGCAAGCTTCCAATCTTGTGCGTAAAGAATTGCAACTAGAAATGACCAGAGGATAGTATTTACACTTGAAACCTCATAAGAACGGAACATTGATCCTTCAGCATCATGGGCACGAAGGAATTTAATAGGGAATTTTTCCCAAATTGGAACTGTAAAGGTCCCCAGGATAGAACTGATAACCCCGATACCACGTATGATCAAGGGGTAAACGATCCACTTTAATCCACTGGTTGGATCCTGGCTCATCAGTGCCAACCCTAGTATCAAAGCTGAAACGATGGTTACTTCGTAGCTTTCAAAGATATCTGCTGCCATTCCTGCGCAATCACCAACATTATCTCCGACAAGGTCAGCGATGACAGCTGCGTTCCTGGGATCGTCTTCAGGGATATCTTTTTCAACCTTTCCTACAAGATCTGCGCCAACATCAGCAGCTTTTGTATATATACCGCCACCAACGCGCATAAAAAGGGCTAAGAGTGTACCTCCAAAACCAAAACCTAAAAGGGCATCAGGGGCTGCTTTTCCAAAGATCATAAATATAACAGTGCCACCAAGCAACCCTAGTCCATCAGTCAACATACCAGTGATCGTGCCAGCATAGTAAGCGATAGAAAGCGATTCATTAAAATCACGGCGAGCAGCCGATGCAGACCGCACACTGGCCTGGATTGCCATACGCATTCCCAGCTGGCCAACCGTTAGTGAAAAAGTTGCCCCCAAAACGAATGCGATAGCTCTCCCCAGTGAAATGATGAGTTGTGCGTTATATTGAGGAGCTGGAAATTCTTCAAGTGCTTCTGCGCTTGGCGGAACAACATACACGGACAAGAAGAGCGCTACAAACAAAATACCCACAGCTGGAAGAATTGTCTTTAATTGCTTTTGCAGGTAGCTATCTGCTCCAACTTTAATAGCTTCCCAGACTTCCTGCATTTTTTCGGTTCCCTTATCCTTTTTTAGGACAGATCCCCTTAACAGCCAGGCGTAGATCAGACTGATAAATGCCACAACCAGTACACCTAAAATTGCAATCTGCTCGAATGAGTTCAAGCCATGCCTCGAGGCCATACCTAGAATATCCATAACACTTCCTCCTTCTTCATAACTTCGATTATTGGTCAAAAAAATCCATCGCCATGACAAGGGCGATTTATTAATATTATATTAGAAAATTTCCCGCTAGTTGACTTTTTGTTGTAATTTGTTGTATAGTATTATCTGGCGAGTTTTGGGATACCTGTCATTTTGCGGAAGACATCTTCCGTTTTTTTATGCATAGACTAGTTTCCTATTTCTATTGTAATTTTTATATATTTTGTGTATTCTGAAATGGACAATTTTAGTCAGGTTGATTTTTTAAGTATTGATTAGCTTGAATGGACAATAAATGGATAAACCGATAATAAACTTAGTTGAAGAAGATGATGAAGAATATCCTGCGATAGCCAGGCTAATTGAGGTAGGTCGTCAAAAAAAATATGTGACGATTGATGACATACTTCAATTTTTCCCAGAAGCAGAGACAGATGTTGAGCAGCTTGAAGAAACATTTGCTGCTCTTATGAGTGCCGGTATACCTTATGTAGAAGATGAGACAGTTCATGATGAACCGACCGATGATGACCTTACAATCACAGAGGAAGCTGAAGAGCCGCGTGTCTTATTATCTGATGATCTTGAAAACATAGATACTGACGACACAATTGGACTTTATTTAAAAGAAGTTAGTAGAGTTCCACTATTAAATGCTGAAGAAGAAGTTGAACTAGCCCAGCGCATCGAACGCGGCAGGATGGCACGTGAAGAATTAGCACGTGGAAATGTAAATTCCCATAGGCGATTACAACTTAGGAAATTAATTGAAGATGGTTGGGCAGCACGTGAGCACTTGATCACAGCAAATTCCAGGCTTGTCATCAGTGTTGCTAAGAAATACATGGGGCGTGGAGTTCCATTCCTTGATCTAATCCAGGAAGGGAACATAGGGTTGATTCGCGCCACTAAAAAATTTGATTACCGTCGAGGTCATAAATTTAGTACATATGCAACCTGGTGGATCCGGCAAGCAGTAACCCGGGCGATTGCAGACCAGGGTCGAACAATAAGGGTTCCGGTGCATATGGGTGATCAAATTAATAAATTATTGAGGATCCAACACCAATTAACCCAAAGGTTAGGCCGTGATCCGACCGTCGAGGAATTGGCTGTCTCTCTTGATGTTCCACCCAAAAAAGTTGAAAATATGATCCAGGTTGCACGCAGACCTCTTTCCCTTGAAACTCCAACAGACGATGAAGAAGATTCCGTTCTGGGTGATTTTATTGAAGATGAAGAGGCATTACCTCCTGATGAATCAGCCACCTATAATCTCCTCCGAGAACATCTGGAAGAAGTTTTGAATGGCTTACCTCCCCGTGAAGTCAGGATTTTACAATTACGATACGGCTTACTCGATGGACAAGCCTATACACTCGAAGAAGTTGGTAGAAAAATGGGTGTTACCAGGGAAAGAGTCCGGCAAATTGAGGCGCAAGCGCTTAGCCGATTACGTCATCCTACGATCAGACGTAAACTGAGAGATTATCTTGGAGAATAGAAAAACAAGCAACGTTACCCACGTTGCTTGTTTTTACTTGCATATTCGTTTATTTTGATGCATACTATCGTATTAGAAGGTTTGTGTGATTACGTTTCGTGAATATATACGAGAGATCGAAAACAACATTGAGCAAAACCTGCTCGATCAGGTGATTGCTCATTCTTCCTATTTATTGAAAAGCTATCCTAATTCAATTGACGGCCTTCGTTTATTAGGACAGGCTTACCTCGAAGAAAAAAATTTTACAGAAGCTTTACCTTATTTTGAAAAAGTAATTTCCTTCATCCCTGATGACTTTGTCTCCCATGTTGGTATTAGCTCAATAAAAGAAGAAGACAGGGATATTAATTCAGCAATTTTTCACATGGAACTGGCATTTGATACTCAACCATCAAATAATATAGTCCAGGAAGAATTGAAACGATTAATTAATAAGAGAGACGGTGTAAAGCCACCTAAAATTAATTTATCAAAAGGTGCGCTCATTCGTATGTATATGAAAGGCGATCTTTTACAACAGGCGTTGAACGAAATTGAATCAGCCGTGAGTAGTTCTCCTAACCGAATGGACTTTCAGGTTCTCTTAGCAAGCGTGCTTTATTCCTCCAACTCGAAAGTTCAGGCAGCAGAAACCTGTAACCAAATAATTGAGCGTCTGCCTTACTGTCTCGAAGCAAATCGGATACTTTTTAAGATTTATCTTGAAAATGGAATGCAAGAACAGGCGTCTATCGTCAAGGATCGCCTTGTCACACTTAACCCATATTATCAATTTGTCGATTCTCCTAAAACAGAGGTTGAAGAAATTCCAGATGAAAGAGTTGAATTAGAAAGACTCAGTTATACATCTGCGTTTTCAGCCAACATTGAAGACTATATTCCTGAAGTTAGCAAGACACCCAAAGAACATATTTTTGAATCCTCTCCACAAAGATTACCCTCAATTATGGACGAGCAGGAACCAAACAAAAATCGTAATGATGAAATTTTCCCGGAGTTCTTATCAAGTGCTGGTTGGGAAAAAACAGATAATCCCCATAATGAACCGCCAGAACCTATATCTGAGGCCATTAACGAAAAATCAGAACCTCCTGCCGAAAAAGGGTCAATACCGGATTGGCTAGAAAATTTCCAGTTATCAAACGAATTTCTTGAAAAGAAACCTGCAGTTCTACCTGAGGAATCAATAGGTATAATAAATAAAACTGAAAATCAAACCAATGAAGTAACAAACATTAATACAAACCCCGCCGAGAATTTATCATCAAATAATGAGGTTGAAATGAGTACAGACACTCCGCAGTCTCCGTTCGAAAAAGATGAGTCTTCTGATTGGATGTCTCAATTTTTTGATGAAGCAAAAAATACATCCTCAAACTCAGAAGATGATAAACAATTACCAGATTGGCTTAAATCTTTTGATCAAAAAGAGTCCACCGGCGAAGAAATTTCAAAGGAAGAGGTTGCCGATTGGTTGAAATCACTTGATTCGGATATTGTGAGTAAGGAAGAGACACCTTCTTCTCAAACTCAAAGTATTTCCAATGAAAACAAGAGTGATGAGCCTGATTGGTTTCGGTCATTAGTATCTGAAAATGAAATTCAGGACGAAACCGTCCAAAATACAGATATTAACACTGAACAATCTGAAGTAGAGGAGCAAATCCCGGAACAGGATTTATCTTCGTTATCCTATTTAGATTCAATAAGTGAAAAAGACGGTCTCGTGGCAGAGACTCCCAATTTAAACCAAGATGAACAAATTTTGGATGATAACGATTTCTTCAAATCCCTTGGGATTTCTGACGAGATTCCTGTTCCTCAAGAAACATCCAACCAAGAACCAACTTCTTTAGAGCCCTCTACTTTTGAACCTTATTCAGAACCAATTTCTTCAGAATCATTTTCTTCAGAACCAATTTCTTCTGAACCAGCTTCTTCTGAATCAGCTTTAGTTGAGAACACTGATAGTTCCTTGCCTGACTGGGTGAAATCTGTTTTATCTGAACCTGAAGAGACCCCTGTAAAAAAGGAACCTGATACAGAATCTGTTGTTAGTGAGATCGAATCTCCGGTTGCTTCCATAGAAGAGGTTTCTCCTATAGAACAGGTGAAAATAACCAACGAAATTTCCGAGGGTGCAATTTCACGGGAGACAAGCGAGGAACTTCTCTCTTGGTTAAAAGAAATTAGCCCTGATTCTCATGAAGAAATGCCCACAGTTAAAATTGAGAATCAAACACTTGACGAAGTTCCACAAGTCACAGAATCACTTGAAGACTCACTGGTACGTTTACAAGAAACCCCTGGTGAAATAACTTCTCCGACACAAGACAATCAACCAGTTGAATTGGTTCAGGATATGATTAATGAAAAAATTGAAAATCAGGAGATTCCGACTCCTGTTTCATTGGATTCCAGTGAACTTCCTCAATCAATCGATTCCTCTAAACTTATCGTAGAAGATTCATTTGTTCACGAGGACGAAGATCTCCTTGAAAAACTGCTCACAATAGTGCAGGATGGAAAATACGTTGAAGCCACAAAATTGCTTCCGGAGCTCGGAAAAGCTGGCCTTGAGACAGACAAAATATTAGAAAAATTAATTTCTATCAAATCTGAAAGAATGAATGATTTTAATTTCCTGCAATTTCTTGGCGATACATTAGCAGGTTACGAACATTTCGAAGAAGCCATGGATTTGTACACTCAGGCAGAACAAATTCTTAAATAACTGGAGAAAAATTGGAACGATCACTTGTTTTAATAAAACCCGACGGTATTCAACGGGGATTAAGTGGTGAAATAATCAAGAGATTAGAATCCCGTGGTTTTAAGTTAATTGGTTGCAAGTATCTCTTAGTTTCAGAAAAACTAGCAAGTGAACATTACAAGGTTCATGTTGGTAAATCTTTTTATGAGGGTCTAATTCGATACATCACAAGTTCACCTTTGATGGCTATGATATGGGAAGGACCTTCAGCTATTTCAGCGATTAGACAAACTATTGGTGATAAAAACCCAATCGATGCAGCGCCAGGTACTATTCGTCATGATTTAGCCCTGGTGACAAGCCGAAACCTTATTCACGCATCTGATTCAGTTGAATCAGCAGAGTTGGAGATATCAATTTGGTTTAAGGACGATGAGATATTCCCCTGGGAACGAAAACACGAAGAATGGTTCACAGGTAAAAATTAACTTTCATAACGATTGTCTAGTTTGAGTGCAAAACGACCTTTACAACAGGAGGTCGTTTTTCTAATGGTATACTGGTGAAAATCACCTCTTGGAGTTTATATGAGAATTTACATTACAGGAATTAGCGGTTTTTTAAGTATCAATCTTGTCAGATATTTACTATCACATGGTTATTCTGATATTGCAGGTATAGATCTCGTCAACTTTGATTATCCTGAACGTGACAAAGTTGATTTTTTACAGGGCGATATCAGGAATAAAAATGACCTAGCAAAATCGATGAAAGGCACAGATATTGTCATTCATACTGCCGCCGCACTTCCCCTGTATTCACCTGAAGATATTTACACAACGGATATCATAGGGACTCGAAATGTTTTGGAGCAAGCATTGGAATATGGGGTAAATCGATTTATTCATATCTCTTCGACTGCTGTTTATGGAATTCCCGATCATCACCCATTATTTGAGACTGATGAAGTTCATGGCGTCGGGCCTTATGGCGAAGCAAAAGTGAATGCAGAAGCCATCTGTGAAGAATTCAGGCAGAAAGGCTTATGTGTTCCAATTTTGCGTCCAAAATCATTTGTTGGACCGGAAAGGCTTGGAGTCTTTGCAATTTTTTACGAATGGGCCAGCCAGGGGAAAAACTTCCCCATGATCGGAAATGGGAAGAATCAATATCAATTACTTGATGTTGAAGATCTTTGCTCCGTAATACTTTCCTGCATTACGCTGCCTGTGGAAAAAACGAATACAACTTTTAATATTGGCGCTTCGGAATATACAACGATGAAACAGGATTATCAGGCGGTACTCGATAAAGCTGGATTTGGGAAGAAAATTGTTACTTTTCCAGCCAAGCCTGTTATTTTAATTCTTAAAATACTGGAATTTTTAAAATTATCACCTTTGTATCCATGGATATACGAAACAGCATCAAAAGATTCTTTCGTTTCCATCGATAAAGCGATCCAACAACTTAACTATTCTCCTATATACTCAAATCAGCTAGCTATGATTCGCAATTATGAATGGTACCTTCAAAACAAGTCCTCTTTTACAGGTGGTTCAGGTGTAACACACCGACTGCCATGGAAACAAAAAGCGCTAAAATTAGTGAAACTCTTTTTCTAGCATTTATCTTGACTGTCAAATATGCATGTGGTAAACTAGGTCGAAGTTCGGGGGCGTGGTGTAGCGGCTAACATGCGGCCCTGTCAAGGCCGAGATCGCGGGTTCGAACCCCGTCGCTCCCGCTAAAAAAGAGGCTGTCCTAAAAGTAAGCAGGGGCAGCCTCTTTATTTATTTCAAGA
>CAZAAJ010000035.1:0-27170 GCA_964483135.1 uncultured Anaerolinea sp. | reverse complement strand
TGTCGGGGAGAAAGGATTTGAACCTTCGACCTCTCGGTCCCGAACCGAGTGCTCTAGCCGGACTGAGCCACTCCCCGAACGAACGCTATTATACCTTAATTATTCCAAAAACACTTTTTGCGCCGCGCTCGCCTGCGCCGCGTTCAGCGGGATGAGCACTGTGAACCGGCTGCCCTTGTTCTCCACGCTCTCCACGTTGATCTTCCCCCCGTGCGCTTCCACGATCTCCTTCGCCGCCGAAAGCCCGATCCCCATGCCGCCGTGCTTGCGCGTCAGGTGCTTTTCCACCTGGTAGAAGCGGTTGAATATCTTCTTCAACTCCCCGGCCGGGATGCCGATGCCGTTATCCAGTACCGTGATCTTGATGTACCCCGGCACTCCCTCCGCGGTCACCTTCACCACCCCGCCGGGATTGGTGAAATTGACGCCGTTCTTCACCAGGTTGCGGATCACCATTGCCAGTTTGTCAGCGTCGCCTTCCACCGCCAGGTTCGATCCTTTGATCTCATGCGTCAGGCGTACCTTGCTCTCGCGGGCGAGCGGCTGGAACGCCGCCACGACCTCGGGTACCAGGGTATCGAACAATACCCGCGTGCGTTTGAAGGCTTTCACCCCGGAGGTAATGGTATCGACATCACCGAAATCCTCGATCAGGTCGCGCATGCGTGCCGCGCTGCGTGCGATGACCTCGATATCCGCCTTCTGGGTTTCCGTCGCTGTTTCGCTGATGAACGAAGCATGCCCCATGATCAACCCCAGTGGGGTACGCAGCTCGTGCGAAGCGATCGAGATGAAATCGCTCTTCATGCGGTCCAGTTCCAGCATCTTGTGCAGCGATTGCTCATTCTTTTCAATTAACCGCTGGTTCTGCATCGCGTTGGCAGCCATCGCTGCCAGCGTCTCCATTGTTTCAACATCCTTCCCGGAATAACCGGCTGAGTTCGCCTTGTTAAAGGTTTCGAGTACCCCCACCACTTCATCCTGGTAAATGATGGGAACTGCCAGCACCGATGTGACTTTTTCGAATTTATCCCAGATGCTGGCTGTCGGCAATTCATCAGATTTCGAAGATGGAAACTCCGCCGAGTGCACGGTCTTGATTGCCTTGCCCGCCAGGCTGTTCTTCAAGGTGATCTCGGCGGTCTGCAGCCCTTCTTTCATATAAAACGGGGCCGCCGCTAAACTCAATTGCTCGTTGCCATCCTCCATTGAAAGGATGACTGACCATTTGCTGCAGGTCAATTCGGATGCAGAATCGATTAAAACGGTCAACAACGGTTCAAGCTTGAGGCTTGCCGAATTGACCCGGCATATCTCAAGCAGCCGTTGTTGGACCCGAAAATTGGTTAGGTTGTCTGTTGGATTCATGCGTGTTCGCCGCTTTGGTCATTATAGCACGGCGCTTTCCCTGTTCATCCTTACAAAAAGGCAAGAGGCTGGTAATTTGAAATTCTGTGGTTTAATAGAACATCTACCGGGTACAAATATTGCAACCAAAAAGAGTTATGGACAACTGCATCTTCTGCGCCATCGTCGACAAGAAAGCTCCCGCCCGCTATGTTTTTGAAAGCGGGGAGTTCATCATTATCAAACCGCTGACGGCGCTTGCCCCAGTACACCTGCTCATCATCCCGCGCCGCCATTTTTCTTCCCTCAACGATCTCACCCCTTCGGATGATGCCCTGGCAGGGCGCCTGCTCATGGCAGCCCGCAAAGCTGCTGAACTGGCGGGAATCCCTGGCAATTACCGCACCGTCATCAACACCGGCGCTGGGGGCGGCCAGACAGTCTTTCACCTGCACATCCATATGCTTGGCGGTGCGCCGCTCGAAAACTCCCTGCTGACCAAAGGCTTGAAATGAAGCTCCTCCCCTATACAGCGGCAGTAGTGCTTATCCTCGCTCTCAGCGGCTGCATTCAACCCGCGCCCGATACGCGCCCCTGGCTGCTGGATGCCCCTACCGCGCTTCCCTCACAACTTGGTGAAGAAGCCGCGCCAACCACCATCAGCCTGCCCACCCAGCGCCCGCCGGGATATGTCTTTCACACCCCCACCCCCGATGCCCCGCGCGACCTGCCCCAACTTCGCACCGATGTCGACCAGTATGTCGTCCAACCAGGAGACTACCTCTCGTTGATCGCGCAGCGCTACAACCTCGATGTGAACACGCTCATCGTCGCCAATCCCAATATCAATCCCAACTGGCTGGAAATTGGCCAGTTGCTCACCATCCCCGCGCCTTCACCCTCTGCCAGCCCGTCCAGCTTCAAGATCATCCCCGATTCCGAATTGGTTTACGGTCCAATGAGCTCCACCCTCGATATCGATTCGTTTATTAAAAAACAGGGTGGTCACCTGGCTGATTATTCCTATGATGTGAACGGTCATTCCCTCACCGGCAGCGAGATCATCAAACTCGTATCGGCGCAGTATTCGGTCAATCCACGATTGCTGCTGGCGCTGCTTGAGTGGCGCTCCGGCTGGGTCACCCGCGGTAATCCTGATCAATCCACCCTGGTGTATCCCATGGGATACGTCGAAGCCAGTCACAAGGGGCTTTACCGTCAGCTCACCTGGGCAGCCAACGCACTGAATCATGGTTATTATGCCTGGAAAGCCGGCGGCATCAGTTATATCATCTGCAGGGATGGCAGCCTGGTGATGCTCTCACCTACCGTGAACGCGGGTACAGTGGGGGTTCAATACCTGCTGGCCTCCTTGTTGGACCTGACAAACTGGCAGCAGGCGGTCTCTGAAAACGGGCTTTACGCGGTTTACTCCTCACTCTTCGTTATTCCATTTGACCTTGCCATCGAACCGCTCATTCCTGAGAACCTGCCACAGCCCGAATTGCAGCTGCCGTTTGAAGAGGGCGTAAGCTGGTCTTACACCGGCGGTCCGCATGCCGGCTGGGGGGATGGATCTGCCTGGGCAGCGCTTGATTTTGCCCCGCCCGGAACTGCCTTTGGCTGCTTCATCTCCAATGAGTGGGTCACAGCCGCAGCCGATGGATTGATCATCCGCTCGAAAGGCGGCGAGGTAGTTCAGGATCTCAATGGTGATGGCCTCGAACAGACGGGGTGGACGTTGCTCTATATGCATATTGAATCCCGCGACCGGGTAAGCGCTGGCACTTATGTGAAAGCCGGTGACCGCATCGGTCACGCTTCCTGCGAGGGCGGCGTCTCCAATGGCACCCATGTGCACATCGCTCGCCGCTACAACGGGCAGTGGATCTCCGCCTCGGGCAGTATTCCATTTATCATGAGTGGTTGGCAGCCTGCGTTAACCGGTAATGAGTATGAAGGCACGCTCACCCGTAATGGCAGCATCGTTTATTCATGGGATGGTAGGACCAATGACAACCAGATCTCACGCTAAGCACATGCAGCTCCTGCTGGCGCTGGGGATGCTGATTGGGTCCTCCCTCGCATGCTCCCAGAGCTACCTTAGCCCAATGGACATGACCGCCACCGCACAGTGGTTTACCCCCACATCCGCTGTCAGCATTCCATCCGCCACACTCATCCCGCCAACTCTCACCGCCACTGAAATGCCGACCTCGCTGCCCACTTTCACTGATGTGCCGGACACCACTGCCACACCTCGTCCCACTGTCACCCCGGACCCGCGTGCCACTCCTAAACCGCCCATCCTGTATTACACCCAGGCCGGCGATACCCTCCCTTCAATCACCGGGCGCTTCGGCGTCACCGCCAGCCAGATCAATTCCAGTGAAGCGATCCCTGAAACCGGGTTGATCAGCCCCAATATCCTGCTCATCATCCCCGATGTGCTGACAGACGTCTTTACCTCCGATACTTTTATACCGGACAGCGAGGTAGTTTATTCGCCATCGGCAGTGAATTTTGACTACGAAAACTATATCCTCTATGCCAATGGATACCTGAGCTCTTATGTTGAAAAAATGAATACCGGCAACTTCACCGGTGTGCAGATCATCCGCCGGGTAGCCCTCGAGAATTCCATCAATCCATTCCTGTTGCTGGCGTTGCTTGAATACAAAGGTCACTGGGTGCTGCACGAACCTACCAACCTGGCAGAAGTGGAATACCCCATGGGTATGGTACGCCTTGAAGAACGCCTTCTATACCACCAACTCTCGTGGGCTGTGCAGCAACTGAACATCGGCTATTATGGCTGGCGCGCGGGTATCCTGACCGAATTGAAATTCAAAGATGGTACGGTCAAGCGCATCGATCCTCAACTCAACGCCGGCAGTGCCGCCATCCAGTACCTCTTCGCCCAATGGTTTGACCCACTGGAATGGGCTGGCGCATTGGATGTGAACAGTGATAATAGTTTTCCATCCATGATGACCAGTATGTTTGGCGATTTTCTCATCCGCGCTCAGTCCGTTGAACCGTTATATCCGGCTGACCTTACTCAACCAGCGCTTGAATTGCCATTTCAGGTCGGAAGAACCTGGGGGTTCACCGGGGGACCACACTCCGCATGGGGTCCGGATGGCGCACTGGCAGCCCTCGACTTTGCCCCTCCTTCGGAAGAGCCCGGCTGCTTCCAATCCAACGAATGGGTAACCGCCATGGCGCCAGGTGTCATCGTCCGCTCTGAAGAAGGGCTGGTCATGGAAGACCTGGATGGGGATGGCATTGAGCAAACCGGCTGGGACATTATGTATTTTCACATTGAATCCCGGAGCCGTATCCCGGATGGGACTCGGGTGGAGACTGGTGATAAAATTGGTCATCCCTCCTGCGAAGGTGGCGTCTCTACTGGAACCCATACCCATGTTGTACGCAAGTTCAATGGAGAATGGATCCTGGCGGGTGGTCCCCTGCCGTTTACCATGAGCGGTTACGTGGCATCTGCAGGAGATAAGCCTTATATAGGTGATTTGATCAAAGGTTCCGAGGTTGTCACTGCCAATGGTTCGAACAGGGCGATCGGGCGTTCAAGAAAAGAATAATCAGACTACTGGGAAATCCTCTTCCCATACCTCGCTCATGAAGAAGTACTGGTTCTCACTGGCCTTTACGGTTCTTTTTCTGACCTCCTGTTCTACCTTCCAACCTACCCTTATTACTCCCACTGCTCCTAAAATTGCATCACCTACGCCAATTCCCGTGGTGACTCGCACCCCGATCCCTGCCCGACCGGTGTATCCTCCAGCCACACTTGTGGATTATTCTATTCAACCAGGCGATACCGTTAATGCTTTAGCCGCCCACTTTAATACGATTAGCAAAGAAATTTATGAGGCCAATCCGCTCCTCAACCCGAAAGCTTCGACCCTCACGACCGGGCAGGTGATTAAGATACCGATCTATTACAAAGCGTTGTGGGGCAGCCAGTTCCAGATCATTCCTGACAGCCAGTACGTGAACGGTCCAGCCCAGGTGGGTTTCAATACATCCACCTTCGTCGATTCGCAGCCAGGATGGTTGAAGAATTATGCCGAACTTGCTGGTGGGAAATACCGCCGCGGGGGTGATCTCATCGACTTTGTGGCGCAGAACGCTTCCATCAGCCCGCGCGTTTTGCTTGCCCTGGCTGAATACCAGGCAGGAGCGTTAAGTCAACCGACTATTGATGAAAACCTTCAAACTTATCCGTTAGGTTATGAAGATCAGTTTCACAAAGGTTTTTACCTTCAACTGGTGTGGGCGGCGAATTTGCTTAACAATGGTTACTATGCCTGGCGTAACGGTCACCTGGATAGTTTTACCCTGGCTGATGATGACATGGTTGTGCCCGACCCGTGGCAGAATGCCGCCACCATCGCCCTGCAGAATTATTACGCAAGGTTATATTCGCGTTCTGAGTACGACCGTGCGATTCTTGATGATGGTTTTTATGCCGTCTATAGCAGGTACTTTGGTGATCCCTGGCTCGACAACATCCCGCATATCCCCGGCAACCTTGCCCAGCCTGATCTTTTGCTGCCATTTGAAGCCGGAAAAAAATGGACCTTTGCCGGCGGTCCCCATGCCGCCTGGGGAACCGGTGAGCCCTTTGCTGCGCTTGATTTTGGTCCCAATGTGAGCGGCTGCAGTCCTTCGGCAGATTACGTGGTAGCCATGGCGGATGGTCAAATTGTCCGCACTGAACCAGCCATTGCCATCCTCGACCTTGACCAGGACGGCGATGAGCGCACCGGCTGGGTTATTTTTTACCTTCACCTTGGCATCAACGAAATGGTTCGTCCTGGTGTCCTGGTGCAGCGCGGTGATCCGATTGGCCATCCCTCCTGCGAGGGCGGTTCAGCCACCGGTACCCATGTGCACATTGCCCGCAAATACAATGGCGAATGGATCGATGCTGACAGCGTGGTTCCCTTCAACCTTGAAGGCTGGATCGCGTATAATGGCGCAGAACCCTATCTGGGAACGCTCAAACGGTTTGGAAAGGTCATCACTGCCGTGGTTGAGGGCGGCGGGAATTCAAACATCACCGCCGGTGCGAAATAAACGAACCTGACACTCTTTCCGGGATAAATTCATGCAAAAAACGCTTTTCACATTATTACTAGTTCTTATTCTGTCCGGCTGCACTGAAAAAACGCCAACCCCCATCAAGCTCGTCGATGGTGACAAAACAGCCTCTTCCCAATCCGCAGGTACCCCGGTGATTGAAACCCCCACAGCCATTTCTATTGCCATAACAACCACAATACCAAGCGCTTCAACAGGTAAAACACCCGCCGCCGTTGTGAACTGGCAGGACCTGGCGATCATCCCGGAAGTTTCTCCTGAGATGTTTGCTGTGTACCAGCGCGGGTTGGCACGCGGACGCGACCCCAACCGCTTTTCCAAGATCGGTGATTGCCAGAATATCACCACCTATTATCTCGCCATGTTCGACAGCGGCAGCTACAAGCTCGGCAGCGATTATGCCTACCTCCAGCCGACTATCGACCACTTCAAGGGTTCCTGGTGGCGCGAAAGCCTGGCGGTCAAAGGCGGCATGAACGTGGCAGCCGTGCAAAATGTAATGTGGGCAAACCCTGACCAGTGCAAAAAAGGTGAGACACCACTGCAATGCGAACTGCGCGTCTATAACCCCTCCATTGCCATCATCAGCATGGAAGAATCCTGGGCTGGAAGTGTGTCCAATTATGATTTTTATATGCGGAATATCGTGGAGTACGTGCTTTCGCAGGATATCGTTCCCATTGTCGCAACCCGCGCAGAAACCCCCACCCAGGAACGCCAGATCAACGCCATCGTGGCAAAGATTGCCGAGGATTACCACATCCCCTTGTGGAATTTCTGGGTGGCTACCGCATCTTTTGAAAATAATGGCATTAGTCCAGATGGTTTCCACCTCACCGGAAAGGATGAAGCACCGGAAGTTCGCTCTTTCTTTGATAACCCAGCCAATTTGAAATTTGGTTGGACGCAGCGCAACCTCACCGCCCTCCAGGCAATTGACGCCGTTTACCGCGGTTTGTCTGGGAATTGATTCGGGACAAAAAAGGAACTGTGTTGCAGTTCCTTTTTAGGATCAGCTTTCTTTTATGGTCACCTTGGTATGGATTTTGGCTGTTTTGTTTAGCATCGCATTGACCGAACAATATTTTTCCTGGCTCAATTGGACTGCACGGTTGACAGCGATAGGATCAAGGTGATTCCCCGTGACTACAAATTCCACGGTGATATCCGTGAAAACTTTCGGATGTTCGGTTGCCCTGTCACCATGCAGGATCACCTCAAAATTGGTAACCTCCTGACGTTTCTTCTCCAAAATGGAGATTACATCCATAGCGGTGCAGCCGCCGAGCGAGACAAGCACCAGTTCCATCGGTGAGGATCCTGTTCCACTCCCGCCATGATCGACAGATGTATCGAAAGCAACGCTAAAACCGGAATTTGTGACAGCATCGAACGCCATTCCTGATTTCCAGATAACTTTTCCATCCATCTTTTCTACTCTCCTTATAAAAATTAACTTAATGGCCAGGTGGGCATCACATCCAGGGTGAAATCATCCCGCTGCCCGCTGATATATCGATAATATCCCGCCGCAGCGATCATCGCTGCGTTATCTGTGCATAATGCCAATGGAGGAATGTGCACTTTAAATTCCTCCTGGCTGAAGAACGCTTCCCGTAAAGACCGGTTGGCTGAAACACCCCCTGCGATGACAATTTCCTTCACATTGAACTCTCTTGCTGCCTTGATTGTTTTCGTAAAAAGCGCATCCACAGCCGCCATCTGAAAACTCGCTGCCAGGTCATTGACCGGCAAAACGCGGTTCTCTTCCTGCAAGCCGCGTACCACTCGTAGCACCGATGTCTTAAGTCCGCTGAAAGAGAAATTCCACGTCCCATCCAGCCGTGCCCGTGGGAAGTTGAAAACCTTGGGGTCTCCAAGCATGGCTGCCTTTTGCACCGAAGGGCCGCCGGGATATGGCAGCCCGATCAACCGCGCAACTTTGTCAAATGCTTCACCGGCAGCATCATCCAGGGTCGCCCCCAAACGTTGATATTGCAAGTGGTCTGTCACCAGGTTGAGTTCGGTATGCCCGCCGGAGACGAGGAGCACCATCAATGGAAATTGGGGTTCAAGCGGCGGATGAGCTGTATCCTGGGGGTAGACCCAGGAGGAATAGATGTGCCCCTCCAGGTGATTCACCCCGATCAGTGGCAGGTTTCGCCCAAGAGCTATTCCCTTGGCTGCGTTCATACCCACCACCAATGACCCTGCCAGCCCCGGTCCGCGGGTAACTGCTACGCCATCCAGATCAGCAAAGGATAAGTGCGCCTGCTGCATTGCTTCATCCACAACTGCGTATATTGTGCGAATGTGCTGGCGGGATGCGACTTCAGGGAAGACACCACCGTATTTCTTGTGCAATTCGATCTGGGTGGCAACTACGCTGGAAAGCTGGGCACGCCCGTTCTCCACCACTGCTGCCGCGGTTTCATCGCAGGAAGATTCGATTCCAAGGATTCGTGTCGTGTTGCTCAACAGCGCTCCATTTCCAATCTTGATGATATCAGTAATTCAATGTCATTTTACTGGTAGGACCAGGTCTTTCGGATAATCCGCGAGAATCTCAAAGGTACCGTCGGCATTCGCCACCAGGGAATCTTCAATACGCACCCCTATGCCTTCCTCAGGATAATACAAGCCGGGTTCCAGCGTGAAAACGGAATTAGGCGCGAGGATATCGGTTGGCGACGGGTTGATCATAGTTGACCAGGGTTTTTCATGCACCTGCAAACCAATTCCATGCCCCAGGCTATGGCAATAACCTTTTTCAATTGACAAATCCTTCAGGATCGTAGGATGTCCCATTTGTTCAAACAGCTCGCAGGTACGTTTCTGGTAATTCATAAAGGGAGCATTCATTTTCAGTTCCGGAAAGATGGTGTCATAGACCTGTTTCACATCATCAAAAATCTTTTGCACCGGATCTGGCGCATACCCAAGACACCAGGTGCGCGTAAAATCATAGAAATACCCGCCGCCTGCTTCACAGGGGTAAATGTCAAAAACAATTGTTTGCCCTAGGCGCAAAGCATCAGAGGCTGTCCCTGTTGAATGCGGCACCCCTGCATCCCGGCCAATGGCAAAGATGGTTCCCTCCGGGTTCTCGGCCCCATGCTCTGCCAGCCACAGGTTGATCTTCCTCTTCACCTCTCCAATTGTCACAGGAGAACCATCTTTATGAACCAGCATTCCCTTCTTGCTCATTTGGCTGGTCAAAAAATCAGCGGTCTTTCCCACCACGTCAACAGTAACCTTGCCCATTTGGCGGATGCGTTCGATCTCATCTGGTTCTTTGGTCATCCTCGCATTGAGAAGGATCTCATCCTTGATATATCCCTCAAAGATTAACTTGGGCATCAACTGCTGCAACCGGGAAAGGATCGAGTAAAACGAACCCACTTCACGTTCTCCATAGAACCCAATGCGCCCGGAAGTGATGCCCAGATCCGTGAGCATTTTTTTTATCCGCAGCACCATGGCTTCTGCCTGGTTTCCCTTGGCTTCCGTTATAAAGTCCGTGAGCAGGTACTTGGAATAGCTGATCGTTTTCAATCCTGTCTTCGCCGCCTCATCCCGTTCCATCGGGGAAAAAAAGAGCACAGGCTCCTGTTTGTACTTTTTGACCAATAGCGCATCACTGATGTGCCCTCCCCCTGTGAAATAAACCATCGTTGGATTGTGTTGGGCGTTGCCCGTCACCATCAGTGCGTCTAAATTATGTTCTTTCATTAACTTATCGAGATCAGCTTTCATGAATCACTCCTTTGATTACTCTCATTAATCCTTCCAGGAATACTTCTTCTTCCGAATCCAAAACAGTCCGCGGATCGAACAAAATCCGATCTTCGTTAATTCGCGCAATGATGGGCGGTGAGTTTTGGCGTAGTCCAGCGAGTAACTTGTCTGCCCGTTTCACCTGGATTGAAAGCACATATGTAGGTAGCGTCTCTCCAGGCAGGCTGCCTCCGCCTATTGTCGAGTATTCCGCGATTACCTCACCAACACCCAAATGGCGCTGCCAGCCTTCTGCCCGCTTTCGAATCACATCCAAAGGTACTGCGATCATCACCCAGGTTGGAATTTCTGCAAGTGCATCACCCTTCAAGTAATGGATCAATGTGGCTTCAAGCGCTGCCAGGCATAATTTATCTACGCGCACAGCTCTCGCCAACGGATGTTTCTTGATCCGGCTAATCAATTCATTTTTCCCAACGATAATCCCGGCCTGCGGTCCTCCCAGCAATTTATCTCCCGAAAAGCAAACCAGGTCCGATCCCGCTTTTATAGAGTCCTGTACCATTGGCTCTTTGGAAAGACCAAACTGGCTGGTATCAATCAGCGCTCCAGAACCAAGATCATCTATTAGCAACGCCTCGTGAGTGTGTGCCAGAGTGACTAATTCATCCAACCCGGGTTCTTCGGCAAACCCGATAACCTTGAAATTTGACGGATGCACATGCATCACCACGGTCGCCCCTTCTTTTAGCGCAGCCTCGTAATCTTCGAGCCGAACGCGGTTGGTTGTTCCAACCTCAATCAACTTTGCACCGGATACCTGCATCACTTCCGGAATGCGGAATCCCCCACCAATCTCAACCAGTTGTCCCCTTGAAATGCCAACCTTCTTTTTCTTCGCCAGAGCTGTTAGCACCAGAAGTACTGCGGCAGCATTGTTGTTCACCACCAGCGCATCTTCTGCTCCGGTCAAGCTCATCAACATATCCCGCGCATGGATCGAACGGGACCCCCTTCCCCCGGTCTCCAGGTTATATTCCAATGTCGAATACGCACGGCTTATTTGATGCAAACGAAGTTGGGCTGATATAGGAAGCACCGCCCTTCCCAGGTTGGTATGCAGAATTACCCCGGTGGCATTGATAACTGGAAGGAGCGTCAATCTGGTTTTTTGCATTATTCGATTTTGCACTTGTTGTGTAATATTCAGCAGCGGGAAAACCGTTTGATCATTTGCAATGGTCTTGCGGTAATCAGCCAGCGTTGCCCGCAGGCTTTCAACCACAAGCGGGTCTCCATAAACCTGCCGCAAAAGGGCAAATTCATTCAGTCCAAGAAGGCTGTCTACAGAGGGGATGTTCCTGAATTCATTCATTCTCGGCAGAGGGCGGGGTCCAACGATTCTTTTCGCGCATACGAATAAAGAACTCAATAGCGATCATACACGCTGCGATTAGGATTGCCAGTGCAAAATTAAGCACTTTGCTGAATTGAAGCCACAATAAGACATCGGCATATGCTCCCACCAGCAACGCTTCTCTGACCATCACCACTGAGCTTGTCACCTGGTTGCCCGGGAACCGGCGGTGAAGATAGTGAATGGCTGGCAATGCCATGCCGCTAAAGGCGAGCGTGACTAGAAAGAAGAGCAGCCAGCGCGGACCCAGTGTGGGAACAGTCAGGAGGAACAGCAGTATCAGTCCCACCCAGCCGACCACAGAAAGGATAATGGCCGTTGTAAGCGCAGCCCCGTAGGGCGGCATTTGAGCTCGAATTTCCTCTTTGGTTGGTTGCACATTCCCTCCCTGGTTAGTTGAGATTCTCAACATTTGTTGCCATCAGTTGCAGGATTTTCCACTCGTCATTTTCCATTTCCAGCACAAAAGTACCGGTGATGCGTACATTTTGAAAATCAGAATCATCGGTTTTAATCATGGTTGCCACAAAGGGCACGTAGGCATACCCATCCTCAATTTTATCGAAGGAATACTCTTCCAGGTCAAATTTGACATTATAGACAGCGAACTGTAAGTCGAGCTGATTCTTGTATCCCATTGTTCTCGTTTTTTGATGGGTTATCTCAAAGACACCGCCTGCGTCCTTGGCATTCCATAATTTAACATAAGTTCGGACAGTCGATAGCACAGCTCGTTCCTCTGCACTTTTACAACCAGTCAGCAATATTGAAGACAAAATAAATATCATTACAAGTAAAAGTAGCGAGAATTTCCTCAAAATATCCTCCGGGGTTCGTTGCAGTACTCTTGATTATATCAAAGTCAAATCACTCAATTATCGAGAAGTAAATCGGACAATTTTTGTGATAAAATGTTGAAACTCGGGGTTGATTCAACAATCCCGCTCATTAAGAGAGGTGGAGGGACCGGCCCTGTGAAACCTCGGCAACCGGTGACAGGTGCCAATTCCGTCAGGTCAGGGTTCGAGGATCAAGGACCCGTCCCTGAAAAATGAGAGTGATATATCTTTAAGACCTCTCATTATTAGAGAGGTTTTTTATTATGTCGTGCAGAACTGGAGCCAATCATGGAAAGAACTTTCACCAATCGAAGATACCTGGATGCCATGCAAAAGAAGATCATGGTGTTCGATGGCGCCATGGGGACCAACCTGCAAAAGCAAAACCTGACACCTGAGAATTTTGGCGGCGAAAGAACCAATGGTTGCAACGATTACCTGGTGATCACTTATCCGCTAGCAGTGGAGATTATTCACCGCTCATTCCTTGAAGCCGGCGTGGATGTGATCGAAACCTGTTCATTCCGTTCCAACCGCATCACGCTCGCTGAATATGGTCTGGCTGATAGGGTAATCGAAATCAACCGGGCTGCAGCCGCCCTGGCGCGAAAGTGCGCTGAGGATTTTTCTCAAAACGGGCAACCCCGTTTTGTCGCTGGTTCCATCGGTCCAACCGGTAAACTACCATCGATGAATGATCCTGAACTCTCGAATGTTACGTTTGATGAGTTGAAATCAGTGTTTTGCGAACAGGCGATTGGATTGATCGAGGGGGGCGTGGACCTGTTGCTCATTGAAACTTCACAGGATATCCTTGAAGTTAAAGCAGCCATTCTCGGTATCCAGGATGCTTTTTTGCAGACTGGAAAGAGAGTTCCTCTTCAAGTACAGGTTACGCTGGATACCTCAGGCCGCATGCTGCTGGGAACGGATATTTCCGCAGTTCTGGCTATCCTGGAAGGGCTGCCTATTGACGTGATCGGTCTCAACTGTTCCACCGGACCGGATTACATGCGCGAGCCGATCCAGTACCTCGGTGAAAACGCCACTCTGCCAGTCTCCTGCATCCCCAATGCCGGGTTGCCGCTCAATGTGGATGGTCAGGCAGTTTATCCGCTGACACCGGAACCTTTCGCAGAATCGCTTTTCGAATTCGCCCAAAAACACAATGTTCGCGTGGTAGGCGGCTGCTGCGGTACCACACCTGAACATTTAAAAGCGCTGGTCGAAAAGGTAAAAACATTAATTCCATCCGATAAGCATGTTGAACCTGAACCCCGGCTTGCTTCATCCATCCAGGCACAGCCCATGCAGCAGGAACCGCGTCCATTCTTTATCGCGGAAAGGTTGAACACGCAGGGTAGCCGCGCCTTTAAGAAGATGGTCCTCGATAATGACTTTGATTCCATCCTCTCGCTCGCCCAGCAGCAGGTGGAAGGTGGCGGACATGCCTTAGACCTGTGTGTGGCACTCACTGAACGCAGTGATGAAGCAGCTACAATGAAAAAAGTCATTAAGACCATTTCGCCGGTGATCCGCCTCCCATTAGTGATTGACTCCACTGAAATTGATGTCCTTGAAACCGCGCTGCAGAATGCCCCGGGACGCTGCTTGATTAATTCCACTCACCTTGAAGGGGGTCGGGTCAAAGCCGACAAGATCCTTGACCTGGCAAAAAAGTATAACACCGCGGTCATTTTGCTCACCATTGATGAACAGGGAATGGCAAAGACTGCTGAACGAAAATTGGAAATTGCCCAAAGACTCTATACTATTGCTATTGAGGAACACGGGCTTCAGCCGCAGGATCTTGTGTACGATGCGCTCACTTTTACTCTCGCCACCGGCAGTGAAGAATTCGCCAACTCTGCAATTGAGACGTTTAAAGGCATCAAACTAATCAAAGAAAACCTGCCGGGTGTCCTCACTTCTCTTGGCGTGAGTAATGTGTCTTTCGGGCTCACTCCGGCAGCACGGTCGGTGATCAACAGCGTCATGTTACACCACGCAGTTCTTTCCGGTTTGGATATGGCGATTGTCAACCCGGCTGCGATCACCCCTTACGGCGAGATCGCTGAATCCGAACGCTCCCTTGTGGAAGAGCTGCTTTTTAACCGCCATCCAGATGCCCTGCAGAAAGTGATCGAGCATTTCCAGTCTGCCGCACCAGCGGACGCTAAAAAAGACAGCCAGGCGCAGATGCTTACCACCCTTTCATCCGCCGAACGGCTGCACTGGAAGATCGTTCACCGCTCTAAAGATGAAGTGGAAAAAGATGTCGACCTGCTGCTTGCTGAAAGAAAACCTGACCAAAACCAGGACCAGCGTGCGGTTGAAATCTTGAATACAGTCCTGCTTCCTGCCATGAAGGAGGTAGGCGATAAATTTGGCAGCGGGGATCTTATCCTGCCCTTTGTCCTCCAATCGGCAGAAGTAATGAAAAAAACTGTTTCCTACCTTGAGCAATTTCTTGATCGCAAGGAAGGTGTCTCCAAAGGGACGCTCGTATTGGCAACGGTTTACGGCGATGTGCATGATATCGGGAAGAATTTGGTAAAAACCATTCTTACCAATAACGGATTTACCGTGATTGATCTTGGAAAGCAGGTTCCTGCGGAATCGATCATTGAAAAAGCCATTGAGGTGAATGCCGATGCGATTGGTTTAAGTGCCCTGCTGGTGAGCACCAGCAAGCAGATGCCGCTAATCGTCAATGAACTGCACCGGCGCGGACTGAAATTTCCTGTACTCATTGGTGGTGCAGCCATCAATGAACGCTTTGGCAGGCGTATCCTGAAAACTGAAACCGGTGAAAACTATGCCGGAGGTGTTTTTTACTGCAAGGATGCATTTGAAGGCTTGTCCACCATGGAAGCGCTCATCAATCCACAGTCACGTAAGAATGCTTTTGAGCGCATCACAGCAGAATCAAAGATGGAATTGGACCGCCTTGAAACCCCCATTCTGAAACCAGCAGAGAAACCACGCTCATCTGTTACCTCCGCTGCAATACCGCACGTTACAAACTGGGGTGTCCGGGTTGTTAGAGAAATGCCCCTGGAAGTAATTTTCAAGCACCTGGCAAAAAACGAACTTTTCCGCCTTTCCTGGGGCGGCAGGAACACCCATGGTGCAGAATGGGAGCAACTGAAATCTGAATTTGAAGACCGTCTGAAACGAATGACCGGGCAGGCGCTCAAAGAACATTGGTTGGTTCCTCAGGCAGTTTATGGCATCTGGCCGGCGCAATCCGCAGGAGATGACCTCATCGTTTATGCTCCGGAATCAGGAAATACCAAACCTCACAAACAGATTGCGCGTTTCACCTTTGCCCGGCAACTGGCCGGCGAGAACCTTTGCCTTGCTGACTACTTCTCCAGTGTCGATTCTGGTCTGATGGACGTCGTCGCATTCCAGGTGGTTACCGTCGGACAGGCAGCTACTGAACGCTTTGACCGCCTGCAGGCTTCAGGCGATTATACCGAGGCTTATTTTACCCACGGTCTGGCGGTTCAAACTGCTGAAGCAACAGCTGATTACCTCCACCAGCATGTCTGCCGCGAACTCGGGATTCCGGTCAACCAGGGAAAACGGTATTCGTGGGGGTACCCGGCCATCCCTGACACCGGGGACCACCTCAAGGTATTCGATCTCTTGCCGGCAGAATCCGAATTGGGGATGAGTCTCACTTCTGCTTTCCAAATGGTGCCGGAGCAATCCACTGCGGCGATCATCGTGCACCACCCGCAGGCAAAATACTTCAATATAGGCGAATCACGTATCGACCAGTTGATGAAGGATGTTAAATGAATTCGCAATCCTCTCCCTTCTTGGAGTATTTGAAGTCCGGCAAACCCCTTCTTTCGGATGGGGCGATGGGTACCATGCTGCATAAACGCGGGGTAACCATCAATGCCTGTTTCGACGAGCTAAATCTCAGTCAGCCTGAGATCGTGGCTGAAGTACACCTCGATTACATCAAATCCGGCTCGCAGATGATCCAGACCAATACTTTTGGCGCAAATCGCTTCAAACTAACCCAACATGGTCTGCAAGATCAACTGGAAGCGATTAACAGAGCCGGGGTGGAACTGGCAAAAAAGGCGATTAATTTCTCTTCAAAGAATATTTTCCTTGCCGGCGATGTTGGCCCGCTGGGAGTGCGCCTTGCTCCGTTTGGGCGTGTGCAGCTGGAAGATGCCCGCAAGGTTTTTGCAGAACAAATTGCTGCCCTCGCAAAAGCAGGTGTTGACCTGATTCTTATCGAAACCATGACCGACCTGTATGAAGTCATCGAAGCCATCAAAGCATCGCGTGAAGTGGCACCCCAACTGCCAGTGCTTGCTTCCATGACCTTCACCCGCGACAACCGCACCCTGCTGGGCGATTCTCCCAAGAAAGTGGCGTGTGAAATTCACAACGCTGGTGCCGATGTGATCGGCATCAATTGCTCAGGTGGTCCCAACCAGCTTTTGAATATCCTGACCCACATGAAACAGGCACTGCCTGACGCTCTCTATTCAATTATGCCCAACGCAGGCTGGCCGGAACAGGTGGAAGGGCGCATCATGTATCCCGCCGGTCCTGACTATTTCGGCGAATACGCCTCTTCATTTTGGCAGGCTGGCGCGAACGTTATCGGCGGATGCTGCGGTACGACACCAGAGCATATTGCTGCCATGGCAAAAACCATGATCGCGTTACCCCCTCGGAAGATCGAACAACCAGTTGCGCCTGCACAGGTAGCTCAAAAAATAGACTGGGAGACTTTACTCCCCCCAACCGAACTGGCACAAAAACTTGCGGACGGGAAATTCGTCATTGCTGTCGAGATGGATCCTCCGCGTGGGCTTTCAACCCACAAGCTTCTCGCTGGTGCCAGTCTACTCAAGGAAGCCGGCGCTGATGTGATCGACGTGGCTGACAGCCCGATGGCGCGTATGCGGATGAGTCCCTGGGCTGTGTGTAGTTTGATCCAGCGTAAGGTTGGTATCGAAACCGTGCTGCACTTCCCCACCCGCGGCCGTAACCTTTTACGCGTACAGGGCGACTTGCTGGCTGCACATGCTCTCGAAGTCCGTAATGTTTTCGTTGTCATGGGCGACCCGACCTCGATTGGAGATTATCCCGAAGCCATGGATAATTACGATCTTGTTCCCTCCGGGTTGATCAAGCTGATCAAACAGGGTTTCAATGAAGGGCTGGATCATTCCGGCGCCGATATCGGTCAGCCCACCACTTTTTTCACCGGCTGCGCCTTGAATCTGAATCCTGCAAATCTTGAGGATGAGATTAAGAATCTTCGCCGTAAATTACGCGCAGGCGCGGATTTTATCCTCACCCAGCCCATTTATAATCCGGCGCTTGTTACAAGATTTTTCGATACGTTCGAAAAAGAATATGGGAAACTTCCAATTCCGCTCATCGTCGGGCTGCTTCCTTTGGCCAGCGCTCGACATGCGGCTTTCCTTCAGCAGGAAGTCCCGGGCATCGAGATCTCACCGGAAGTTCACGAACGGATGCGGATGAGCGGTGACCAATCCGCCCAAACCGGGATCGAGCTCATCGTGAAACTGGTCGAAGAAATCAAACCATTGGTACAGGGAATCTACCTGATGCCTGCTTTCAGCCGCTATGACCACGCCGCTGCCATCATCGAGAAAATAACCGGTTAAAAGTTACAGTTAAGAGTAAAATAGAATTAACTCCAGCGAAGAGGGAGTGCTTATTTCGGTTGAAGACATTAAAAAATAGCAGTACTCCTGTCGAGGGATTAAGGGGACTATGAAGGTTCTTCTCATTTCAGATATTCATGCGAATATTACCGCCCTCAATGCCGTATTGGCAGACGCGGGACCCTTCCTGGATGGCGTCTGGTGCCTGGGCGACCTGGTTGGATACGGCCCGGAACCAGATGCTTGCATCGAGCGTGTTCGGACTCTTCCCAATGTCCTCTGCATTATGGGAAATCATGACGCAGCGGTTTCCGGTCTCCGCAATATCGAGAAATTTAACGAGGATGCAGAGATGGCAGTCCTGGTGACTCGAGCCATTATCAGCCCGCGTAACAACGAATACCTGAAAACTTTACCGGAGACGATCGAAACCGAGACCGCGATCCTGGCGCATGGCAGCCCGCGCAACCCGATTTGGGAATACATCATGGATTCTCTGACCGCAAGGATGGCGCTGGCATTCATCGAGAAAGACGTCGCTTTCGTTGGTCATACTCACCTCCCGCTTTGTTTTATCCACGACAAGAAGTCGGATAAAATGACCAAGAAGTTGGTTAAGGACAAGGAAAAGATACACATCCATGACCAAATGATCCTCAATCCTGGGTCGGTTGGGCAGCCGCGTGACCATGACCCGCGTGCATCATACGGAATTCTCGACCTTGACGAAAACACCTGGGAGATCCACCGTGTTGAATACGATATCGCATCCGTGCAAAAGCGCATCCTTGAAGTCGGCATGCCTGAAAAGCATGCACTGCGCCTTTCTGAGGGCTGGTAAACCGGGAACAATCCTCGTCCCTTGCACGTCTATGGGGTAGACCTGATTCAGTAATAACCTGGAGGAGACCATGAAAAAAAATGTATTGTGGATAAGCCTGGTAATTGCAGTCCTGGTATTAAGCGCCTGCGCAAAATCAGCATCAACCCAAACCCCGAACGAAGAAAAACTGATGGATAGTTTTAACCGGACTTCAGTTGAAGCCCCCCTTGCTTCAGATTCAGCAGGGATGGCACCAGCCCCGACCACCAATGGATCGTTGGGCGGGGAGAACGCCGGCACAGCACCGATTCAGCAAATGATCATCATGAACGCCAACCTCGAGATCGCTGTGGATGATCCGGGGAAGGTAATGAGTGATATTCAAAAAATGGCTTCCGATATGGGAGGCTTCACCGTCAGTTCATACATATATAAAACTTACACCTCTGACGGCATAGAAGTCCCGGCAGCTACCGTGACCGTTCGCGTCCCTGCCGAAAACTTGAACACCGCCCTCGACCAGATCAAAGCCATGACCGGAGATGCTGCCAAGTACACCCTTTCAGAGAATATCGCCGGGCAGGATGTTACGCAGGATTACACTGATCTCAAGTCCCGCCTGCGCAACCTGGAAGAAGCCGACGCCAAGCTTTCCGAACTCTATGACACGGCTGTCAAAACCGAAGACGCGCTTGCCATCTATCAACAGAAGGTCCAGGTGACTGAACAGATCGAAGTCATCAAGGGTCAGATGCAGTATTACGAACAGGCGTCCAGCAAATCCGCCATCACCGTGCAGATCGTCGCCAAAGCCACCATCGCCCCCGTCACCATCGCCGGATGGCAGCCCGCTGGTGTCGCCCGTGATGCCATTCAGGCACTCATCAATTTCAGCAAGGGATTCGTCAACTTCCTCATCTGGCTTGGCATCCTCATCATCCCAGTTGTCGCCATCATCGGATTGCCCATCTTCTTCTTCGTACGCTGGCTCGTACGCCGCAACCGCCGCGTCCAGGCAGCGAAACTGGAAGCAATGAGGAATCAGCAGCCGCCGCTGCCCACCAAATAAGATTCATTCAGTAGGGGCAGTTCATGAACTGCCCCTACTTTTTTTATATTTCTATCTCGATGTGTGCAAACCCATCCACTTTCACCGGGATCTGCCAGGTTTGATCGCTCAGTTCTTCTCCCTCTACCATCTCACCATTTACTCTAATTGTTCTCGGCGTCCTTGGCAGCTTGAGGAAAATACTCCCGGATGTTTTCCGCGGAAGGCGCACGGTGGCAGTTATTGCTTTTTCATCAGCATGCCATTCAACAATTTCCATTCCCTGGCTAATGTGCAGGTTGCTGCCGATAAAAGCGGATGCCTCTTCCTGTACTGCCTGCAGGGTGATCACCGCACACCCATGCGCCGGAATGGACAAGTTCATCGGTGAATCATCGCTCAGTTCAGCGGCCTTTCCACCCCAAAACTCGCGCGCCCAATATTTCCCCGGGTTGAGTTGAAACACAGTCGGAACAAGATCAAACTCCACCGGCTTATCTGACCAGTTGAACTTTGCCAGCAGGTGACGTTCTCCCACGGCGTTGACCTGGTCCAGGCGCAGCAGCTCCGGCATTTCTGCGTCAAACCAGTCGATCACGCGTGCCCGCTGCCCGATCACTGGCAGCAGCACTTCGGCAATGTGCAGCCGCTCTGCTGGGAGTTTTGGAAGATCATCCGACACCAGCAGCGACCCACCGGTGAGGGCGATCACCGAAGCCAGGCTGCGCACTTCATCCAGCGTCAGGTGCGTATACGGTCGGAGGAGCAGGCAGTCCGGATCGTTGATCCACCAGTGCTGATGGAGCGATGCCCGCGTGAGGATGTTTCGGATCGAATTACGGGCGCTGGGCATCGCCGGCTCATCCTTGAAGGGAAAACCGATCCCATTGAAATTCGGCCGCCAATCGCCGCTCACATCCGCACCGATGCGGTTGGCATCGATCAGCCCCAGCATGGATCCCAGTGGAGCGCCGCACCCAAGGATGGTGACGTCTTTCCCCACCGCATCCCGGATGGACTCCATCCCTTTGCGGAGTACTTGGGCACGCGTGACGGTCGGGTCCTTGTAACAACCTAGAAGAGCAGCCGCGTACAGGAAATCCAGTTTCAGATAGGGGTAACCCCAATCCTTTGCAGCGGTGCGCACCACTCTGCAGGCATACGCCAGCGCATCCGGCACTGTCAGGTCAAGAGCGTAGTCAAGCGCGTTCCATACAAAGCCGGCATTGGCGGGTTTTCCATTCGCCTTGCGCAGCAGCCAGTCAGGGTGTTCCTTTGCCAACTTGGACCTCGGATGTACGATGAATGGCGCCAGCCACAATCCCGGGATGAGCCCTTCGCGGCTGATCTCCTCCGCCAGCGGCTTGACCCCGTGCGGGAATTCCGGTTTAAAGGTGAACCAATCGCCAATCTGCGACTCAAAGCCGTCGTCGATCTGCACTAATTGAATTGGCAGGGTCTCCTGCTGCTCCAAAATCGTTTGCAGGTTCGCCCGCACATCCTTCTCGGATAAGTGCGTGTAAAAGTGATACCACGAGCACCACCCCACCGGTGAATCGTCTGGAACCTTGACATCATTTTCATCGGCAACTGCTTCCAGATATTTCTCCATCGGCTCGCGGTGATCGAGCAGCACCGGGTTGAAGGTTGCCCAATCACTGCTCATCGTCTTCCCCGGGTCAAGGTGCGCGTTGTCGCAATTCGCCCACATAGCCAGCCAGCCCGGGTGGTTAAAATCGGTCGCGATGGTCCCAAACTGCTCCTTCTGGCTCAAGAAACCTAGAACTGCCCCGGTGCGGGCTTTCCTGTCTCCCACCACAGCGAACATGTCGCTGCTGAACTGCCCCTTCTTCTTCATGCGCGGCGTACCGGGGTTGCAAATCATCGGGTTTTGCAGCCCGCCCAGTTTGCTGCGGGGCATCCTGCCATCCCCTGCATGCCAGCCGCTCGGCGACCACGATTGCCATCCATTGGAATAGAAACCAAGTTCTGACAGGCTCGTTGCTTCCGGATAGGTAACACTGCCGCCGGCACGCTCCTTGACCTTCAGCAGGTCAATCCTTTCCAGGCGGATGGGCTGTGCGCTTTCGTTGCAGACTTCGATCTTCCATACCACCAGCGGGGTCTCAAGGACGATGCCGAATTGGAACGTCACCAGCAGTCCATCGCCGGTTTTCACCTGAAATTCGACGCACTCGGCTTTTCCGTGCACCCCAAACTCCCGGATCTGCCGGCTGTTTGGATTCTCCTGCCAGGCGGTCAATTTGGGATTGACTAGCTTGTTATCAATAAAGTACCTGACGCCGAGGAAGGCATGGGTCACGCGCGGGAACTTCTGATCCTTTGGCTCGATCGAGAACCAGCCCTCTGTCTCATTAATAGCTAAGGTGAAGATCTCATTTTGCAGTGTGGTCATTGTTCATCTCCAATACAGGGATGCTTAATCTTATCATCTCCGCAAAAATCGCGCTTTCGAGCCGTCATTCAGGTCGGCATGTTATAATCGCGCCATGCCCCCAATGGTCGCAATTGATATCGAAACCACCGGACTGGATCCCGCCCGTGACGCCATCCTTGAAATTGCCGCCGTGCGCTTCAACGGGCACCGCGTGGAGGATGAATGGTCCACACTGGTGAACCCCGGTAAACCGGTGCCGGCATTCATCACCCAGCTCACCGGCATCACCAATGAGATGGTGCGCAATGCCCCCCGGCTTGAGGATGTGCTGCCGGAGTTGGCCGATTTCGTCGGCGACGACCCGGTGGTCGGGCAGAACGTGCGCTTTGACCTGGGCTTTCTGCAGCGCCACAAGATCCTCCGCAACAATGACGTCATTGATACCTACGAACTGGCAGCCATCGCGCTGCCCTGCAACAGCCGTTACAATCTTGGCACGCTGGGCATCACGCTGGGCAGCATCATCCCCAACAGCCACCGCGCCCTGGATGATGCCCGTCTGACGCACGCGGTGCTGCACGCCCTCTACGATAAACTGCTCGAGCTCCCCATCGAGATCCTCGCCGAGACCGTACGCTATTCTGAAGGCATCGAGTGGGACGGTTCCATCATGTTCCAGCAAGCCTTGCGCGAAAAAGGGCGCATGCCCATCGAGGCGAAGAAAGCCCGCCAGGATGATTACGGCGACCTCTTCGGCGCGGGCGTATCCCTTCCTCCTCTCATCCCGGTGGAGACCCCCTCCCCGCTCGACGCGGATGAGATCGCCGCCAACATTGAGCACGGCGGACCCTTTGCGCGTTACTTCGAAAGCTTCGAGAGCCGCCCCCAGCAAATTGAAATGCTGCGCGCGGTCACCCATGCCCTCTCCGAAAGCCAGCACCTGATGGTGGAAGCCGGCACCGGCACCGGCAAATCCTTTGCCTACCTCATCCCCGCGGTGGAATGGGCGCTCAAGAACTCCATGCGCGTGGTCATTTCCACCAACACCATCACCCTGCAGGATCAGCTCATCAAGAAGGATATCCCCGACCTTGCCGAAGCCCTCAAATCCGAGGTGCGCGCAGTGGTCGTCAAAGGGCGCGGCAATTACCTCTGCCCGCGCCGGCTCGAAGCCCTGCGCAAAGCCACCCCCGCCAACGCCGATGAACTTCGCGTGTTAGCCAAAGTTCTCGTTTGGCTCAACCAGGGCGGCAACGGCGACCGCAGCGAGATCAACCTCAACGGTCCCGCCGAACGTGAAGTGTGGTCGCGCCTCTCCGCCGAGGACGAGGGCTGCAAAGCCGAGGTGTGCATGGCGCGCACCGGCGGCGCCTGTCCGTTCTACAAGGTACGCATGGCAGCGCAATCCGCGCACATCCTGGTCGTCAACCACGCCCTCCTGCTCGCGGATGTCATCACCGGCAGCCGCGTGCTGCCCGAATACCAGTACCTCATCGTTGATGAAGCCCATCACCTTGAATCCGCCACCACCAACGCCCTCTCCTTCCGCCTGACCCAGATGGATTTCCAGCGTATGCTGCGCGAGGTGGGCGGGGTGAACAGCGGGCTCGTCGGCCGCCTGCTCAACCTGCTCTCTCACGCCCTGCTGCCTGCCGATTTCGCCGCCCTCAACCAGGGCGCGCACAAGCTTACCGACCTGCTCTTCCGCGTGGAGAACGACTTCAACGATTTCGTCCACAGCATGGACCTCTTCCTGGAGGAACTGCGCGAGGGGCAGCCTGTCAGCAATTACGGACAGCAGACGCGCATCCTGCCTGCCACCCGCACTCAGCCTGCCTGGAGCGAGGTGGAGATTGCCTGGGATAACGCCAACGGCTCGCTGCACGCCGCGCTCGCGCTCATCGACCAGTTCCACAAGTCCGTCAGCGACAGCGTGGATGACCCCGCCGAAGAAATCGAGGACACCCTCAGCTCGCTCGCCAGCGTCAACCGCCGCCTTACCGAAGCCGAAGCCACCCTCAACCAGCTGGTGCTTGAGCCGGACGCGCGCAACGTCTACTGGGTCGAGATTCAGCCCAACACCTACCGCCTGGTCTTCCAGTCTGCGCCGCTCAACGTGGGTCCGATGATGGAGCAATACCTGTGGCATGAGAAGAACGCCATCATCCTCACCAGCGCCACCCTCACCACCAACAACGAGTTCGAATACCTGCGAAACCGCCTGAACGCTGATGAAGCCGATGAGCTGGTGCTCGGCTCCCCCTTTGATTTTGAATCCTCCACCCTGCTCTACCTGGTGAATGACATCCCCGAACCGGGCGAGACCAACGCCTACCAGCGTGAGGTGGAAGCCGCCCTCATCCGCCTGGCCAAAGCCACCAACGGGCGCATGCTGGCGCTCTTCACCTCCTACGCCCAGCTGCGCCGCACCTCGCAGGTCATCGGTCCGGCGCTGGCCGAAAGCGATATCGAGGTGTATGAACAGGGCGAAGGCGCTTCCACCAACACCCTGCTTGAGACCTTCCGCGAAGCCGACAAAGCCGTGCTGCTGGGCACGCGCGCCTTCTGGGAAGGCGTGGATATCCCCGGCGAGGCGCTCTCCGTGCTGGTCATCGTCAAGCTGCCCTTCGATGTGCCTTCCGACCCCATCATCGCCGCCCGCTCCGAGACCTTCGATGATCCCTTCAGCGAGTACAGCCTGCCCGAAGCCATCCTGCGTTTCCGCCAGGGGTTCGGGCGCCTCATCCGCACCCAGTCTGACCGCGGCGTGGTGGTCATCCTCGACAAGCGCGTGCTCACCAAGCGCTACGGGCGCCAGTTCATCGACAGCCTGCCCACCTGCACCACCAAGGTCGGCAGCGTCATCGACCTCCCCAAAGCCGCCGAGAAGTGGTTAAACAAGTAGGGGCGTGCGGTCGCGGTTTTTGCACTCCAGTTTTCTTCTGGAGTCGCACGCCCTTATCATCATTGCCACGGAACACACTGAAATAAAATACAAAACAATTGTCATTGCGAGCGAAGCGATTGGGGTTGCGACGAAGCAATCTCGTCCACGGGCTGTCATTGCGAGCGAAGCGAAGCAATCCCGTACTTAAGCTAGAATACATCAATGAGTAAGACTTACTTCGTGTATATCCTAACGAATAAAACCAAAACTGTTCTGTATACCGGAGTAACCAATGATCTTGACCGAAGGCTCATTGAACACAAGTCACGAAATGTAAAAGGGTTTACTTCCAGATATAAAGTCACAGAGCTTGTATATTTCGAAACAATTGAGGATATTAACTCAGCAATTGAACGAGAAAAACAAATTAAAGGGGGCTCAAGAGAGGATAAGGTAAACCTGATTAACCAGATGAATCCTGAATGGAAGGACTTGTCGCAGGATTCCAAAGGAAAAGTACGAGTTTGCTTCGTCACTTCGTTCCTCGCAATGACAATCCAAGGTCGGGAATGCCACGCTCCTTTCGCGTTCCCCCCACTCACAAAAACCGTTCGGGGGTGCATAAACCGCGATCGCAACACTTGCACTAGCAGCACACTTGCCCTTGCTGCAAGTGCAAGGGAGTGCTAGTGTGACAAACTAATCGGAATCCTCCTGGAGTTCAGGGTGGTCAGCCAACCATTTGGCGGTTATCTCAATGTTTTGTAGTGTAAGCCGATAATGCTTCAGCAATAAAGCTGTTAACGCTTTCTTTTTTCCTTTTCGCAGCCGTGATCACCTCGCGGTGCAGCTCAGGAGTCATCCGTAATAGAACTTTACCCGAATACGGTTTTTCCGGCTTGCGGTGATTCTCGTCACAAAATGCCAGATAATCATCTACTGAATCCTGAAAGGCTTTTTCCAGATCAGCCATACAATCTGCCTGGAAGGTAATCACGTCATTCAAATGCAATACTTCGCCGTGGATGATCCCGGCTTCATCGTCAACTTCTGCAATTGCGTCATAACCCTTATATCTTAACATTCGCTTCATCTCCCTTAATCCCGGCATTGGTTAAGACCGTCTTACGCTTTTTAATGCACCTTTGTCGGTTACCCGCTCCGGATGCGGCCTGTGAAAATCCGCATAGACGCCATTCAGGATCACTCTCACTCGAGAACCCCTTCCCTCAGAGATTGTGCCACCGAGAGCACGAAATAAGCTCTCAATATCACTCCAGACTACATCCGGACGAACCGGTTCTTCAAATATCTTTGCAAGGGTTTTTAGTTGTTTGTTGTTCAAAATGATATCACTTTCTGCTATCACAGTCAAGAGAGTGGAAGCCTGGATTTGTCGCGTTTCGATTAATTATATTTGATTCTCTGAATTCTCCTCATCCGTTAACCCTTCCTGGAGCTCCGGGTGGGCGGTCATCCATTCGGCGGCTTCGATTTCCTTGGCTTTGGCTTCTTCGGGGGAGCGGAAGTTGTCGTAAAACTTGCGCAGCTCCGGCCATTCCAGCTCCAACTCTTCCAGGGCGCGGCGGAGCATGGTGCCGGGGTCCATTTCGAGGTCGGGCAGGCGGGAGTGGGTGCGCACCATGCGGTTGATGGAGCCGGTGGCGTTGGAGAGGCTGTTGAGCACGGACTTGGCTTCGTCGAGGTCATCGACCTCGGCGCCGAGCTCGGCGACCTTGCGGGAGAAGACGCGCATAACCCCGATCTCGTCTTCGAGGGAACGGATGGAGGTATCGTCCAGCCCTTCGAGCTGGGATTTCGGCAGGCGGCGCGCATAGAACCCATGGGTGAGGGCGTTCTGGTTGCCG
>CAZAAJ010000034.1:0-27883 GCA_964483135.1 uncultured Anaerolinea sp. | reverse complement strand
TAATCTTCTTCTTCGTAAACCATAATTGTTAAGTCATTTAATTGATTGATTTGTTTATTCATTGGAATTTTTTCCTGCAAATGAAAGGGATATCCATAACCTGGAGGAAGGATTCTGATCGCGTTCATCGAAACTTGAGATAGAAGGGTGGCAGTCAGGACTGCTTGAAAAAGAAAGATCTTGTGTATTTCGTCTTTACAATGCGATTCCATAAAATGTTTATTCATTGCAAGTGTTTCAACATTGCTTTTTGTTCTTGATAAAATCCCGAGCCGAGGATCAATACTAAAACAATGGCTATTGAAATAAGGATGGATTGCTTGTTGATCCACAAAAGAATATATCGCGGAAGGCGAATAGCGTGTTTTACATCGTTCGTAGATCGTGCCCCAAAACTCATCCAACTTCTCATTGAATAATTGTCCGATGTTTCGAAGGTGCAAAGGTCGAAATGCAGCAGAATAGATACCATCGAGACTTAGCAGGTCTGGTTCATGAATGATTAAACAAGCCGGATCAATCCATATTAGAGAATGGGTTAGTTGCGCTGAAGCTTCTTCGACCTCGGACCAGGCACATAATTTGGACGCAAAATAATACTCGGATTTCGTATTTTTTTCTTTCAAACGAAATTGTTTAGTGTCCTTTGCAGGATCCTGAACGGACATCCTTTTTAAATCGCTCGGGTGGAAGACAAAAATGTGCGCTAAATAACGCACCACCATAATGACGCAAACTATTAATCAGGATATTTACTTTTTGTAAATCATCTAGATCAGCAACCAAAGTGGCAAATACAGGCGAATTCAAGACCACGTCAGAGCCCCGCGATGATTTTTCAGACTGTAAACTCCCAAGATCAATTCTTTAGGTTTCCCCGACCTACTCCCATGTATATAAAGCCAACATCTTTCATCGTCTGCGCGTCCCATAAGTTTCGACCATCCAAAATCACAGGCTGATGCATAAGCTCTTTCACCTTTGCGAAATCGAGTTGTTTAAACTCGTTCCATTCAGTTGCCAATACCAGCGCGTCGGCTTTCTCAGCCACCTGATATGGATTTTCGCACAGTTTGACATTTTTCAATACTTTGGCTGCATTTTCCATGGCCTGTGGATCATACGCCTGGATATGGGCACCTTCATTCTGCAGTAGATGAATGATTTCAATGGCTGCAGCATCACGGATATCATCAGTATTAGGTTTGAAAGAAATTCCCAATATACCGATGGTTTTATCATTTAAGGAGTGTAATACTTTCCGTAATTTCATAATTGCCCGACGGCGTTGGTTGCGGTTAATCTCCATTACCGCCTGGAGCATTTGAGGTTGTGTGCCATGGAGCACAGCCATATGCTCCAATGCTTTCACGTCCTTGGGGAAGCAAGACCCACCCCATCCCAGACCGGCATCCAGGAAAGAATGACCGATGCGCTTGTCATAGCCCATTCCGAGAGCCACTTCCTTCACATCTGCGCCAAGTTCTTCGCACATATTGCCAATCTCGTTGATGAATGAGATTCTTGTGGCAAGGAAGGCATTGCTGGCATACTTGATCATTTCCGCGGTTCGCAGGTCAGTGATCATGATCGTGCAGCGCAGTGGTTGATACAGTGAAGCCACTTTATTCGCGGCAAGGCGGTCTTCTGATCCCAGCACAACGCGGTCAGGATTCATGAAATCGTTGATCGCTGAACCTTCGCGGAGGAACTCCGGATTGGAGACCACAGAAAATTCCAACGGTTGTCCGGCCCGGCGTTTGTTGATCACTTCGGCCACCCAGTCGCCTGTGCCAACAGGAACCGTCGATTTGTTTATAACAAGAATTGGATGTTCCACCAAATCAGCAATTTTTTCTGCAGCCTGCCGGACGTATTGGAGATCCGCTTCGCCATCATTTCCGGAAGGTGTGCCAACCGCGATAAAAGCATATTCTGCTTCCTTGAGCGCATCTTCATAACTCATTGTGAAGGTAAGACGTCCGCCCAGGACATTTTGTTTTACTAATTGCTCCAGGCCGGGTTCGTATATCGGCATGATCCCGTTTTTTAAGTTATTTACGCGGTTCGAATCTACATCCAGGCAAATAACATTATTGCCCAGGTCAGCGAAACAAGTGCCTGTCACCAATCCTACGTATCCTGTCCCGATTACACAAATTTTACTCATTATTCTCTCCCTGGGTTGGTTTTTGTTCGGCTCTAATTTTACCATGTGCGGGTCCTCTGATTATCATGTACCTTGTATAATGATGATGTGTTTACAACAAAGGAGGAACAATGACAGCCCGAATAATCGATGGTAAAGCAGCAGCGGAAAAAATTCGTGCAGAAGTAGCGGAAGCAGTGAAGGAGCGTATTGCCGCTGGTAAGAGTAGACCAGGTCTGGCAACGGTTCTTGTCGGAGACAATCCGGCATCCCAAACTTATGTGCACTCCAAACAAAAAGCTTGCGCTGAAGTTGGGATAGAATCATTTGGTTTTGAACTCCAAGCTAATACACCGCAGGATGAGGTCGAAAAGTTGATCAAAAAACTAAATGCTGACCCCAGGGTAAATGGCATTCTAGTGCAACTTCCCCTTCCTTCAGGGTTGGATGAGCAAAAAATCCTTGCTGAAGTCTCAATCGAGAAAGATGTTGACGGTTTTCATCCAATAAATATCGGCAGGTTGGCGCAGAAGGGGCGTGACCCATTGTTTGTTCCCTGCACACCGGCTGGATGTATATATTTATTAGAGCAGGAGGTGGGCAGCCTGGAAGGGGCTAATGCAGTCGTACTTGGGAGATCGAACATCGTCGGCATGCCGGTTGCTCTCCTGCTGGTGCGCGCAAACGCGACAGTCACAATTTGTCATTCCCGATCCCGGGATTTACCAGGGATTGTCAGGCAGGCGGATATCCTGGTGGTAGCGGTCGGAAAAGCCGAAATGGTTAAAGGGGATTGGATCAAGCCGGGTGCGGTGGTGATCGATGTTGGAATTAACCATAAAGACGATGCGACTAAACCCAAAGGATACCGATTGGTAGGGGATGTGGCATTCGATGAAGCTATAGAAGAAGCAGGAGCAATTACTCCTGTGCCGGGTGGGGTTGGACCAATGACGATAGCCATGTTGTTGCGAAGTACTTTGAGGGCTGCGGAATTAACAGACAAGTAAATTTGTCTGACAATTTGACTTTTTTTGGTAAATTCGTTACACTAAGAGCGTAAGATTGTCAGACAATTCTACGCTCATTTTAATTTTTCATCGGATGTACCATGCCTACTCTTCTTGTTAAACATGCTGATTTGCTTGCAACAATGGATGACCACCGTCGGGAAATACCTGATGGCGGTTTTTTTGTCGAAGATGGTTTTATCAGACAAGTTGGTCCAACTAGTGAACTCCCGGCAACTGCGGATGAGGTACTTAATGCCTCAGGTCATGTAGTTCTGCCAGGGTTGATCAACACGCATCATCACTTTTACCAGACGCTGACCAGGGCAATCCCTGCTGCGCAGAATGCGAACCTGTTCAATTGGTTGAAGACGCTCTATCCGATTTGGGCGCGAATGACCCCAGAGGATATCAGGGTATCCACGCAAACTGCACTGGCAGAACTGGCCCTTTCCGGCTGCACAACTGCATCGGACCATCTTTACCTGTTCCCGAACGGCTCGAAGCTGGACGATGAAATCGAAGCCTCGCGCGAAGTTGGGATTCGATTGCATGCTTCGCGGGGGTCGATGAGCCTGGGTGAATCCAAAGGAGGTTTGCCACCAGATAGCGTTGTGGATAGCGAAGAGAACATCCTTGCGGATAGTGAACGTCTGATCAATCGTTATCATCAATCGCAACCTGGAGCGATGATCCAGATCGTTTTAGCGCCTTGTTCACCATTTAGTGTTACCGGAAATTTAATGTTAGAAAGCGCGAAGCTGGCGAGGAAATACGGTGTTCACTTGCACACCCATTTGGCTGAGACCGAGGATGAGCAGGAGTTTTGTTTGCAGCAGTTCGGGTATCGTCCGGTCGCGTATATGCAGTCATTGGATTGGGTTGGAAATGACGTATGGTTCGCGCATTCGGTTCATGTTTCACCGGAAGAGATTAAAGTTTATTCCCGTGAGGGCTGGGGGGTGGCTCATTGCCCATCCTCCAATATGCGTCTTGCTTCGGGAATTGCCCCTGTACGACAATTCCTGCAAGCAGGAGTGAAAGTTGGGCTTGGAGTGGATGGATCTGCGAGTAATGATGGTTCCCACATGTTGGCTGAAGTGAGGCAGGCGATGCTGCTTGCCCGGTTGAAAGCCGGTCTGGACGGAGCCTCGTTATCCTCAACGGGTGGAGAGATACTAACTGCCCGCCAGGTTCTTGAAATTGCCACCCTCGGGGGTGCCTCGGTTTTGGGACGAAAAGATATTGGTTCACTCGAAGTGGGTAAGTGTGCCGATTTTATTGGTTTTAATCTTAACCGCCTTGAATTTTCCGGGGCCTTGCATGATCCACTGGCGGCTTTAGTATTCTGCCAACCAGTTGGAGTGGATTTTAATTATGTTCATGGCAAAGCGGTTGTTAAAGATGGACAATTGCTTGGTTTAGATTTGAGAGCCCATGTGCAGCGCCATAACCAGGCTGCCAGGCGTCTATTATCTGGCGGGTAACAGGGAGGAGAGAAAAAGATGGGCATGGATTCTTTCTGGCTACAGAGTTCGCGTGAATTGGTGGATTGTGCGATGGGACGAATCCCAGCCTACCTCGTTATCAAAAACGGTAAATGGGTATGCGTGCAAACGGGGGAGGTCATTCCCAATACCGATATTGCCATCCGCAGCGGCAGGGTGGCTTATGTAGGTGAGAACGCGGATTTTGCCATCAGCAGTCAGACAAAAGTTATCGATGCTGCTGGAAAATACCTTGTACCCGGATTATTAGATGCACATATGCATGTTGAATCGGGAATGGTGACGGTTACCGAGTTCGTACGCGCTGTTGTGCCCCACGGAACCACTGGCATGTTCATCGACCCGCACGAAATTGCCAATGTTTTTGGTTTGCGTGGAGTCAGGCTGATGGTGGATGATGCTTCGGTTCAACCGATCCATGTATTTGTGCAGATGCCGTCATGTGTGCCATCCGCTCCCGGTTTGGAAACCCCCGGTGCAGTGATCGGACCGACGGAAATTGCTGAGGCGATGACCTGGCCGGGGATTATCGGTCTAGGTGAAATGATGAATTTCCCCGGAGTCGCCAGCGGGGATGATAAAGTTCACGCTGAAATGACCGCCACCCGAAATGCGCATAAGGTGATTGGCGGGCATTACGCATCACCTGACCTGGGGAGATTATTCGCCGGTTATATGGCGGGTGGAGCACAGGATGACCATGAGGGCACACGGCTGGAAGATGCCGTAGCCAGAGCACGCCAGGGGATGAAAGTGATGCTTCGTTACGGATCCGCGTGGCAGGATGTTGCCGCCCAGGCGAAAGCGATCACACAACTCGGGCTTTCATCACGTGCTTTTGTTCTTTGCACTGATGATTCACAGGCTGAAACGATTTGCCGCGAAGGGCATATGGATCGGGTGATCCGCCACGCGATAGGGCAGGGACTCGACCCGATGACGGCTATCCAGATGGCCACGATCAATACAGCTGAATACTTTGGGGTCTCGCGCGAAATTGGATTGATCGCCCCGGGCAGGCATGCCGATTTTGTCCTGGTTGATGATTTGGAAAAGTTTTCGATTAGCTCTGTTTATTCACATGGGAAAGAGGTTGCACGTGATGGAAAATGGATGGTTGACCTTCCCCACATTGAATACCCGGAGTGGTCAAGACAATCCATCCATCTGAGGCAACCGCTGGTCTCCGGTGATTTTGTTATTAGTGCCGGCAGAGACCTAAAGGTTATCGTAAACGTGATCGGGATCGTGGAAAACCAGGCACCAACACGACACCTTCGAGTCTCAATGAAACCTGTCAACGGGCTGGTGCAGCAGGATATATCGCAGGACCTGGCAAAAATCGCTCTGGTTGAAAGGCATCATGCCACCGGAAGAGTTCAGACCGGTATGGTCAATGGTTTCGGTTTTAAAATTCCTTGCGCTGTGGCGACCACAGTTGCCCACGACAGTCACCAACTGATCGTGGTTGGGACCACAGATGACGATATGGTCTTTGCAGCCAACGAATTGGCAAAGATGGGCGGCGGGCAGATAGTGGTAAGTCAGGGAAAGATACTTGGGAAAATCTCTCTACCTGTTGCGGGATTAATGTCGAATGAGCCGGCGGGAAAAGTTGCTGAACAAGCGCGAAGTGTACTTGCGGGATTTAAGCAATGCGGCTGCATGATCAATAATCCCAATATGCAATTAAGTCTGCTGGCACTCGTTGTAATCCCTGAATTGAGGATCTCTGATCTTGGGCTGGTGGATGTGACCAGGTTCGATTTTATCCCTGTAACAGAACCAATTTTATAAAATTCTAGGAAATCATGGAAAATACTTCTGTGGAAACAAAAAAGTTACCACGCCATCCCTACCAGATGCTTCAAACTGAATTGGCAAAATTGATATCCAAAACGCCGGATGGTGGCAGGTTACCCCCGGAACCTGAACTTGCAAAAATGCTTGGGGTTTCCAGGGCAACTTTACGAGATGGAATGCGTTCATTTGAAGGACAGGGGTTAATCCGGAGACGGCAGGGAATTGGAACCTTTGTAGTCCCCCAGGCAAAAGTGATCGAAAGTGGTTTGGAAGTCCTGGAAAGCATTGAACGAAAAGCCAACCGTATTGGGCTCAAGGTATCCATGGGTGAATTGGAAATAAAAGAGATTATCGCCAAAATGGATGAGGCTGAGAAGTTACAGGTCGAGGAAGGCACTCGGCTTATCAGTGTGGCGCGAGTAATTTATGCTGAAAACCGCCCGGTTTCCTACCTGACCGATGTTCTCCCACCGGGAATTATCACCGAAGATGACCTAAAAACCGGTTTTACTGGTTCAGTGCTTGATTATTTACTCACAGCAAATAAAATGAAATTGGACCGGTCGTTTACCGATATCCAGGCTGTGGCTGCTCCCTCTTATATTTCAAAGAAACTAGAAATCCAACGTGGCGATGTTTTGTTATTCTTCTCAGCCAGGTTATATAGTGAGAAGGGGAAAATTGTCGATTTTTCCAATAGTTATTTTCTGCCTGGATATTTCCGTTTTCATGTAGTCAGGCGCGTGGTCAGTTTTGAACATTAATTGGCTTTTAGCCAATGAAGTGGAGTTCGTATCAGTTCGGTGAGTTGATCCAGATAACAAATCTTATGTGAACCTAAGGAGGTTTAAATGCGCAGTTTTGCTGGACGTGATATTTTATCGCTCAAAGAATTTGAAAGAGAAGAGTTTTTCCATGTTTTCGAAGTTGCGGACGAAATGGCGCCTATCGCCAAAAGTAGAAGAAACTCGGACCTGTTGGCAGAAAAAACACTGGTCACGGCTTTCTACCAACCCAGCACCCGCACCCGACTTGCCCACGAAGCTGCTATGCACAGATTGGGTGGACATGTGACGGGTTTTTCCGATGCCAAAATGACCCGCGCCGGAGATTTCTACCAGGAGTCAATCAAGGATACCGTGAAGATGCTGGAATATTACGGCGATGTGATCGTTATGCGCCACTTCCAGCAGGGAGCACCCCACGAAGCTGCCAAATGGGCTTCTGTTCCCATCATTAATGGCGGTGATGGTTGGGGTGAACATCCTACACAAATATTGACAGACCTCTATACTGTGTTGACTGAAAAAGGTACCATTGATGGATTAACCTGGCTGGCTGTTGGCGATATGCGGATGCGAACAATGCATTCGCTCGGTTACGCATTATCACAGTTCGATTGTCCGGTTACTTTTGTCTCTCCACCCGAGATGTCACCTACTGAGGAATTCAAGGCAGAATTAAAACAATTTGGAGTAAATTTTTCGGAAGCTGAACACGTGGAGCAGGCAATTGCAAAAGCGGATGTCATTCTTGTCGAACCAGTGGTGCAGCCCGATTATACTAAGTCTCGCCAGGAAGCTGAGGATCACGGGTTGACCCCTGCCAATTATAAGATCACCCGCGAATTGCTGACAAAGAAAGCAAAATCGGACGCGATCCTGTTGCATTCTCTTCCGCGAATGGATGAAATCCCGACGGACGTGGACATCACCCGTTGGTCTCGTTACTGGCAGGAAGCGTTTAATGGTGTCGTTATGCGTATGGCGCTGCTCGCATTAGTACTGGGAAAAATGGAGTAAATCGAAAAGGAGAAAATATGCAAACTTTTTTACATGGTCGTGATTTAATTGGAGATCTGGATTTCTCAAAAGAGGAAGTGGAAACCGTTCTGGATGTGGCTTTCGACCTCAAACGCAAACGCGCGCTGAATGAACTGACTCCATACCTGCGGGATAAAGTGCTTGCGATGCTGTTTTTCTTCAGCAGCACGCGCACACGTGGTTCTTTTGAGGCTGGTATGGCGCATCTGGGCGGACATGCTGCTTTCATCGAATCACGCACAACTCAGATATCGCATGGCGACACACCTAAAGAAATTGGCGAAATATTTGGCCGATACTTTGACGGGATTGCCATCAGGCACGTTGACTGGCAAATTGGCAACAAGTATATGAATGAAGTTGCCAAAGCATCACGTGTTCCTGTTCTCAATATGCAATGCGATGTTTATCATCCCTTCCAGTGCCTGGCTGACCTGATGACAATCATGGAGAAAAAAGGCCACGATCTTCGCAAGAAGAAAATGGTAGTTTCCTGGGCTTATGCGGCATCCTACCAGAAACCAATCTCAGTTCCCCAATCGCTGGTACTGCAGATGCCCCGTTTTGGCATGGATGTCGTCCTGGCGCACCCACCTGAATTCAAGTTGATGCCTGAGATCATGGATGCTGCCTATGAACAAGCGCGGAAATTTGGCGTTGGTTTTGATGTCGTGGAGGATATGGATGAAGGATTTAAAGATGCTGATGTGGTTTATGCAAAATCATGGGGAGCGCTGGTTCATACTTCGGATGTTGAAGAAGGTGCCAGGATCATCAAGAAATACGAAAGCTGGATCACTGACGAACGCCGCATGAAGCTGGCAAAACCGGACGCAATCTATATGCATCCACTACCGGCTGACCGGAATATTGAAGTAACTGATGCAGTAATGGACGGACCCCAATCCGTTGTTTACGATGAAGCCGAAAACCGCATGCACGTTCAGGAAGCGGTGATGGCATTAACCATGTAACTTATTAAAAAAGAAAAGGAAGAATGAGCATGACAAAGAAATTAGCAGTTGTAGCAGTTGGTGGTAATTCCTTGATCCTTGATCCAAAAAAGGTGACTGTTGAAGATCAATATATCGCGGCCGCAGAAACCTCAAAACATATTGCAGATATGATCGAAGCCGGATGGGATGTTGCTATTGGTCATGGTAATGGACCGCAGGTTGGTTTTATCCTTCGCCGATCTGAAATTGCCGCAAAATATGAAGGAATGCATGAGGTTCCACTGGATGTGTGTGGTGCTGATAGCCAGGGAGCCATTGGATATTCACTTCAACAGACTCTCCAGAATGAATTGATCCGCCGCGGCATAAAAAAACCTGTCGCCACGATTGTTACGCAGGTCAAAGTTGACAAGAATGACAAAGCCTTCCAAAATCCAAGCAAACCGATCGGCGGATTCATGGACGAGAAAGAGGCAAAACACCGCCAGAAAGATCTCGGTTGGAATGTTGTTGAAGATGCAGGTCGAGGTTGGCGACGGGTTGTCGCATCCCCCCTTCCTATGGAAGTAGTCGAAATCGAGTCCGTTCGTGCGTTAATTGCTTCAGGTGCGGTAGTCATTACCGTTGGCGGTGGAGGCATCCCCGTAATCGATGATGGTAAAGGTGGCTGCATTGGAACTGCTGCAGTGATTGACAAAGATTTTGCCAGCAGCCTGCTGGCGCGGCTGATCAATGCTGACTTGTTCGTTATTTCTACAGCAGTTGAAAAGGTTGCCATCAATTATGGTAAACCGAACGAGAAGTGGTTGGATAAAATGACCCTAGCCGAGGCGAAAGCATACCTGGCGGAAGGTATTCACTTTGCCAAAGGCTCAATGGCTCCAAAAATCCAGGCGATCATCATGTACCTGGAAAACGGTGGCAAGGAAGCCCTTATCACCAACCCTGAGAATATTGGTCGCGCCTTGAAAGGCGAAACTGGTACCAGAGTTGTAAAAGAGTAATTGATAGACCAAGTCCCGTGTCAAAATGGCCCGGGACTTTCTTTACTATAAAATTGGTGGCACTAATTATTTGGATAGTTTGCAAGGTTCGTGTACAATAAATCTGTTAACATGTGTTCCATCAAAACCATCACGCTATAATTATCAGCAACGAACGTTTTTGAAAGGAGGTGCAGTAAATCTGTTTACTGATTTCTTGCATTTGAATTTGGAAATAACTTTTCGTTCAGTCGTGTCTAAATAAGGAGAAGACCAAATGTTAGCAAAACGCTTGTGGATCGTTGGAAGCATTCTAATCATCGCTGTACTGGCACTTTCAGCTTGTGCAAAACCGACAGCTGCACCTACAACAGCCCCTGCCACTGAAGCACCGGTTGCCACTGAAGCACCGACCGAAGCACCGACCGAAGCCCCAACTGCTGCACCATTGCCTGTTTTCGGCCTTGTGCTTATCGGGTCGGCGGCTGATGGCGGCTGGAGCCAGGCGCACTATGATGCCGGTCTTTATGTTCAGGATCATATTCCCGGCGTAAAGATTACCTATATTGACCTCGCAGTAATTAAAACAGGGACTACATTTGCCCAATTAGCAGATGAACTGGTAGCACAAGGCGCAAATGTGATTCTTTTCAACTCAGATGACATGAAAGCCGACTCAACCCAGTTTGCCAAGGATAATCCTAACATCCCGGTTATTATGGCATCCGGTGACCAGCAGTGGAAAGAAGGCAAGGATTATGTAGAACTTGCCAATATGGTCAATATCATGGGTAGAATGGAATACGGCAAGATGATCGCAGGCTGCGCCGCTGCACTTACCACCAAGAATGGCGCAATTGGTTACCTTGGACCATTGATCAATGATGAGACTCGTCGACTTGCTTCATCAGTCTACCTTGGCGCCAAGTATTGCTGGACCAATTACCTTGGAAAACCAGCAGAAGAATTAAAATTCAAAGTGACATGGATTGGCGGATGGGTAAATATTCCCGGTGTTACCTCTGATCCCACCCAGGTTGCAGATGATTTCTATAACAGTGGTTACGATGTTGTAGTTTCAGGTATCGACACCACCGAAGCTCTAGTTGAAGCGGATAAGATGAACGCTGCAGGAAAACAGGTATGGGCAGTTCAATATGATTACCAGGGCGCCTGCGCTGCTGCACCCAAGTCCTGCCTGGGTGTTCCATATTTCAACTGGGGACCGTTCTACGTTAAATATATCCAGCAGGTCATTGATGGTTCATTTGGTTCTGCATTTGAATGGGCTGGACCGGATTGGAAGAACATCAATGATCCAGATACCAGCATGATCGGCTTTGTCAAAGGCGAAGGCTTAAGCGCTGATGCTGGTACCAAAGTTGATCAATTCATTGCTGAATTGGCTGGTGGCTTGAATCTATGGAAGGGTCCCATTAACCTTCAGGATGGTTCAGTCTACCTGGCAGATGGTGTTGTTGCGACTGACTACCAGATATGGTATCTCCCGCAATTACTCCAGGGGATGGAAGGTCTCTCCCAGTAATTTGTGATGGACTAAGAAAAAGGGGAAGGCGATTCGCCTTCCCCTTACCTGTTGAGGATGGATTAACTCGATGAAAGTTGAAATTAAGAACATCCATAAAAAATTCAAGAATGTTCATGCGAATGATGATATTTCCATGACCATACCTTCAGGGACGATCCAGGGAATTCTGGGGGAAAATGGTGCTGGCAAGAGTACTTTAATGAAAATCCTATCAGGTTTTTACCAGGCGGATTCGGGATCCATTATCCTGGATGGAAAACCGACGGTTATCAACACTCCTGCGGATGCTATCAAGCATGGCGTGGGTATGCTTCACCAGGATCCGCTCGATTTTCCACCAATGAAAGTTATCGATAACCTGTTGATTGGTGAAGCTGGTGGTTTGATACCCAACCGGCGACTGGTAAAGAAGTCATTTGAAGAGTTACAGGCGAGTTTTAATTTCAAGATCGATCCTGAAGCCTATGTGGATTCATTGACTGTTGGTGAACGGCAGCAGCTCGAGATCCTTCGCTTGTTATGGCGTGGTGCACGGGTCTTGATCCTGGATGAACCTACCACCGGGATCAGCGCTTCTCAAAAAGAGTTGCTTTTTGCCACTTTAAAAAAATTAGCAAAAGAAGATATGACCATCATCTTTGTTTCACATAAACTTGAGGATGTTGAAGGATTATGTGACCAGGTGGCGGTTTTCAGGCAGGGAAAAAACGTCGGGCAGGTAAAACCTCCATATAACACCAATCAATTGGTAACCATGATGTTTGGTAAATCCATTGAACCCGCCCAGAGAATCGATGCAAATTCATGTGAAGAATTACTGCAGGTCAAGGACCTGGCAGTTGAAGACCACCGTGTGCATATTTCAGGTATCAATATGGAAATCTGCCGTGGTGAGGTAATTGGGTTGGCTGGAATGGAAGGTTCCGGTCAACGATTGTTGTTACAAGCTTGCGCCGGTTTACGTAGAACAGTCGGTGGCAAATTGGTCCTTAACAGTCAGGATATGACTGGAAAACCTTATTCGGCATATCTCAAAAACCAGATTGCATATATGCCCGCTTCACGATTGGAAGAAGGTTTGGTTTCCGGGTTGACGCTTACAGAGCATTTTATCCTCGCCGGCAAACAATCAGGGATGTTTATTAATCGCAAGGAAGCAATTGGAACAACCAGCACCAAGATTAAAGAATTCTCGATTAAGGGAGAACCAGAAAGCCGGGTGGAACTACTTTCAGGTGGAAATCAACAGCGCGCACTTTTAGCCCTCACAAAGAACCCGATTAATTTATTACTTTTAGAACATCCAACCCGTGGACTTGATATTGAATCCTCAATGTGGATCTGGGGAAAATTAAAGGAACGCTGCAAAAACGGAACGGCGATCATTTTCATTTCATCAGACCTGGATGAGATATTGACTTATAGTGATGAAATCCTTGTTTTCTTTGGGGGCAAGGTATCTCAACCATTGAAAGCTGATCAAACAAGCGTACACCAACTAGGCGAGTTGATTGGTGGCAAAGGGTGGAACCTGGGATGGAAAGGTGAACATGCGTAAAACGAATATTCCACTCGTTAAATTTGCTTTTCGATTTCTTGCTGTTATATTGGCACTCCTGTTTACCAGCTTGGTTTTGTTGATGGCAAAAACCAATCCAATTGAAGCTTATAAGAATATTCTCCAGGGTGCGTTTGGGTCATGGAGAAGTATAGCCAATTTGCTTGTAGTCTGGGTACCCTTGATGCTGGCTACCTTGGGACTGTTATTCACTTATGCAGCTGGGTTATGGAACATAGGAATTGAAGGACAAATCGTCTTGGGAGCCATTTTTACAACCTGGGCAATGCGTTCCATGCAGGATTCATCAATCGCTCCTGGCACTGCAGTGATCCTGGCGATACTGGCCGGAATTGCTGGTGGAATGTTATGGGCTTCGCTTGCCGGGTTTTTGCGAATCTATGGGGGAGTTAACGAAATCTTCGGTGGATTGGGACTTAACTTTGTTGCAACCGCCCTTACTATATGGTTGATCTTCAGCCCCTGGAAACGTCCCGGTGTTGCCTCAATGAGCGGTACTGAGCCATTCAAAGAAGCTTACTGGCTCCCGCAAATTGAAGGTTTTCGATTAAGCATATGGGGATTGATTATTGCGGTTATTGGTTTGATCGGTGTATTTTTTGTTCTCAAAGGTACATATTTTGGGTTGAAACTAAAAGCAGTCGGTAAAAATGGTCGTGCTGCCAACCTGCTTGGCATATCCACCCACAGGTACTTTATGTCTGCCTTCCTCATTTGCGGAGCATTTGCAGGACTTGCAGGCGCAATTCAGATCGTTGGGGTGTATCACCGCCTGATGCCGTTGATCTCATCAGGATATGGTTACCTGGGAATGATGGTGGCGATGCTGGTCAATTTCCAGCCAATCGGGGCGGCTTTGATCGCTTTGTTCTTTGCTGCGTTGAATATCGGCAGCATACAGCTCCAAATCGCCCTCAAGGTGGATTCTACCCTTTCCGGGGTTTTGCAGGGAGCATTGCTGCTTTTCTTCCTGCTTATGGAAGGCGTGAGGTCAAAATTCCTCGGAGCTAAAAAAGGGAGGGTAAATGGATAGCAATCTTTTATCCAGCCTGGCAGGAGTTATCGCACTGGCAGTGCCAATTATTTTTGCGTCTATCGGCGAAACCCTGACTGAACGTTCAGGGGTAATCAATCTTTCAGTGAATGGGACGCTAATGCTTACTGCAATGGCAGGATTCGTGGTTGCAGTAGAAACCCAGTCGATTGTACTGGCTTTTGCAATCAGTGCCTTGATTGGGGCATTTGTTGCCTTGATTATCGCCTTCGCGAGCATCACTTTAAAACAGAGCCAGGTTGCAGTTGGTTTTGTGCTTACCATGATGTGCCGTGATCTCTCTTATTTCCTGGGAAACCCTTACATGGGAAAACCCGGTCCGCGAGTTCCATCTCTCCCAATTCCATTTTTGAAAGAAATTCCGATTATTGGTCCACTCTTGTTTAATCAGGATATCCTGGTTTATGCCAGTTTCGTGTTGATCATACTTGCATATTGGTGGGTGTTTAAAACCCGGCCGGGGTTGATGCTTCAGGGGATTGGCGAAAGACCTGCTGCCTCGTTCACGAGAGGCGCAAATGTAAATCGGATGCGTTATATCTACACCATTGTCGGCGGAGCACTCGTCGGTTTGGCGGGTCCGGTCTATTCACTTTCCGCAAAGGCTGGATGGGCTGGTCCAAATTCCGGATTGGATGGACTTGGCTGGATTGCTCTCGCAATTACTATTTTCGGGGGATGGAATCCTTTGAGGGCTGCAGCCGGGGCTTACTTGTTTGCCTTTTTACAATGGTTGGGAATCTTCCTGCAACCTCAATTGCCCAATATCCCCTCCCAGATTCTGCAGGTAGCCCCGTTCCCGCTAATGATCCTTGCGCTTCTGTTGGTCAATGTTGGCAATGCAGAGTGGGTAGATCGAACGCTGGCAGGATTACCTGAATCAGCACGAAAGGTTATTGCAAAAATATTACGCGCCTTGAGAACAAATCCTCCTGCTTCTTTGGGAGTACCATTTGAAAATGAATAGGAGAACCGTTTGTGGACCAATATAAAGGATATTCCTGCTCCCTTTGCCATGAAACCTATGATCCAGTCTCAATCCTTTATACCTGCCCAAAATGCGGCGGGAATTTGGATGTACTTCTGGATATCGAAAAAATTAAATCGAAATATAACAAAGAAGATCTTGTAGTACGCTCTGAAGATTCCCTCTGGAAATACTTGCCTTTGCTGCCAGTTGGCGATCCGGGCGGACATGGCACTCCATTCAGGTTTGCCGGTTGGACTCCACTTTATTCGCCTCCAGGAATCAAGAAATTGTTAGGGTTAAACTCCTTATGGATAAAAGATGAAGGAAAAAATCCAACCGCTTCTTTTAAAGACCGGGCATCCGCGATTGTAGTTGCCCGTGCGAAAGAGATCAAGGCTGAGACCGTAGTTACGGCGTCAACCGGTAATGCCGGCGCAGCCCTGGCGGGTATGTCTGCTGCTGTTGGACAAAAATGTATCATTTTTGCGCCAAAGAGCGCTCCGCCAGCCAAGGTAGCACAATTATTGGTTTATGGAGCCGAGGTTATCCTGGTGGATGGCAATTATGATTCCGCATTTGATCTGACAATTGAGGCTTCCAGGGAATTTAACTGGTACTGTCGTAATACCGGCTACAATCCCTTCACGGCAGAAGGCAAGAAAACAGCAGCATTTGAAATTTGGGATCAGATCCTCACCGCTCTGCCTGAGAATTCTAAGCCATTAAATGTATTTGTCTCCGTGGGTGATGGCAATATTATTTCGGGCATCCATAAAGGATTTAAAGATTTGTATGCCCTAGGCTGGATTAATCGAATGCCGCGTTTGTTTGGTATCCAGGCTGAAAAATCGGCAGCGATCGCCAACGCCTTTTTTAATAATACCGAAACGATTACACCCGTTGTAGCAACTACATTGGCGGATTCAATCAGCGTTGATTTGCCGCGGGATGGTGTACGGGCGGTGAGAGCTGCCCGACAGACTGGTGGGCAATATCTTACTGTATCCGATGAAGAAATTATTTCCGCGATTGGTGAGCAGGGAAAATTTGGGATCTTTACAGAACCAGCAGGAGCAACTGCCTATGCAGGATTGCGGAAAGCAATTATAGGTGGTTTGATCCATCAGGATGACCCGGTGGTCGTTATCAACACTGGTAACGGTTTGAAAGATATCAAAGCGGCGATGATGGCTGTTCAACCGGCTCCAATTATTGAGCCGTCAATGGTATCCTTAAAGAAACACATGAAGATTTAAGGGGATGGGGTTTACGGATGAAACCTGTTTTCTCAATTGTTGCACCAATCTTTAATGAGACTGAAAGCCTTCCCGAGTTACAGCACAGGATAACCGAGGTAATGAATAAAACCGGCGAAACCTGGGAGATGGTGCTGGTCGATGACGGATCCACAGATGGTTCGACTGACCTGATTCAGGAAATGGCAAAGAAGGATTCACATATCCGGCCTGTCATCTTTGCACGGAATTATGGGCATCAAATTGCCGTGACTGCAGGTATGGATTTTTCGCGGGGAGATGCCGTGATCATCATTGATGCAGACCTGCAGGATCCCCCCGAAGTGATCCTGGAATTGATTGCGAAATGGCATGAAGGTTACCAGGTGGTCTATGCCCAGCGTGCTGAACGGGAAGGAGAAACCTGGTTCAAGCTGGTAACGGCATCTGCTTTTTACAAATTGATCTACCGTATAACCGATGTTAAGATTCCAATGAATACCGGGGACTTCCGCCTATTAGATCGTAAAGTTGTGCAGGTGATGAATTCCATGCGTGAACGGCATCGTTTTTTGCGTGGAATGTCCGCCTGGGTCGGCTTCAAATCAATCGGCGTACCTTATAAAAGAGCAGCAAGGTTTGCGGGTACATCAAAATATCCATTTAAGAAAATGTTGAAATTGGCTTTGACTGCCATTACAAGTTTTTCCTACCTTCCACTTCAAATCGCAATGTGGTTTGGAATCATTTCTGTCGGGATAAGTATCCTGGGGTTGATCTCCATGATCATCCTGCGAGTCTCAGGTTCTCATTTTCTTTCCGGGCAGGGTGCAACTTTGGTTAGTGTTCTCTTCATTGGAGGAGTACAACTGGTCAGTCTTGGAATACTGGGAGAATATATAGGCAGAATCTATGACGAAGTGAGAGGCCGGCCTTTATACACAACAATATCAACACCTGATGATGAAAAATAAACTTTAAGGAGTAGAAATGGCGAAGATTGAATTAAAAATCCACATGGCAAGGCAGCAAAAAGCAATTGAACGGATGCGAAAGCAAAATATTATCCTCCCGACTTTCGCACAGATGAAAAATCCGGCATTGATCCCGGACACTGTCAAAAAAGAATTAAAAGGGATTGGTCTTTGGGATGTGCATCCGAGAAACCTTTTCCGGATCACCTGGCATAATCAACCTGTTGAAAAAGGTGGCGAATTTGGCAATGTGAATTATATTGAATTTCCGTCCAGTCTGACGGGAACCAAAGCGCGAATTCTCGCCGTCGTCGGGAAGTGGTTCCCGACAGGTGCGCATAAAGTTGGTGCTGCCTACGGGTGCCTTGTTCCCCGCTTGGTCACAGGCGAATTTGATCCGACCAGTCAAAAAGCAGTTTGGCCATCCACAGGAAATTATTGCCGTGGTGGCGCATATGACTCAGCTTTGATGGCTTGTGATTCAATTGCCATTCTTCCAGAAGGCATGTCAAAGGAACGTTTCGCCTGGTTAAAGAAGATTTCAAGCGAAGTAATTGCCACTCCCGGCAGCGAATCAAATGTAAAAGAGATTTTTGACAAATGCTGGGAATTACGCAAATCCGGTCAGGATTTGATGATCTTTAACCAATTCGAGGAATTCGGAAATTATATGTGGCATTATGAGATCACCGGGCATGCATTAGCAGAAGTTCTGAAAAAGGCAATGCGTCCGGGGGATCATTTCAGAGGTGCTGCCTATACTACCGGTTCAGCTGGTACTATTGCCAGCGGTGACTACTTGAAACAGGTTTATCCTGAAAGCAAGATTATCGCAAGTGAAGCACTGCAATGCCCGACTCTGCTTCAAAATGGGTTTGGTTCACACCGTATTGAAGGGATTGGGGATAAACACGTACCCTGGATTCACAATGTAAAAAATACCGATTTTGTGATGGCAATCGATGATAATGCGGTGGTAAATATCAGCCGGTTATTTAATGAGCCTGTCGGACGAAAATTCCTACTTAAAAAAGGAGTCCCGGACGAGCTGGTGAATAACTTGGATTGGTTGGGATTTTCAGGAATAGCCAATGTCTTATCTGCCATCAAATTTGCAAAATACAATGAATTAGGGGAATCTGATGTTGTGATTACCGTTCTAACCGATTCGATGGAATTGTACGGCAGCAGAATCAAGGAAATGCACCAGGAATTTGGTCAATTTACCGAATATGACGCAGCAGGAGTTTACGCTCAATACTTGATGGGATTGACCACGGATCACATGGAAGAATTGACATATGAATCGCGTAAACGCATTCATAATCTCAAGTACTACACGTGGGTGGAACAGCAGGGTAAGACATATCAGGAAATCCAGGATCAGTGGTACGACCCGAACTATTGGACAGATATCCAAAAACAGGTTCCAGAAGTCGATCGCTTGATCAAAGATTTCAACAAAAAAGTTGATTCTGGGAAATAATAAAGGATTGTTTAGAATGGGCCTGGGGAATCTCAGGTCCATTTTTTATTTCCATAATCGTTTACAATTTAATAAATGGTCACAATTAACCGACTCCCTGAAACCGCATTAATCCTTGTGGCTGTGATGCCATCGCCAAACGATATGGAAATTGCAAGGCTGCTCGGCTGGTATCGTATTCCGTTGCGCCTGGCTCCAAAACTGATTGATGTGGACTATATCCTTTTTTACCAGACAGGTAAATTCGCGCCGGGGCATCAATCAGTGATCGAAGTTTATGCCGAAGTAAAAGGGCACGAATTGACCACGCGGTCAGAATTAATAAGGGATGAACCAGACCATCCACGAGCAAAAGAAGAGTATTTCAAAGTGGAATTAGGTCCATTGTGTTCATTGCCGTATCCGATCAGAGCTGAAAAATGGAAGCGAATCAGTTTTTTCTATACGCTCGGAAATCTTGTCAACCAGGCTGAAATAATTAATGATCTTGTGGTCCGAACAGACGACCGTGAAATACTGTGGAATACAATCAGGGAAAAAGGACTGGCATTATATACCGGGAATGAGAAAACCACTCAACCAATTCCTGAAGGAGAGCTCTTAAAATTACTCGAACAGGTTTTCATCCTCAATTCGGGATTAAGATTGAATGAATTTGATAACCCTAACCAGGGATTTGAACAGGAATAAATGAAAACACTTTTGAAAAACGGCAAAGTTGTAACTGAGAATACTTCTACTTATGCAGATATTTTGATTGATGGCGAATCAATCACTGCAATCGGGAATGATATACCCGGGTCTTCAGATGCAAAAGTAATCGATGTGCAGGACCGATGGGTTCTGCCTGGTGGTGTAGATGCACATGTTCACCTGGATTTACCGATGTTTGGTACAGTATCCTCCGATGACCATTACACAGGAACGAAGGCTGCGGCATTTGGGGGAACAACCACGCTTATTGATTTCATATCCCAGGATTCTGATAACCTGGCTGAAAATTTCGAAAAACTGAAGAAGAAAGCGGAGTCGAAAGCCACCATTGATTTTGGATTCCATGCGAATATCACACATCTGAGCCCCGAAGTCGAGAAGCAAATTCCCTATTTACCTGATTTGGGAGTGACCAGCGTTAAGGTATTTACTGCCTATAATAACCGGTTGCGGCTTCAGGATGGAGAGATCTTCCGTGTGATGAGGATCGCCCGTGATGCGGGGATTTTGACCATGCTGCATGCGGAAAATGGGGATCTGATCGAATTACTCATAAATGAAGCTATTGCAAACGGAAATAAGGATCCTGAATGGCACGCTCTCACCCGACCCGCCTGGGGAAGTGTCGAGTCTGTTTTAAGAGGGTCGGCACTTGCGGCGGTTGCTGATGCTCCTTTATACATCGTTCATATGAATGTGGCTGGTGAGGTAGACCAATTACAATATGCCCGGTCAAAAGGGCTCAAGATTATGGGAGAAACCTGCCCGCAGTATCTTCTTTATACTGATGAACGATTGTCAGATACGGATGGATCAAAATGGGTTTGTTCGCCCCCTTTACGAAAGGATATTGATAGAAAGCGACTGTGGCAGGGTTTGATAGAAAAAACCATACAGACTGTCGCCACGGATCATTGCCCATTCTTCTACAATGGAAATGTCCCGATTGAATATGAAGGGATAGCAATTGCTATTCCTGGTAAAGAATTGGGTGCCGGTGACTTTACAAAAATACCCAATGGATTGCCAGGCGTTGGGGATCGGATGCCTGTTCTCTTTACAGAAATGGTATCGAGCGGACTTCTTTCTGAAATGGATTTTGTAAAGCTGACCTGTACCAACCCTGCAAAGATTTTTGGCCTCTACCCGAAAAAAGGAACAATTGCGGTTCATTCCGATGCTGACCTTGTAATTTGGGATCCAAAGCAAAGCGTCAATTATGGGATTCATTATTCGCAGCAGCGAACGGATTACAACTTGTACGAGGGATTTCATTTGACCGGTTTTCCAACAATGGTGTTTTCAAGGGGAGAATTGATCGTTGATCATGGAAATTGGATGGGTAAACCTGGCCGCGGAAAGTACCTTCATCGCCGGAAGTTTACTGAGGTCATATAGAGAAATATGATTCTTTTTATCCCGGTAGGAATACTTCTGTTTTTTACCCTGATCGTAACAATCCTGGGTAGAGCCAGATTTAACATTATCCAATCCTGGATTGCATCCCTTATTGCAGCGATATTAGCCTGGTCAGGTTTTTTGATAATCAAATTGACGGGGAGTGTCGACTGGTCATCTTCGTATGTAAATTTCAACGGACTTCAGGATATCCTCGTAAAATTCCAAGTAGATGAAATTAATTGGATTTTTGGGTTATTGTTAATTAGCCTCCTGGTCGCCCTCCTTTTTAATGAGTCCAATCGGATTACTGATAAAAACAATCTAAACACCTGGTCTGGGTTCATGGTCATTACTGCTTTAGGCATGTTGGTGATCATGGCAAGATCTCTTCTCGCCTTCATATTTGCCTCTACTTTACTTGATATCGGATTGTTATCACTTCAATTGATTTCCCAAAAGGTTAATGACCAGAAAAACAATTCGGTCTTAAGTTTTATTTTCCATTCGATCGGTACTTTTCTAATCTTGTTCGGAATGGTAAATGTAGGGAATGAAAACCTGTTATTGATGTTTGTTGGAGCAATCTTCCGTTCAGGGGACTTCACATTCATCGTGGGAAACCAAGTTAATTCACAAAGTAAACCAGGTCAGTTGTTTTTTACCGATGTCGTCGTTCCGCTAACTACCCTCGCATTTTTTTATGGGAATGGAATTTCAATCGAAGATTTTGCCGGTAAGAATTTCATAATCAGCATATGGTTCATCCTTGGTATTTCCCAATTGTTTAAAGTATTTACAATCAAAGACGTTGCGTTGAAACAAAAAGCATGGTCGGCCGCCTTTGCCTGGTTAGGGTTCTACTTGATCTTAAGTGGCAATATAAGCGCAGTAATTCCATTTTCCATCGTGTTTATTACTTTGGGAGGTGTACAGTCTTTTTCCATCCAAAAAAAACCTGGGATTAGGATTGCTTTGCTCCTCTTGTCATTAGGATTGATTGGTTTTCCTTATACTCCGTCCTATGGGTTGTGGGTTTTTCCTGGATTACAACAACCTGTTTTCTTCATAATCTTGTATGACCTATTCCTAGTATTCCTATTATCTACAGTTTTTTATAAGTTGATATTTTGGCCTGAAGCCAAGAAACACAAAGAAGATTGGGTTGGCATTGTGTCAACTGCAAGTCCTTTACTTTTGCTCGTTGTGTCCTGGTTTCTCGAGTTTTGGGTAAAGCCTTTTAGTATCGATCAAACGGCTTTTATTTACCCCGGATTGTTTTCGATTTTATTGGGCTTGTTTGGTGTTGCCGGAAAAATCGCCAAAATAAAAAAGGTATTTTTGAGATTTAAATCGAAGTATGAACTTACGATCCGGCAGGTTATTCATTGGCTTATGATTTTATTTAGTTTCAAATGGGTGGTACAACTATTATCGTCGATTAACAAAATCATTTCCGAGTTGGTTAGCCTATTCACTCGTGTTTTGGATGGCGAAGGTGGTTTGCTTTGGGCATTTGTTTTCCTAATTCTCCTGTCAACTGTATTAATGACGAATAGGATTCCTTAATGGTTAATTGGTTTAATCTGGCTCCGTTAATATTAATTTTTATTGCATGTGTCTTTTTTTTAACTTCCCGTAATATAAAAATTGTTTTGGGTAGTGTAGGTCTAATTTTATTATCTGAATTTTTCATTGGTTTTCAATTCAGTGCTTTTTTCTCAGCGTTTATCCGTCTGGTCGCATCATTTGCAGCCATACTTACTATTTATGTATCTCATAGGGAAATTAAGGTTACATTTGTTTCCGCTAAACGAAATGAGCTGATCTTTAGAATTGTTGCGTTTATTATGTTTACTATTTTTGCAATTCTTGTGGCAAGTGGAATCAGCAAATTTCTCAATATTCCAGAGGACGTGGTCCTGGGAGGATTGATTGTGGTTTTTTGCGGAATTTTGCAATTAGGGATTTCCAGTTCTCCTATAAAAGTAATTCTCGGGATTATTCTTTTTTATGTCGGTTTCTCGTCAATGTACTGCATCATTGAAAGTTCTTTACTCGTAAATGGGTTGATTTCAGCTGTAATACTCATTCTGGGTGGACTTGGGACTTATTTTGTCATACGAGAAGTAAAGGAAGCTGACGTATGACAACCCCCATCCTTTACCTGGTTGTTCCATCGTTAATGGCATTCGCCTTATTCTTTTTAAGAAAAAAACCCGGATTATCGGTAATCCTTTCCATAAGTTTGTATTTCCTTATAGGCTTACTGGCTCTATTACAGCCATTCGGTGAAGTTTTAAAGATAGGCACGTTTTCTGTTGAAATTGGCATATCGGTTAATGTTTTTGGACGAGGGTTTATTCTTTCAAATCCTGATCGATATTTTCTATTTGTGTCGTGTTTGACTGCAATACTAACCATTGGTGGAATACGTCAAGTACAGACAGGGGTTCATGCCATTCCATATCTGATGTTAGTTCTGGCGAGTCTGACTGCCGCGCTCGCTGTTGACCCATTTCTATATTCTGCGATCTTTGTCGAGATCGCCACATTGTTGTCAATGCCAATCTTAATCAAAGGAAAGGGAGCTTTATCAAAAGGGGTCCTCAGATTTCTGATCTTCCAGTCTCTAGCAATGCCTTTGATCCTTGTTGGCGGATGGTTCGTAACAGGTTCCCAGACAAATCCTTCAGATTTGCAACAGTTGGGGATCACTGGTGTATTATTGGCAACTGGTTTTGCTTTTTGGCTGGCAGTTTTTCCTTTTCATAGTTGGGTGCCACAATTAAGTGAAGATGTGCATCCGTATATTGCGGGATTCATTTTAACTGTAGTCCCTCAGACTGCTCTTTTAGTAATACTGGATTTTTCAAATTCGGTCACTTGGATCCGCGAATCCAGTCAGTATCGGTTGGTTATACTTTTTGTTGGAATTATCATGCTGGTTGCTGCAGCAATATGGGGTTATTTTGAGAAGAAATTAACCCGGTTCGTGGCTTACTTAGTGTTATTCGAAACAGGTTGTTTATTAATTCTGAGTGGGCTACAGACAGTAGAGTCCATGAATGCTTTCTACCTTTCAATGGTTCCGAGGTTAATTTCCATATTATTGACAGGCTTTTGTCTCTCAATACTATACGGGTACCAAGAGACTTCAAATACTGAAATTTCTGGAGGAGGTTGGAAATACCCTTTTGCTTCAATGGGACTAATAATCTCGTTATTCTCGCTTATCGGATTCCCACTATTCGGTGAATTTCCGTATAAATTTATATTGTTGACAATGCTTGGTGAGGATCAACCACAAATGATAGTATGGATAGTTGTTGGGTTTATTACCATGCTAATTCCCATTTATACCTTGATCAGAAGGTTATTTGATGCAAATAATAAGAAAATTGAGATTCATGAATCACTAAAGCAAATAATGATTATTTGTGTAGGTGTTTTCTTGTTATTATTAATAGGCGTTTATCCGAGACTACTTGATGTAATATTCTCACAATTAACGAAATATCTACCTGTGATTGGGCAATTATGAGAGGTGAAAATGGTTGAAATTGACGATCTTGAGAAGCGGTTATCCTGGTTGGATTCTGAAAGACAAAAAGACAAAAAAATTATAAGTGAGCTCAAAGATTCTCTGGAAATCTTGCAGGGGACTATTCAAAGGCAGAACTCGGAAATTAACAAACTTGAGACTGCAGTTAAAGCAAATGCGCCATTATTTGGAAGGATTGAAGCGATTGGAGAGGAAATTTCTTTATCCAAAGCAGAATTGCTTAAGAAATTAATTGCTATAGAAAAAAGTATGATAGCTGGCGATAAAAAGGTTGAAAATTCAAGAAAGGAAGAATTGGAGGCTTTGACCAACAAAGTTGCAGAACTTCATCTTGAAATAAAGCCGATTAATGATTTGAAAAAAACATTACAAGCCCGAGTTGAAGAAGAGTTTCGCATCAATCAAAAAATCGAAACACTTTCGAATGAATTACCCACTTTCCGGGTGACAGATGACGAATTGCAGCGGCAGATAGGTCTGTTCCAAGGAGAACAAAACCAGGAATCCAAAAGGGTTACAGACCTCCAATTGGAAAATTCATCTATAAAAAAGCGTTTAGAAGAAATTCGGAATAAGTACGAAATCGATAAGGATGTCATTCATAAAGTCGAAAAGAAAATAGACGACCTAATTGCTAACGAAAAAGAACGCAGGCAGACCCAAACCGAATTCATTGAAAAGGTGTCTTTGGACCAAATTGAGAAAACCTCGCAGTGGAAATCATGGCAACAACAAATTGATGAATTTAAACCGCTTGGTTCACTTGTAACTGGGAAACTACTTGAACTTGACGAGGCAATCCGAGGGATTAAAAAAACCCAATCGGAGTTTGACGAGATCAATGACCGTATCAATCGCAGGATCAACGAGATTACGGAAATGAACCGATTGGCAGAAGACCGGTTTCGGGGGGAATGGGTCGCCTTTAAAGCGGATGACCAAAAAAGATGGACAAATTACACCCTGACGCGTGAAGAAGAATCACGAGAGGATTCACGATCCCTTAACCAGGTAAATGAGAGGTTACTCAAAATCGAAGATTCGATCCAGGATATCCAGGATACTGCCAGTCTTTTAACTGATGAATTAAAAAAATTGATTAATGGAATGTATGGCGCATCTCAGGATATGGTTGAATCATTTACTCAGACTTTTAAAAAGCGTTTGTAGCAATGTTGGTCTTAGCAACCTCCGGTCATGTTGACCATGGAAAATCAGCACTCGTTGAGGCGTTGACCGGAACACACCCTGACCGTTTAAAAGAAGAGCAAGTCCGAGAGATGACAATTGATCTTGGATTTTCTTTTTTTGATACCCCGACTGGTCAGGAAATTGGCATCATTGATGTTCCAGGGCATATTGATTTTATCGAGAATATGCTGGCTGGTATGGGCGGAATTGATGGGGTGTTAATGGTTATTGCTGCGGATGAAGGGATCATGCCGCAAACCCGTGAACATTTATCCATTCTGAATCTACTGGGGGTAAACCAGGGAATCATTGCTCTCACTAAAATCGACCTGGTGAGCGACCCGGAATGGATCAAATTAATCACTGCTGAAATTCTGGAATTTATAAAAAATACATCCCTCGAAAACCTGCCTATCATCCCGGTATCAGCAAGAACAGGTTTCGGAATTAAGGAAATAATTTCCCAGATTGAAACAATCAAAAAGACACCTGTGGCAGCAGCTGTACCAGGTGCTCCAAGATTGCCAATTGATCGAATATTTTCGCTCCAGGGATTTGGAACTATTGCAACCGGGACCCTTCTCGACGGAGTGATTAGTATTGGTGATGAAATCGAGGTGTTACCCGGCGGGTACAGGAGCAAAATTCGCGGCCTTCAAGTCCATAATAAGAAGATTCAGCAAGCTTTTCCAGGGAACAGAACGGCAGTTAACTTGACCAATATAGAGAAGGGATTGCTTAAGAGGGGAGATGTAATCGTCAGACCTGGAAGTTTTTCGATAACTTCTTTGATTGACGTAAACGTTAATTTGCTAGATATCGAAAATATTCATCTACAACACAATGATGTTGTGAATTTTTATGTAGGGACGTCACATCGGGTGGCGAGAGTGCGATTGTTAGGCAGAAAACGCCTGGATTTTGGTGAAGGTGGTTTTCTACAATTGGAGTTTGAAAAACCTGTTTGTGTAAAAAATGGAGACCGCTACATAATTCGTAAAGCCTCCCCATCGATCACCCTGGGTGGAGGGGAAATCATAAATGCTTTCCCGAGAAGAAAATACAAATTACAGGATACGGCAGCCCTGGAAAATATGAAAGCCAAACTATCCGGATCTATCCTGGATATCCTTGTAAAAGAAACTCAAACACTCAAATCGGTTCATGAACTTAAAAAAGTAATTAACCTCGATGAAGAAGAAATACGGTTTGGATTGGGAAAGCTGATTGAAAAAGGGGTGATTACTGAAATTAAGACCGGATCAGATAACTCGACAGAATATATTGCTTCCGCGGCACTCGATGTAATCAAGAAATCTGTTGAGGAAGTGTTGGCAAAATTGCATTTCGAATCGCCGGCACGCAAAGGGTTTGATTGTACGGAAATCGCCAAAAAACTAAAAATAGCTGAAAGAGATCTTTCTCCAATTCTGCTGGCACTGGTTAATACACACAAAATCGTTTCCGATGGTCGGTTTTTTTGGAAAGAGGGTACTTCGATAATTCTTTCGCCGGCACAACAGAAATCATTGAGTCGGGTCTTTGAAATTGTTGATCAAAATCCTTTCACACCACCGACTTTTCGTGAGATGGATGAAATTTTGGGAGGTGGATTAATAAAGGATTTGATTAAAAACGGGCAAATAATCCAGGTATCACCAGAAATCGTCTTCAGGGAGAAAGAATACTTACAGTTGGTTAACTACATTGACGAGTTATTGCGTAAAAACGAAAAGATCACAGTAGCTGCTTTCAGAGATAAGTTTCAAACCAGTCGAAAATACATCATCCCATTTCTCGAACACATGGATCGGATAAAAAAGACGCGCAGAGCAGGGGACGAGAGAATAAGGTATTGACCCCGGTCGTTCACGAACCCGGGTTACTGTATCAAAAGTCCATAGATCTGGAAAAGAGAGAGGGGCGACCATGAACG
>CAZAAJ010000033.1:0-28728 GCA_964483135.1 uncultured Anaerolinea sp. | reverse complement strand
CGGGATCGAACCAGCGATTCCGGTTCTCATTTGCAACTTTGTATACGACTGAAAGCGAATATCTGATATAATTCCGTCCGGTAAAAACTCCCTTCTTCGATGCAGCCAAATAGCTCACCAGATTCCCGGGGCGTACCATGTCAAAAACACAATATCGAATTCAGCAGCAATGAGAGACCTATGACAACCATTATCCGTGAATACCCCAACTCCTTCAGCCTGCCAAAACGCGTTCAGGGGCTCAGCCGCCTGGCGCACAACCTGTGGTGGTGCTGGAATCCCGCTGGTCAGCGCTTATTCCAATATATTGACCCGCTGCTTTGGGATGCGGTCAATCACAACCCGGTGGCATTCCTGCGCCGTGTCGACCGTACCCGCATCAATGCCGCCATTGACCAGGCAGCCTATCTCAAGTTTTACGACCGGGGAATCGAAGAACTGGACGCCTACCTGAACCGCCAGGATACCTGGTTTGCCAGAACCTATCCCAACCTGCTGGATAAACACATTGCATATTTTTCCTTTGAGTTTGGTCTCCACGAATCCCTGCCGGTCTATGCCGGCGGTCTGGGTATTCTTTCCGGTGATCACCTTAAAGAAGCCTCCGATCTGGGCATGCCGCTCACCGGTATCGGCTTTGTTTACAACCAGGGCTATTTCGTTCAGCATCTCAGCGAAGATGGCTGGCAGGAAACCCGTTCTGCATTGATAGATTACAACGAACTCCCGCTCATCGCATTATTTGACGAGAGTCACAAACCCCTCACGGTCACCGTTGACCTGCCCGGGCGCAAGGTAACTGCACGCATCTGGGAATTGGAAGTCGGTCGGGTACATCTTTACCTGCTGGATACCAACCTTGATCAGAATGACCCGATGGACCGCCTGCTGACCGAAAAACTGTACAGCAGCGACCTCGAGATCCGCATCTCGCAGGAGATCCTGCTGGGAATGGGCGGCACACAAGCGCTGGCGCTTCTTGGCATCACACCCTCTGTCTGGCACATGAACGAAGGTCACTCTGCTTTCCTGGCGGTCGAACGCATCCGCGAACTTGTGCGGCAGGGTAAGACCTTCGCGCAGGCAAAAGACATTATCCGCATGAACAATATTTTCACCACGCATACCCCCGTCCCGGCAGGCAACGACCAATTCCCCGTCTGGCTCATTGACAAGTACTTCAACCAGATATTCGCTGAACTGGGCTTAACCCGCGACGAATTCATCGACCTGGGGCGCCAATCGCAGCCGTGGGGCGATATGTTCGTCATGCCCATCCTGGCGCTCAAACTTTCCGAGCGCGCCAATGCCGTTTCCGAGTTGCACAGCATCGTCAGCCGGCGCATGTGGAACTTCCTGTACCCCGGCGTCCGTGAAGAGAACGTACCTATCGGGTATGTCACCAACGGCGTTCACACCAGCACCTGGCTTGCCCGCCGCATGGGCGTATTGTTCTCAGAATATCTGGGAGCAGATTGGCTGGACAACCTGGATGACCCCGCCTTGTGGGAAAAAGTAAAATCGATCCCCGACGACCAGTTATGGGCAGTCCGCCGCCACCTGAAGAATAAGTTGGTGAATTATGCCAATGAGCGCACCCGCCAGCAGTGGCAGAATGGTACTTTCACACCCGCGCAGGTGCTTGCCGGCGGTGTTTTCCTGGAGCCCTATTCGCTCACCATTGGCTTTGCACGCCGCTTTGCCACCTACAAACGCGCGAATTTAATGTTCCGCGATTTCGACCGCCTGATGCGCCTGGTTAACAATCCCCACATGCCGGTGCAGATCATCTTTGCCGGCAAGGCTCATCCTGCGGATGAACCCGGCAAGCTGCTCATCCAGCAGGTCTACCGCGCAGTCAAAGATACCCGTGCCGGTGGACGCCTGATCTTTCTCGAGGATTATGACATCAACCTGGCACGCTACCTGGTGCAGGGTGTGGATGTGTGGATGAATACTCCGCGCCGCCCCAACGAGGCTTCCGGAACATCCGGCATGAAGGCTGCCGCCAACGGCGCGCTCAATTTCAGCGTGCTGGATGGCTGGTGGCGTGAAGGATATAACGGTAAGAACGGTTGGGCGATCGGAACCAACAGCGATTACCCCGACAATGAAGCCCAGGATGCCGCTGATGCGCAAAGCATCTATGAGACGCTTGAAAAACAGATCATACCCCTGTTCTATGACCGGGACATGAACAAAGTGCCCATCGGCTGGATTAAGATGATCAAGGAATGCCTGCGCACGCTCACCCCGCAGTTCAGCCTGCGCCGTATGCTCAAGGAATACATGAGTGATTATTACCTCCCGGCAATCGAAGGCAAGCACGCCGGCAAGTAAACAAGGCAGGAATAGATGGAATACTTAAGCGATCCACACGCCTGGTTGTTTGCCCTCCTCATCTTTGCGTTGAGGGTTGGTGATATGTCCCTGGATACCATCCGGGTGCTGTTTGTGGTACGTGGTAAAAAGCTCATCGTCTGGATTCTCGGATTCTTCCAATCCCTTATCTTCGTCATCGCCATCAGTTCAGTGCTGACGAGGCTGGATAATATCCTGAATGTGCTCGGTTACGCCATGGGGTTTGCCACCGGCAACCTGGTGGGGATGCTCATCGAACAGAAGTTGGCAATCGGTCACATCCTCGTCACCATCATCAGTTCAAACCGCGGCGCGTTGATCACGGAAAAATTGCGCTCCTCAGGCTTCGCTGTCACGCAAATTGCCGGCCACGGCAAAGATGGCACGGTCTTCGAGCTGCACGCTTCAGTGCTGCGTAAGGATGTTCCCAGCGTGGAAACCATTGCACTCGAAGCTGACCCCCAGGCATTTATCACCGCAGAGGATGTACGCCCGGTGCGGCGCGGGTTCTGGCGATCATAATTAAGATAAAACATCGGGGAGAAAAATTATGACTCCCCGCTGTTTTTTACTGGTCACTAACTACTTCCTAATCACTGATCTCCTGATTCGCGAAGATGCGGGAAGAGCAATACCTCGCGTATGGTACGCTGGTCGGTGAGCAGCATCGCCAATCGGTCGACCCCCATGCCAAACCCGCCCTGCGGCGGCATGCCGTAAGACATGGCGCGCAGGTAATCCACATCCATCGGGTGTCGTTCTTCGTCTTCCGCCTTGTACTCGCGTCCCATCTCCTGGAAGCGTGTTTCCTGTTCCAGTGGATCGTTGAGTTCCGTGAAGGCGTTGCACAGTTCCATGCCGCACACGAACCCCTCGAAGCGCTCCACGGTTGAGGGATCCCCGGGGATGTTCTTTGCCAGCGGGGAGATGTCGCGCGGGTAATCATAGAGGAAGGTGGGCTGGATAAGGGTGGGTTCAACGAACTCCTCCATCAATTGCCCGATGAGCTTGCCGCGCGCCTCGCCCGGTTTGAACTTCAACCCCTTGCTTTCCATCACTTTTTCCAGTGAATCCGCGGTCGGGTACAGGGTGATGTCAATCCCCGAAGCGTCGATCAGGCTCTGGCGCAGGTTTACCCGTTTCCATGGGGGATTGAAATCGATCAGTGTTTCGCCATACTGCACCTTGCGTGTGCCAAGCACCTTATCGCATACATACGCCACCATCTGTTCGGTCAATTCCATTACCTTGAGGTAATCCGCGTATGCCCAGTAGAATTCCAACTGGGTGAATTCAGGATTGTGCTTGAAGGACACGCCTTCGTTTCTGAAATCACGCCCTATCTCGTAAACACGGTCAAAGCCGCCGACAGTCAGTCGTTTGAGGTACAGCTCGAAAGAAATACGCAGGAAAAGGTCCTGCTTTAACTGGTTGTGATGGGTGACGAAGGGTTTGGCTGCCGCCCCGCCATAAATGGGCTGCAGGATGGGGGTCTCGACCTCGATAAAATCATGCTCATCCAAAAAGGAGCGCAGCGCGGTGACGATCCTGGTGCGCGTGCGGAATACTTTGCGCACCTCTTCGTTTACTGCCAGGTCAGCGTAACGCTGGCGGTAGCGGGTTTCGGGGTCAGCCAGCGTGGCGTGGCGTACTACCTCACCATCCACCACTTCGTCTTTGGCAGCCGGCAATGGCGTGACCGCTTTTGCCAGCATTTTGAAATCCTTCACCTGCAGGCTGATCTCACCTGTGCGGGTACGCACAACCTCTCCGCTCGCCTGGATGAAATCGCCAATGTCGAAGAGGTCCTTAAACATCGCCATCCTGCCTTCGCCAAGCTCGTTGATACGCAGGAACAGCTGGATGCGTCCGGTTCCATCCTCAATGTGAGCGAATGCCAGCTTGCCCATGGTGCGGATGGCGCGCAAGCGCCCGCCGAGCGTGTGTGTCATCGCCTCGCCCGTTCCGGCAGCTTCCACCTTTTCAAATGCCGCGGTTGCTTCCCCGATGGTAGCGGTGAGTTCAGCCCGCGTGGGGTACGGTTCAATCCCTTCGGCACGCATGGTATTAATTTTTTCAATTCTTATTTTTTCGAGGTCGTTGCGTTCCATTCGTCCATCCTTCCAGTAATAAAAACCTGCCCCGGTGTTTGCGGGGGCAGGTCTCTGAGCTCAGAGGTTCGGATCACCCGTCTTTTCCGGTCGGTGTGACCCCCGCGTGATTATTGATTCAACTTGACCACCTTAATGACCAGAGTACCGGCAGGAGTTTCCACTTGCACTTTGTCACCCTCTTTTTTGTTCAACAGGGCTTTTCCAATGGGGGACTCATTGGAAATCTTGCCGTGGATCGGGTCTGCTTCAGCGGCGCCGACCATGGTGTATTCTTCCTTCTCCTTGCGTCCTTCCACCTGGATGGTCACTTTGGAGCCCACCTGGATGGTTTCAATCCTGGCGACTTTTTCGTCCACAACACGGGCAGTGGCAAGTAATACTTCCAATTCCTTGATGCGCCCTTCGACGAACGCCTGTTCGTTCTTGGCCGCTTCCAGTTCCGCGTTATCCAGCAGTTCACCGCCTTCGATAGCTTCGTGCAGGCGTATGGCAATCTCTTCGCGCTTTGTGGTGCGCAGAGAATCCAGTTCATCCTGTAGTTTTTGGAAGCCTTCACGCGTCAAGAATGAGGTTGACATTTTTGTTTTCCTTCTTTGATCAGATCTTGTGAAATCGTGCAATTTCCACCCATGGGGGTGCCACCCGAGAGAATAAACAAAAATCACTCCGGTTAGAGCGATTTGGATTCATATAAAGGGATTGCTTCCCTCAAGTGTCCATTTACTATACCATAATCAGGAAGCGAATGCAACACCCGGCGCACCCAGCACTGAGAACGGCGCACCCAGCACTGAGAAGGGGTCAGCACACCCGGCACTTAACATGATATTCATACCCAACTTACCGTTGAATAAAACGGCGGGGAATCCTTACAGGATCAATTAAATAATTACTTTATGTTATAGAAAGGATTGAATTCGATTTTTCCTGCGACAATATCCCTTTTCACCTGCTCAAGTTCATTCAGCAAATCGATCGGAACCGCTTTATTTGGCGTGGCGATTCCCACCCCGCCATTGGCAAGCGTACCTGCATAAGTTCCGCCGCTGAATTTATCATCAATTACAGACTCGATTACATTAAACGTAGAAACATCCATCGCTTTCAAAACGGAGGTTAATATGTAATCGGTTAACTTCGGCTGCATCAGCGCCCAATCCGAATCTACCCCGATGAACCATACTTTGCCACCGTACGGCCAAATGGCATCAAGAGCCCCTATGCCTACCACACTCGCCACTGGGAAGATCACATCAGCTCCCTTGTTGATTAGCATATCCGTCGTTTCTTTTCCCTTTTGTTGATCTGAAAAGGTATCTACAAATACACCTGATAAAGTCTTGGTATTCCAGCCAAGCACCTCGACATTAGTGCCTTTTACCTGGTTGTAATAGGCGACTCCTCTGGCAAAACCATCCATAAATATGGCAACTGAAGGGATATTCATCCCTCCAAAAGTGCCAACCATCCCTGTTTTACTCATCCCGGCCGCGAGGTAACCCGCCAGGAACGACGCCTGATCCGTTTGGTATATTTGGTCAATTGCATTTGGCAGCGGAGGATTGAATTCCATATCAACCCCGGTGAATTTCACATCAGGATTAGCTTTTGCAGCAGCAGTCAAAGCATCAGTTAACGTCCATCCCGGTCCAACAATAAGTTTACAGCCGGATTTAATAAAATTATCGATGTTCATTTGGTAAACACCTTCGTTGGTAGATTGAATATAGCGTGCTTCAACATTAAATTTACCCACGGCATCTTGAATGCCTTTCCAGGTAACGGCATCAAAGGAGTAATCATCGATCCCCCCATAAGCGTCGGTTACCATGCAAACCTTTAACCTTGGTCCTGTGGCAACCATAGTCGCCGAAGTTTTTACCGTTGGAACAGACGTGGGTTTAACCTCTGTGGCGGCCATCGTTGGGACAGCAATGACCGGTTCGGAGGTCGGTTCTACTGCCAGCGTTGGAGCAGCTGCGGAAGGCGTGAACCAACCGCTTATCAATCCAATAACAACGATTGCCACAGAAACCAGTCCGATACCTCCAAGAATGAATGGCAGGGGCTTTACCCTCTTTCCTTTTGCCTGAGGAGGGATAACATTTTTAGGCTGCAAAGGTGGAATCGTCACTCCAGCAGTCTCGACAGGTTTTATTTCCGGTTTGATCCCCGGTTTTTTCGCCGGCACCTCCATCTTCGTCTCTTCTGATTCGGCTGCCGGTTCGGGTTTTTTAACCTGAACTGGTGGAATCGTTTCAAGGGTTGGTGCAGATTGCTCCAGGCGGGATAATACCTGGGCAAAATCCCCCATGCTGGAATAGCGGTCTGCCGGGTTCTTGGCCAGCGCCTTGAGCATTACATATTCCACGTTGTCCGGCAGTCCGGTGACAAAACTGCTCGGTCTCGGCAGCGGATCGGAGGCTTGTTTCAACAATACGGCAGCCGGGGTATCCGCAGAATACGGTTTATGCCCGGTTACCAGTTCATAAAAAACCACTCCCAACGAATACTGGTCCACAGCAGGGGAGAAATCACCCATCCACTGTTCCGGCGCCATGTACTCTGGGGTGCCCAGCCCGACTCCGGTGCCCGTCAGTGTTGCAGCATCTTCCACATCCAGCATCTTGACGATGCCAAAATCGGTCAGCATCGGTTCTCCGCTGTCCGTGATGAGAATATTGGAGGGCTTTACATCCCGATGCACCATCTTGTGTTGATGCGCGTATTCCAATGCGCGGGCGATTGGCAGTAATAAGGCTGCTGCCTGCTGGTAGGGCATGGGCGTGCCGAGCATTTTTTTCAAAGTTCCGCCATGCAGGTACTGCATCACCAGGTAGGGCATGCCTTCGTTTTCGCCGTAATCGATCACATGCACGATGTTGGGATGACTGAGCTTGGCCACTTCCTTGGCTTCACGTTCAAAGCGTTTCAAGGTCTTTTCCAGCATGGCTGGAACCAGTTGATCTGTCCGAATGACTTTAACCGCCACTTCGTTTTCAAGGTGGGTGTCAAAAGCCTTATAGACTTTTGCCATTCCTCCCTCTCCAAGCGGCTCAAGGATGTGATAGCGCCCGATATCCTGTCCTGAAAGGTCTTTCATCATTCCCTCCTTGCAAAATGGACAATTTCATTATAGCGATGGAATCTTAAAAAAACACCTGCCAGTTTCTTTAGCAGGTGTTTGAAAAAGATTACTAATTCTTACATCGGTTTGTGTTTCGCGCCTTCGCGCAGCGCTTCATAGTTCTTCGGCAGCAGCTTGTGATGCCGCTCCGGCAGGTGTCCCTTGAGGGATTTTTCGATCGCCGCGATGGGAAGCACGGGTAGGCTGCCAAGCAGCGCACCAAGCAATACCATGTTGGTCATGCGTTTGTCGCCCAGTTTCTCGGCGATGGTATTGGCGTCCACCTCGATCACCTGGATATCCTTGCGGGTGGTTTTGCGGTCTACCATCGAGGTATTCACCACCAGCACGCCGCCGGGTTTTACCAGTTCTTCATATTTATCCAGCGAGGGACGGTTCATCACGATCGCGCCCATGGGGTTGCGCACCACCGCTGCGCCGATCTCCTCCTCAGAGATGACCACGGTGCAGTTGGCAGTACCGCCGCGCATTTCAGGTCCGTAAGAGGGGATCCAGGTAACGTTCCTGCCTTCGTCCATACCGGCGTACGCCAGCAGCTGCCCGGCAAATAGAACACCCTGTCCGCCAAACCCCGCCACAATGATCTCAGTCTGCATGTCTCTCTCCTAGATCTTGATCTCGGCGATGGCCGGATGCACCTTGTAATCCCCGATCGGGTAATACGGTACCATCTTCTCTTCCAGCCAGTGCAGTGAATCCATGGTGCTCATGCCCCAGTTGGTCGGGCAGATGGAAAGCAGCTCCACCATCGAGAAGCCCATGCCGCGCAATTGCACTTCAAACGCCATGCGGATGGCTTTCTTCGCCATTCGGATGTTCTTGGGGTCGTGCAGTGAGCGCCGCACCACATAGGCTGATCCATCTAATGTTGAAAGCAATTCGGAAGCGCGGATGGGATACCCCTGGGTCTCCACATCGCGTCCGTTTACCGATGAGGTCGTCTTTTGCCCGGGCAGGGTCGTGGGTGCCATCTGTCCGCCCGTCATACCATAATTGGTGTTGTTCAGGAAGAAGACGGTGATGTTCTCGCCGCGGGCAGCGGCGTGCACGATTTCCGCCATGCCAATGCTGGCTAAATCACCATCTCCCTGGTAGGTCATCACAATGCGGTCGGGCAGCACACGCTTGATACCGGTGGCCATCGCCGGGGCGCGCCCGTGCGGTGCCTGCACAAAGTCGAAATCAAAATAATTGTAGGCAAAAACCGAGCAGCCCACCGAAGCCACACCGATGGTCTTTTCTTTGAGCCCCATCTCGTCGATCACTTCCGCGATCAGGCGGTGGGCGGTGCCATGGGTGCAGCCCGGGCAGTAATGGGTGCTCACGTTGGCCATTGAATCCGGTCGTGAATAAACTACGGTTTCCATTTCAGTTGCTGTTGTCACCATTCTCGCTCCTCTACTTGTTTACCAGTAATCGGTTGAGCCAGCGGTCACGCGGGTGACCCTCGGTGGGGATTGGACCTTTGGCAATACGCCGGATCTCATCCAAAATTTCATCGGCGAAGGGGACGATGCCGCCCATGCGCGCATAGAATTCCAACGGGACCTTGTATTCGGTCGCCGCAAGCACATCCTCGAGCATCTGCCCGGCGTTCATTTCCACCACCAGCATACCCTCCACCTTGCCAGCAAGGTCATGGAAGACCTTGCGCGGGAACGGATTGACGGTGATGGGTCGGATCAAGCCAACCTTGATGCCTTCAGCACGCGCTGCGCGTACCGCGGAGAGGGCGACCCGCCCGGTGGAGCCGAACCCGGCGACCACGAATTGCGCGTCCTCCATGTAGTATTCTTTATAACGCACCTCGTTGGCTTCGATCTCCTGCCAGTGGCGCATCAGTTTGAAATTCAATTCTTCCTGTTTTTGCGGATTGAGGTTGATCGAGGTCAGGAAGCGCCGTTCGCGTCCCTCGGAGCCGGTCACCGCCCAATCCGGGAATTTGGTCTTCATCGGCTGCATGGGGGGCAGTTCGCAGGGTTCCATCATCTGACCCAGCGAGCCGTCCGTCAGCACAACGGTGACAGAGCGGTATTTTTCCGCCAGTTCGAATGCAAGTACCGTCAGGTCAACCGATTCCTGCACGCTGGCCGGCGCCAGCACGATGGTTCTATAATCGCCGTGTCCGCCGCCTTTGACGATCTGGTTGTAATCTGCCTGGGCGGGGGCGATGTTGCCCAGCCCGGGTCCGCCGCGCATCACATCCACCAGCACGATCGGCAGCTCTGTGCCGGCAATATACGAGATTCCTTCCATCATCAGGCTCACGCCGGGACTGGAAGAGGAGCTCATTACGCGCATACCGGTGCAGGCAGCGCCGTAGACCATGTTGATGGCTGCCACTTCGCTTTCAGCCTGCACGAACGCACGCCCCAGTTCGGGCATGCGGTGCGACATGTATTCCAGTAATTCAGTTTGCGGGGTGATCGGGTACCCAAAATATGCTGCCACTCCAGCCCGAACAGCGGCTTCTGCGACAGCTTCGTTGCCTTTCATCAATTCGCGTGTCATGCAGATCCTCCGGTTGGGTTAATGAGCAGCAGGTTTTTCACGGTAGACCGTGATGGCGGCTTCCGGGCAGACTATGGCACAAATGCCGCAGCCGGTGCAGCCTTCAGCTTTTAATGTGGCAGGGTGATACCCTTTGGCAGTAATGTGATCGTTGGCAAGTGCCAGCACTTCCTGCGGACACGAAGCAACACATACTTCGCATCCCTTGCAGTACATTTCGTCAACTTCGATACGTCCCTTTACGGGCATTCATACCTCCTGATGAGAGTTTTCCTGCAATAACATCCCTATTATCACCGTATCCGATAAAAATGGGAAGTGGCATAAGACACTTCCTGATTAGAAATTGCTCATTTTCGTTTCTGTCATCGCGAGGGAGCGCAGCGACCGTGGCGATCTCGTACTTCATACCAAGTGAGGTTGCACCCTGAAAAGGTCGCGCTCTGTGCACTCCCGACCGAAGGGAGAGGAGCAATCCCCAATTACCCCCCAATCCATTCCACAATGGTGGCTTCGCCCTGACCAACTCCTACACAGAGTGTTGCCAATCCGTAAAACGGTCGATTCTTTAATCCGGCGCGTTTCTTCATTTCATGCACCAGCGTAGTGAGGATGCGCGCGCCAGAGCATCCTAATGGATGCCCCAGGGCGATAGCGCCGCCGTTGACATTGGTGATGGCAGTGTCGAGCCCCAGTCGTTTCATCACCGCCAGCGCCTGTACCGCGAACGCCTCGTTGAGTTCAACCAGACCGATATCTCCGATCTTCAGCCCGGCACGCTCCAGCGCTTTTTGTGTTGCCGGCACCGGACCGTAACCCATCACTCGCGGCTCTACCCCGGCGCTTGCGGAAGCCACAATCCTTGCCATCGGCTTTAGCCCCAACGCCATGGCTTTCTCCGCGCTCATTAAGAGCAGCGCAGCCGCACCGTCATTCATCCCCGAGGAGTTGCCGGCAGTCACGCTGCCGTCAGCTTTGAACGATGGTTTGAGCTTTGCCAGTGACTCCAGCGTGGTGTCGCGGCGCGGTCTTTCATCAGTAGTAACTACAAGGACCTCGCCTTTTTTCTGCGGGACCTCGACCGAGACGATCTCGTCATTGAACCTGCCGGAGTCAATGGCAGCGATCGCGCGGCGGTGGCTTTCCACTGCGAAAGCATCCTGCTCGGAACGGGTGATACCCGTTTCAGCGGCAATATTCTCAGCGGTGATCCCCATTGGATCCGTACCGTACAACTCCGCCATTTTTGGGTTCGGGTAGCGCCAGCCTAAAGCTGTGTCGTATGCCGTCAGGTTGCCGAACGGGAAACCGCTCTCCGCCTTGGGCAGGGAATACGGCGCCCGGCTCATGCTTTCCACCCCGCCCGCCAGCATCAGCTCGCCCTCGCCGGCCTTGACGGCATGGAAGACTGCATTCACCGCGCTTAACCCCGAAGCACACAGGCGGTTGAGGGTGATCGCCGGCACGGAGGCAGGGAATCCCGCCAGCAGGGAAGCCATGCGCGCCACATTGCGGTTATCTTCTCCCGCCTGGTTGGCGCAGCCAAAATACACCTCGTCGATTTCATTCACATTGATATTATTTCGTTCAGCAATCGCTTTCAAGACCAGGGCTGCCAGGTCATCCGGGCGCACCTTTGCCAGCGCTCCCCCCAGCGCCCCGATGGGCGTGCGCAGCGCATCAACGATCACGACATCTGTCATGGAAATCCTCCAAAGAATTGGTTATTGGTATTCTACCATTGAGAGCTTGTCATCGCGATCGCGGTTTTCGCACCCCTGAGCGAAGCGAATGGGGGGACCGAAGGGAGCATGGTCGCGATTTATGCACCCTGTAAGGGCGATTTCGTACTTTTTACCATCGCGATCGCGGTTTTCGCACCCCTCGCGTTCCACGATTTTTGTGCCCCCGAACGAAGTGAGTGGGGTAGCACCCCGGTGGTTCCCCGGGGGAGCGAAGCGAGGGGGCATACCGCACCGTTTCTTCCACATTGCCAAAATCTCAAAAAACTTCAAATTGTACTGCAACTTTTGGCTTAAAAATTCGCCAAACTGGCAAGTCCCATTTTTATCAGTTTGTGGCATAATATTGTATATGGAATTTATGTTCTATATATCTCCTGGTCACTAATCGTTTCTTTTCGAAACTCAGATTCGATTATTTGAATTGAATCTTTTTAAACCGGGGAACAATTCAAATAAATCAATTCCCCTCTCCAAATGGAGAGGTGTCAAGGGTGAGGTAAAGTGTTACTCATCAGCGTGGGTTATAACTCAATCACTGCACAAATTCCACCTCGCTTCATATATAATCATTAATAAGTGACCAAATGAAACCTCTCAGACTCCTCTGCCTTCCCCTGATCCTCTCCCTGGCGCTCACCGCCTGCGGGGGGAAAGCTGTGCGCGGCACAACTTATACCATCGATCCCTCCCTGCGCGGTTATTACAACACCCTGGGCGGCAAGGATCTCCTCGGCCCGGCCATTTCAGAAGTTTTCTCCTATAACAACGACAATTGCCAGTATGCAGTCAACGCGTTGATTTGCATCGATCCTGATAACCATGTATTCCTGTATCCCCTCGGTCCCACCCTGGTCAGCGCACAATCAGCGACATCGGAAACTCCCACGTCCACCAGCCTGGTGGTGGGGGGCATCCCGGTCTACGAGGAGTTCATTCCCATGTACAAAGAGCTCTCCGGGGCATCAGTGATCGGCCTTCCACTTGCCCAGGCGCGCCTGAACTACTCGCGTCAGCGCGTGGAGCAATACTTTGAGAAAGTAGGGTTCTACCGGAACTTTAGCGATGATCCTGGAGATGTGAAGCTGCTTGCCTATGGCGCTGCAGCCTGCTCAACCCTGTGCAATTTCACCCCGGCGGTTGGAGCTGCCATCGACAGCTCGACAATTCCCGAAACAGACCAGGTCTTCCTGGCTGGTCTTGAGAAGATCGGCGATGCCTCCATCTTCGGAGCACCGCTCACGCGCGCCTTCCTGGCAGCCGACGGCATGCAGGAGCAGGTCTTTCAGAACGCCGCGCTTTATACCTCCCCCGGCAGTAATATCATCCATCTGCGCCCGGTGCCTGTGATCATCGGCAAGCCCGTCACCCCCGCCGGACCCAAGTTGTTTGGCAACAAAGAAGGCATGGTCTTCTACGCGGTGGATGGAAAACTGGGATACCACGTGCCCCAGCTTTTTGACGACTTCATTGCGGATCATGGCGGTACAGGTATATCCGGAATGCCGATTGCCGAAGTATCCGAAATCTCAACCGGAACCTACCGCCAGTGTTTTGAGAACTATTGCCTGCTCTACACCCCGGATGCAGAACCTTTTCAACAGTTAAGCCTCGAGGCAATAGGCAGTGAATACCTGGCGAAGATCAGCCCGGCTGACCTCAACGGCGAAACCGTAGTCATTTCGCCCAGCACGGTTTCGCTTAAGGTCAAAGAACAATTCCCCCTTTTACAGCCGAAACAAGTGCAGCAAATTGAAATTTCGCTGCACAGCCAGTTGGATGACCAGCCGCTGGCAGGCATTGGAGGCAAGCTGGTGGTCACCCGCCCGGATGGGACCACCTGGTCCACTGAGGTGCCGGCAACCATGGGCAATGGCAGTTCATCTGTGAATGCGCCCTACCTTGACCATGTACCCAACGCTTCAATCATGCGCTTCGAAGTCTGCCTCACAGGCATCATCGCCGAACCTGTTTGTTCAACTGGAAGTTACCTGCAGATGAAACTCCCCTGATCAGGGGATGGCATCCGTGTACAACTCAACCCTGTCGATCTTTCCACTCAGGCTGTAAATGATCATCTCAAACGGAGCCGCCGCGCCGGCTTTCACGCCATCCGCCAGTTCCACCCGGCGAACTCCGACTACAGCGCCTTTCGAGTCAAATACCGCTGCCGTCACCCACACCGTACCGGCATCCACGCTGCCCGCATCCATAGTCACCTGTCCGTTAATCGTGGCTGACAGACCATTCTCAGCGATACTGATCGATGGCTCTTCAATACTTAGCACTGGTTGACTTGAAACATCACCACCAGCCTCAGAAGCCGTAAGCAGTTGTATATTGCCCTGTGGATTCCTGAATATCGGTGGGGCAAAATAGGCAAAAAGAACCGTAGTGCTGCCTGTTTTCAGGCGGGCTGCCGGCAGGGTCGCAGGTCGGGTGAGAACCTCGCCATTGACCGGGTTGGTCAACCTGAATTCCGCCGAAACGTTGCCCAAGTCAAAACTCTGCGTGTTATTCATCACCGCGAAACAATAACTGCCGCCTGTGGCCGTCGCGAAGCAATTCACTGAATCGATCGACAATGGAACCGCGGTCGGGGTGGGCGCCTGGGCAGTAGTGGAGACATTCGAAGGCGCAGGAATGTAAAGAGTCATCCCCACTGAAAGCAAATAGGGGTCCACTCCCGGGTTGGCAGCTTTCAATTCCTCAAGGGTTAATCCATTTCGGAAGGCGATCACGCTCATGGTGTCTTTATCTTTCACCGCGTATGCCCGGGGGGTTGGCGTCTGGGTAGGTGCGAGGGTTGCCGTTGGTGCGTTGATGGGAGTGCTCGTCACGGTCGGGGTCAGGGTTTCGGTGGCGTAACGCGTCAGTTCGATCTCAGCAGTTGGAACTATCGCTGTATCAACTAGGCCTGTGTTCTTACAACCCGCTAGCAGGAACAAAAGGGGCAGTAAACTCGCTAAGAAAAACCGTTTCATCACCGCATTATACCTGCAAAATAATCTTGCCCCGTATTCACGGCTATGCTACACTCAGTACATGACCCCTGAGGAATTGTTTTTTAAGGATGCGACTGAAGCCTTAAATAAAAAGGATTTCCCGCAAGCACGGGATCTCTTTACACGATTGTTAAAACTTAATCGCCAGAATCCTGAGTACTGGATTGGGATGAGCCTGGCTGTGGATACTCTTAAAGAACGCAGTGTGTGCCTTAGGGAAGCCCTCAAACTTGATCCTGAAAATGAGCTGGCAAAACGTGGCCTGATCCTGATGGGTGAACAGGTGGAGAACCCCCCGCCCGACTGGAAGATGAGCCAGTTTAAACAGGATTGGAAAACCAGCCTGGAAATTGCACGCGACAATAAGGTCCACACCAAAATCCCAGTGCGAAAGGTGCTGGGGTGGTCTTTCCTGGGTCTGCTGGTCGTGGCGCTTATCACCGGCGGCATCCTTATCGCGGAAAACAACCGCTACCGCCCCGATACATCTCCCGTCTTGCGGGTCACGCTTCCCCCCACAGCAACCGCTTCCGATACGCCGACCGTAACTGCAACTTCCTTCGGACCGGAACTGCTCGACACACACCTCGACGCAACATTTACTCCCACCCCAATCTATGCCGCCACCCCTCACAACCGCTCTGAAGCCTATTCCTCCGCCCTGAGAGCTTTCGACCGCCAGGATTATGGACGCGCAGTTGAACTCCTCAAGCAGGTGATCCTTGAAGAACCGGGTTCCGCTGACCTGCACTACCTGTTGGGGGAGTCTTACCGGATGCAAAATAGTTACCGGGAAGCCCTGGCTGCCTATGACGCCGCAATTAAGGTGAATGGCTCTTACGCCCCCTCGTATCTTGGTAAAGCGCGGGTCACCCTTTTGTATACTCCAACCCGTTCTGAGGATGCTCTGAAATTCTTTAACAAAGCCCTGGAATTGGACCCCAATCTCAACGAGGCAAAGCTGGAGATGGCAGACTTCTATCTCTCGAAGGGGGATACTGATTCAGCGCTCACCTGGCTGGAGAATTATGTCTCCAACGCGCCGGCAACAGCGGAAATTGAATACACACGAGCCAAAATCCTGTTTCAAAAGGGAGAGATGAACGCTGCACTGGCTGCGGTTGAAAATGCCCGCCAGATGGACAGATCCTATATGCCTGTTTACTCTTTATGGGGTCAGATCCTGCAGGCAAACGGTAAATACGAGGAGTCCATCCTGCCCCTGCTCACGTACCTTAATGCCGATCCTGATGATTCACAAGGCCAGCTCCTGCTGGCAACTGCCTATTACAACACCGGGCAGGTTGACCTGGCTCTCGAAACGATTCAAAAGGTACTCAATGTGGACTCGAAAACCATCGATGCCTACTTGCTGCGCGGTGACATTTACATGGACCAGGGCAAACTGGATGAAGCCGATAACAGCTACCTGCGTGCGCAGCAATTGTATTACCGCTCATTTGGCGGTTACATCGGGCGCGCCCGCGTGCAGCTTGCAAAAACATACTCAGGCGCAGCCCTCAATTATGTAGAGCAGGCCAAAGATGCAGCTACCTCCCCCCGCGAAGAAGCCATCGCCTTGTATTGGCGCGCAGTGTGCCTGAGGGATCTTAAAAACATCGGTCCTGCTATCCGCGATTACGAAGCCTTTTTGGCACTCCCTGAAGGTGTTGCCCCTGCGAAATTGGTGGCACAGGCAAAGGATGAATACCTGGCGATTGTCACACCGACCCCATCGCTTACCTCTACTATTACCTTCACCCCTCTGCCCACCAATACCGCCACGCGTACGTTTACCATCACAGCCACCAGCTCAAGAACCCCTACCGCCAGGGCAACCGCCACCAGTTCAAAGACACTCACTCCCGCCCCGACCAAATAACCCGCCGTGCGTAAAGCTGACCTGTTCCTCCTGTTAAAAAGCCGCCATCAGAACCGCAAAACCCGTACCAATCGGGTGATGTCAGTATTAACCCCTGCGGCAAAGATCATCCTGGCGGTTTTGTCATTGTTGATGCTGGGCGCATTATTCTTTGCCGGCTGGACCTATGCCAAAATCGCGGTTGACCTGCCATCCACCGCGGTACTCCCGGTGATGCTCAACTCCACCGACGGGGAATTGCTCCAGCCAACACGGCTCACAGATCGTAGCGGCTCGGTAACTTTAACCATCCTCGCCAACCCCGGTATTGACCGCGTTTATCTTTCAGTGAATCCCGACGACCCGCTGCATTTTAGCCCTCAGCTGGTGAGGGCTGTCGTTGCCCGGCTTGACCCCACGTTCTGGGAAAATCCCGGTTACAACCTCAAAGAACTGCAGAATCCGCAGCCTCAGACTATTGCTGAACGGCTGGCGAGTGATCTTCTGCTCTGGACTGAACCACTCTCCGCTAACCGCGCCATGCGGATGCGCATCCTGGCAGCGCAGCTTGTGAGGGAATACGGCCGCACCAAAGTCCTCGAATGGTACCTTAACAGCGCGTATTTTGGTCATCTTGCCTATGGGGCTGAAAGCGCGTCCCAACTGTACTTTCAAAAATCCGCTCAAGACCTGTCTCTTGCAGAATCTGCATTATTGGCGGTTTTGCTCGATTTGCCCGCGCTGAATCCGATCGATGCACCCGGCGCGATCCTGGATGCTCAGCGGCTTTTCCTGGCAGAGATGGCACAGACCGGTCTCATCACCACTGATGATTTTTCCGCAGCAGTACACCAGGAGCTTTCGTTTAGAAAAAGCATTGCGGACCCCGATTCGTCTGCCCCCTCTTTCACCCGCCTGGCAATACAGCAATTGGAACAGGTAATGGGACAGCGCCGGTTAGAACGCGGCGGGTTGGTGGTGCAGACAACCCTTGATCTCGATTTGCAGGATGCCTATTATTGTGCCGCCCTGGCGCAATTAATGGTCTTCGAAAACCCTTCCGGTTCTGGTGTGGCATACGAGATTTCCGACTGCAATGCCGCGCTGCTTCTGCCAACCCAGGTGTTTACCGGCCTTGACGGCCAGGGATTGACCGCTGCAGGGCTTGTAGCCGATCCACAAACCGGCCAGGTACTGGCGTACCTCAGCCCGGTGGATTACAGCGGTGTTGTCCATACCGATGCTTTCTACCAATCAGGAACCCTGATCAGTCCATTCATTGCACTCACCGGGTTCACTGGAGGTTTTTCCCCTTCTTCATTCAAATGGGATATTCCTATTAGCGATGGATCCCAGCTGTCGATCATGAATCCTGATGGTGTGTACCACGGCCCGGTCAGCCTGCGCTCTGCCATTGTGAACGATTACCTTACCCCGCTTGCGCTGCTTGCCGGCCAAATGGATGTATCGCGGGTGAATACCATCACTTCTGCCCTTGACCTCCCCATGCCGGAGTCGATTATCCCGGTTGACCTCTTTTCAGCCAAGGTTACTTTCAATTTTCTCCAGCTGGGCACCGCCTACAGTGCCCTCGCAAATTCAGGTGTGCTGGCAGGGGCTTCCAACCCGGGCGACAAGATCGAGTTGAATTTAACGCTGCAGGTTGTCACTACAACAAACCGGCTGCTCCTTGACCGGGCAACGCCAGCCACTAGTACCGTGCTCAGCGAACAACTGGCTTACTTGATCAATGACGTCTTGAGTGATAATGCCACCCGCAGGGATCGATACGGCTACCCTAATCCGTTTGAGACTGGACAGGTGGCTGCGGTCAAGATTGGGCAGACTAGCGACAAAAGCCAGGTGTGGACGGTGGGCTATTCTCCTGACCGCCTGGTCATCACCTGGATGGGCATCAAAACACCCGGCGCGGTGAGCCTGCAGCCTGAAGTGCCCGCCGGTTTATGGAACGCCATGATGAAAACTGCCACACTCGGGCTTGGCAATAGAGGCTGGCAAAAGCCCCCGGGGATCACCGAGGTTGAGGTCTGCCTCCCCTCCGGCATGCTGCCTACGATCGACTGCCCGCAAACACGCAAGGAAGTATTCCTCAGCGGTAACGAGCCGGTGGCTGCAGATACGCTCTTTGAAAAGATCCAGGTCAACCGCGAGTCTGGTCAGCGCGCCACAGTCTTTACCGCACCGGAACTCATCGAAGAAATGGTGGTGATGAATGTTCCGGCGAGCATGCGCCAGTGGGCAATCGATAACGGTTACGAGGTTGCCCCTGCAGGGTACGATTCCATCCCCTACCTTGCGCAAAACCCTGATGCGCAGCTGGTCTCGCCCGCGCTTTTCAGCACGGTCGGCGGCAAGGTGACCATCACTGGTACCGCGGGAGGAGCGGATTTCGGGTATTACTCGCTTCAATTTGGCAAGGGCATCAACCCCGCTTCCTGGCAGCAGTTGGGAGGCGAGGTGACCACCCCGGTGGAAAACGGTCCATTGGCTGAGTGGGATACCACTGGGTTGAATGGATTGTATGCCCTCCGCTTGCTGGTGGTTACCACTGCCAACGAGATCACCCAGGCAGTCTCGCAGGTGACGCTGGACAACATTCCGCCGCTGATAACGCTGACTACGCCCACTTCCGACCAGGAATTGCAATCTGTAAATAACAAGGTCACCCTGTCTGCCAATGTGTCTGATTCCGCATCCATTTCAAAAGTTGAATGGTGGATTGACGGCAAACTCGCCGGCACCCAGGCTGGTACGCCATTTGCCTTCCAGGTGAGCTATTCCAAAGGCAAGCATACGGTGCAATTAAAAGCCTGGGACTCCGCCGGCAATCTTGCGCAGAGCCCCACCATCGAATTTTCCATGCTTCCTTGACAGGTTATTGAATAGTAAACACCCTCATTAGTTCTTCAAGGTCCCTGACGATCAGGTCAGCACCGGCTTTACGCAATTCGTCCTCGGTGCCAAAACCACATAGCAAACCAATGGCTTGGGCGCCAGCCCGTTTCCCCGCCAGGATATCCACCGTGGTATCCCCGATCATCACACATTCTTCCGGCGGCAGCTGCATCACAGTTGAGGCATGAAGCACCGGGTCGGGAAATGGCTTTGTGAACTCACAGGTCTGTGAGGTCGCCACCACCCGGAAGAACCTGCCCAGGTTGCACTGCTGCAGGAACCGCGAGGTGGTCAGCTCATCGCGTGCGCTCACCACAGCCAGGGGATACCTTGTATACAACTCAGTGAGCAATTCAAGTGTACCGCGCATCAACAGGAATATTTTGGTTTTCCCCTTCCCGCCCTGCGCCAGACGGCTGAAGATTTTTGCTGCATTGTCGTCCTGGCTGTGCTTATCGAGCCAGTGATACAACCCGTTCATTGGCGATTCGGTGACCATCACCAGCCAGCGCGAAAAATGGGTTGAGTCCCCCTTGCGAAAGAAAAAGCGTGCTACCTTGAAGACGCGGTTCAACCTGGCAACATAAGCATCATCGGTGTCACTTAATGTGCCGTCGACATCAAAACAGATTCCCTTCACCCGCGCCAGGTCGAATGTCAAATTAATTCCCTCCGAAATAGACAAGCGGGGTCAATTGGTCAACAACTGCTGCGTCCTGGCTGATTGCCCACAAGACATATTTGTCATTCTGGATGATTGTGACAGTCCCATCTGTATCAGAAATCCAGGTAGACCGGTCACTGGTTGTCTGCTGTGGGGTTCCCCAGCGCTTTGAGCCGTACTCCCGGCTGGAGGTGAAGAACTCATTGCTGTCATTCTTTGAATCCCAGGTACTCAGCCACACAAAAGCGGTATCCTCTGAGTTCTCATTCATCAGGAATACGTAGGTATCTCCACCCCAGCCTGCTGCTGCTTTTTTAGAATTCTCTTCTGGCAGGCGAAATACTGAATTATCTCCGGCAGCCAGGATCAGGTAGGTGTACCATTCTCCCATCGTATTCCGGTCATACTCGTACCACCCGGGACCCAGTTCGCCGGCGACGCTTCCGTCGATTGAAACAGTTATTGGGGCTTCCTTTGGATACTTTTCCGGATGCAGGATCTGTTCAGTGGAAGCCGGCAGCACTGTATAAGCCGCATTGACCGCTTTCCATTTTCCATTGCCATAAAGGCTGTAAACGAAATCAAATCCCTGTGAATAGGGGAAGAGAAAATCCTGTTTCATGTACTCCGGCGCAGAATCATAGATTGGGCTCTGGTAGGTATTGTAGAAATCAGTGATTTCCTGGCGGTCCTGCTCGGTGCCGTTGGAGAGAAACCACAACTGCTCTGATAAGGTGGCGTCGCCCTCCACCAGCGCGGTCACCGCCGCGCAGTATTCACTGTCTGCATCGCATTTTTCATCGCTGAGCAGGATTTCCAGGTCATAATTCTGATCCTGCAGCACATGCGTGAATTCGTGGGCATAGGTCATTCGTTCCGGACCCTTGAATTCGGTGCCGATCACGTACATATCTTTGGTCTCGCTGTCATAGTAGCCGGCAATTTGCTCGGAATACAGGTCAAGGTAGAACTGATGCAGGTCAAAACCCGCCGGCAGCAGCCCCAGTACATTCAACTCAATGCCATCCTTATTGGCGTCATCCGCCGTGTAATCCGCGAAGAAATCGTTGACCACCACGTCCTTCAATTGTTCTTCGCTCATCATGTCCCGCTGCAGAGGATTTTTAAGGGGAAGCCCACGGTAACTCAGCACTTGTTCCTGGATGAGATCCATCTGCCCGGCGATGCTTGGCGGCTCAACAATTGTCGGCAGGGTCGCGGTTGGTCCGGCAGTCGCTGTGGGTTCCTCGTAATTCTTGGTCGATTTCAACACAAAGTACCCGCCTACGATCAGCCCGGCGCTCAGCAGCAGGCAGCCGGTGATCACCAGCACCAGTATCGTCAGTCCAGCTCGGTTCTTTTTCGGGGTTGTTTCCAATTTTCCATCCACCTTTCCTGCTAATTAATGTCTTCATTTTACCAAAATCACGCTGCAGTGACCGAACGAATCGGACAAAATAAGGCGGATTTATACCTCACACCTGTTATAATCGCGGGGATGAAATACCACGTGTGGACGGAAGGCTGCCAGATGAACGTCGCGGATTCAGAGCGCGTTTCTTCTGCGTTGGAGCACCTGGGCTACGAATACTCTCCGGTCATCGAAGAGGCGGATGTCATTGTGCTCAATACCTGCGTGGTGCGCCAGTCGGCGGAGGATAAAGCCTACGGGCGCCTCACCTCGCTGCTGCCGGTCAAACGCAGCCGACCTGAGGTGGTCATCAACCTGATGGGTTGCCTGGTGGGCATGAAAACCAGCGACCCCCTGCGCAAGAAATTCCCCTACGTGGATGTCTTTTCGCCGCCCTCCGACCCTGCCCCGCTGGTGGAATTCCTCATCGGGCGCAACGCGCACGACGCTGAACAAGCCGAGACGGCGCGGCGTTATGCCGTAATGGATGGCGACCTGCTGCTGCCGCACCCCGCTGAAGGCAGCCAGGTCATCGGCTGGATCCCGGTGGTGTACGGCTGCTCGCACGCCTGCACCTACTGCATCATCCCCTACCGCCGCGGTGTTGAACTCAGCCGCCCGCCGGAAGAGATCCTCAAGGAAGCCCATTCCCTCGCCAGCCAGGGCGTCAAAGAGATTACCCTGCTCGGACAGATCGTTGACCGTTACGGTCTTGACCATCCCGGCTACCCAACACTCGCGCAGTTGCTGGAGCAGATGAGTGCCATCGAAGGCATCGAACGCCTGCGCTTCCTCACCTCGCATCCCAACTGGATGAACGATGAACTGTTGGAAGCGGTAGCAACCCTGCCAAAGGTGATGCCCCACATCGAGATCCCCAACCAGGCGGGTGATGATACAGTGCTGGAGAATATGAAACGCGGCTACACCACTGACCAGTACCGCACTTTGGTAAACAAAATTAGATCACGTATCCCCGGTGTCAGCATCGCCACGGATACCATCGTTGGTTTCCCGGGTGAAACAGAGGAGCAGTTCCAGCACACGTATGACCTGCTGGCGGAGCTCAAACTGGATGTGGCGCACCTTGCCCGTTACTCCCCGCGCGTCGGTACCGTGAGTGAACGCACACTCACCGATGACGTGCCTGCCGCGGAGAAATGGCGCCGATTCCGCGCTCTCGAAAAACTGCAGGAGAACGTCGTCCGCGAGATCCACGCCGGCTATATGGGCACAGTCCAGCCCATCCTCTTTGAAGAAAAGGTGAAGAAGCGCTGGAAAGGCCGCACCCCCACCAATAAACTGGTCTTCGTTGAGACCGAGGAAAACCTGCTGGGTCAGGTGCGCGACGTGCTCATCAAGAGGACAGGTCCTTGGTCCATGCTTGGCGATTTAACCCCTTAACCACGAATGCCTGCTTTTAACATACTAATACACTAAACACACGAAAAAATCAGCCCTGTCTGGCAAGGTCTCGTTTTCATTCATGTTTATTCGCGTCATTCGCGGTAATGATTTTACGATTCTCGAATAACGAATTACGATTCTCGTTACTTCCGAATCTGATAGTTTTTGCCAGTAATCCCCCTTTACGATACACTTGAAGAAGGGTGAAAAGAGCATGCCCCAACAACCGACTAAAAAATTCTACGAACTTTCCCTGCCCGAACGGCTGCAAGACCTGGCGCGCGAGTCCGGCATTCCGCTGGAATCGCTGCTGCCCCTTTCCGGCGCGGGCGGGCTGACACCCGAGCAGGCGGACCACATGGTGGAAAACGCCGTCGGCATTTACAGCCTGCCGCTGGGCATCGCGCGCAATTTCCTCATCAACGGCAAAGACGTTCTCATCCCCATGGTGATCGAGGAGCCCTCGGTGATTGCTGGGGCATCCTTCATGGCCAGGCTTGCCCGTGAGGGCGGCGGCTTTACCGCCACTGCCGATGCCCCCGAGATGATCGGCCAATTGCAGCTTCTTGACGTGAAGGATTTCGACCATACCCGTCAGGCACTGGAAGCTCACAAAGCCGAACTGCTCCAGCTGGCAGCCGGTATTGACCCCGTCCTCGCACGTATCGGCGGGGGTCCGCGCGACCTCATTATCCGCACCATCGAGGATTCCGCCATCGGTGCGTTCCTCGTCGTCCACCTCGTTTACGACGTGCGTGACGCTATGGGTGCTAACGCGGTCAACACCGCGCTGGAGAACCTTGCCCCGCGCGTGGCAGCCCTCACCGGAGCGCGCGTGCACTTGCGCATCCTCTCCAACCTGGCTGACCACCGCCTGGCGCGCGCATCCTGCACCATCCCCCTGGCCTCACTCGCCTTTGAAGGCTATTCCGCCGGGACCGTCCGCGACGGCATTCTTGAAGCCTGGGCTTTTGCCGAGGCAGACCCCTACCGCGCCGCCACCCACAACAAGGGTATTATGAACGGGGTGGACGCGGTGGTGCTCGCTACCGGCAACGACTGGCGCGCCGTGGAAGCCGGCGCTCATGCATACGCCGCCCGCTCTGGGCGCTACACCAGCCTGTCCACCTGGTCGGTTGATGAGAACGGCAATCTGCGCGGCTTCCTTGAAATGCCCATGGCAGTCGGGATCATCGGCGGCGCTACCCGCGTGCATCCAGCTGCCAAGGCTGCGTTAAAATTACTTAAAGTACAAACAGCTGGCGAATTAGCCGGGATCATTGTTTCGGTCGGGTTGGCGCAGAATCTGGCTGCCCTGCGCGCCCTCGCCACCGAGGGCATCCAGAAAGGTCACATGAGCCTGCACGCCCGCCAGGTGGCAGTCTCCGCTGGCGCCACTGGCGTTGAAGTGGAAAAACTGGCAGATCAACTTATAAAAGAGAAAACCATCCGCACTGACCGCGCGGAAGAGATCCTCAAAGAGTGGAGAAAATAACATGGCAGAGACAACTTCCCAAACTCACAAGAAACCCGGCTTGCTGCTGCGAACCGACCGCCCCACCGGCATCATCGGCTACGGCGCGTATGTGCCGCGCTACCGCCTGCCCGGATCAGAAGTCGCTCGCGTTTGGACCGGCGGCAAGGGTGGTTCCCCGGTCAAGGAAAAAGCCGTTGCCGGGCTGGATGAGGACGTCATCACCATGTCCATCGAAGCTGCCCGCAATGCCCTCAAACGCGCCCGCATCGACCCGCAGGAATTGCGCGCCGTGTGGGTTGGTTCCGAATCGCACCCTTACGCTGTCAAACCTTCCGGTACCGTGGTGGCTGAAGCCATTGGCGCTTCGCACAATATCCAATCCGGCGACTGGGAATTCGCCTGCAAGGCTGGCAGTGAAGCCATGGTGGCCGCCATCGCCATGGTCGGTTCCGGCATGGGCAAATACGCCCTCGCCATCGGCATGGATACCGCCCAGGGCAAGCCCGGCGATGCGCTGGAGTACACCGCCAGCAGCGGCGGCGCGGCTTTTATCATTGGTCCTGCGGAGGATTCCATCGTCACGATCGAAGCCAGTTACTCCTACGTCTCCGATACACCCGATTTCTGGCGCCGTCCTGAGCAGAAATATCCCGAGCACGGGCAGCGCTTCACTGGCGAGCCGGCCTATTTCAAACACGTCGAGACCGCCGCTCACGTGATGCTGGAGCAGCTCGGCCTCAAACCGGAAGATTTCACCTTTGCCGTCTTCCACCAGCCCAATCCCAAGTTCCCGCAAAAAGCCGGGGCAACCCTCGGCTTCAAACCGGAGCAGATCAAACCAGGCTTATTGGTACCGGTCATCGGCAACACCTACGCAGGGTCCTCGCTCATCGGTCTCACCGCCGTGCTGGATATCGCCAAACCCGGCGACCGCATCCTCATGGTCTCCTACGGTTCCGGCGCCGGCTCCGACGCCTTCTCGCTCATCGTCACCGACAAGATCACCGAATGCCAGAAGCTCGCCCCCACCACCGCCGACTACATCGCCCGTCGCACCGAGATCGATTACGCCCTCTACACGCGCTTCCGCGACAAGATCGACATGGGATAAGGGGAGAAGCCATGACAGAAGTGGTGATTGCAGGCATCGGCCAGGTACCGGTCGGCGAACATTACGAGCAGACACTGCGCGACATGGGTGTTCAGGCGTTGGCTGCCGCCATCCGCGACAGCGGCGGGCTGAAACCGCAGGCGCTGTATATTGGCAACATGCTGGGCTCAGTTGTTTCGCACCAGGCGAATTTAGGCGCGCTCTTAACCGATTACGCGCACCTGGGACCCATCGAATCCTACACCGCTGAAGCCGCCGGAGCCTCCGGCGCGGCTGCCCTGCGCATGGGTTACCTCGCCATCCTCTCCGGTTATGTGGATACGGTGGCTGTGCTGGGCGTTGAAAAATGGACCGACCAGACTCATATGGAGGCGGAAACTGCTGCCGCAATGGGGCTGGATGGTGACTACGAAGCCATGCAGGGACTCACCGAAGCCGGGCAGGCAGGTTTGCTCATGCAGCGATATTTGCATGAGTATCATCTCCCCGGGGATGCCCTTGGCGGTTTTCCCGTCCAGGCGCACGCCAACGCGGTGAACAACCCGTATGCGCTCTACCGGCGGGCGATAAACTTCGAGACCTATGCCTCTGCCGACAAGGTCAATGACCCGCTGAACCTGTATGATTCCGCCCCGTACGCTGATGGGGCTGCCGCTCTCATCCTCACCCGGCGCGATCTGCTGCCAAAAGAATATGCGTTTCCCATTGTGCGCGTGATGGGCTCCAGTGTGGCGATTGATACCCTCGCCTTCCACGACCGCAAGAATCCTTTAGCCTTTGAGGCTGCCCAAAAAGCGGTTCATGCTGCCGGCATGCAGGCGGGCATCATGCCCATCTATACCGACCTCTTTGAACTGGATGATTCCTTCTCGATTTACGCCGCGTTATCACTGGAAGCCTGCGGTTTTGCCGACAAGGGAACCGCCTGGCAAATGGCGCGTGACGGCTTGCTTGCCCCCACTGCCAAACTGCCGGCTATGACCATGGGCGGCTGCAAAGCGCGCGGCAATCCCCTCGGAGCCAAGGGGGTTTACCAGGCAGCGGAAGCCACGCTGCAATTACGCGGACTGGCAGGCAAGAACCAGGTCCCCGGTGCGCGCATCGCCCTCACCCTTGCCCTGGGAGGACCCGCCTCAACCGCCATTGCGCATGTGCTGGTGAGAGAACAGTAATCCTGAATTTTAATGAAGTGGGAATTTCGCTAGTTCGCCTTTGTCGGTTTTTTTCTCACCGAGTAGAGCATTAACAAACCACCTGCCACGGCTGCCGCGGACGCAAATAACAGCAACGCGGGAATCCCTGCTGTGTCGAGCAGCCTGCCGCCTGCGATACTTCCGATGACGCCCCCCAGCGTGGCCAAACCGGTCACGTAAGTTTGCCCCTTTACCTTATCCTCATCCTTCATGGTTTGATTGATAAAGTAAACTGAAGCCGGGATGAACACAGCAAAAGAAAACGCCTGGAAGACCTGCCCCACGTTGACCAGGAAAACGGAGGATGCCGCCAGGAAAATGAAACTGCGCAGCGCATACATGATCCCCGAGAATTTTAAGAGAGATGAACTGCTGAATTTTGCGGCAATTTTGCTGAAACCCAGGAAAGCCGGTAGTTCACACATGGCGGCAATGGTGAGGGAGATGCCTAAATCGGTGGTTTTCCCGCCGACCGAGGTCATGATCTGCGCCAGGAAAGTGTTGATGGTGGTGTGAAAAATGAACAGGCAGGCCACCCCGACCAGGAAAGGGATGAAACGCTCATACCGGCGCAAGAACCCTCCTGCCGGGAGGATGCCGGAGAGGTCTTCCCCGATCGGATGATCCGGTTTGACAACCTTCGGAAAGGAAAAAAGCAGGGCTAAATAAGCTACAACCAATCCTGCACTGAGCAGCGGGATGATGCCGGGTGTGGTACGGATGATCCAAAATCCTAAAATCGTTGAAAGGATGGCAAACCCTAAAGACCCCGCCGCCCGGGTGATGCCAAAATTGATGTTATGCCCGGCATTGATGTACTCAAAGGTGAGGGACGTCACCAGCGGCTGCATGGTGATGAGCAGCGCGACAACTGCCACGTAGAATACTGCCCGCCCAAAGATACCTAGCGGCAGTAATATCAACCCGGTCAGCAGCACAAGGTCGAGGAGCGAGAGAACAATCAACACCAATTTTATCGAGATACGCTTCATCCGGTCGAGCAGCGTACCCATCACAGGCTGCAAAATGACTGCCAGGATATTGCCAGTGGCGATCACCCAGCCGATCTGCTGGTTTGAGAAATCCCTGGAGAGCAAAAAAACAGAGGAAAAACTGTAGATCGGACAGAAGATCATCCAATAGAGTGCCTGCAAACCGGCTGTTTGGAGAGAAAGGGTTTTATCGGATATGCGGGGCATGGATTGATTAATTATTCCTTCGAGTAAAGTTTTTTCACTATACCACTTTCCCGTGGACATGTCCAAAAGGGAATCCGTGTGGGAATACGCTGCAAATCTGATAGGTTTTGACAGTATTCAGCCTCTACACTTACGCTTGAAAGACCAAATATATCTAACGGAGTAAAAAATGGAAATTCCACGCCATTGGCGATTAAAACAACAGAGATATGCCCTTATAGGTGAAGTTTGCCCGCACTGCGAAGCCAAGATCTTCCCCCCGCGCGACGTTTGCCCTGAATGCGGCGGCGAAGCCAAGACCCAGTTCGCCTTCAGCGGCAAAGGCGAGGTGTATTCCTACACCGTGATGCGCGACGCCCCCTCCGGGTTTGAAGCACAGGCGCCTTACACCGTGGCTGTGGTTGCCCTTGAAGAAGGACCCATGGTCACCGCCCAGCTTACCGACCTCGGCGAACAGCCCGTCAGCATCGGCATGAAGGTGGAGATGGTCACCCGCAAGATCAAGGAAGACATCGAGCGTAAAGGAATGATCGTGTACGGGTATAAGTTTAGACCGGTGCTTGCCGGCCCGCGCTAAGATCAAGGATATTGGATAGAGTCCCTAGCAT
>CAZAAJ010000032.1:0-28920 GCA_964483135.1 uncultured Anaerolinea sp. | reverse complement strand
ACTTTTAACACTTTTCATTAATGACTTTTAACATGGGCTGAGCAGTTACAAAAGATTTTAATATTTCCCTGTCTGGTTCCTTTCCTGATATCAAAGAAACTAGACCGTTCAGAATCCAATACTCGCCAATTCCTGTTCCGGCTCCGAGCAATTGCTCAAGAAAAGAGTGTGAGTCTAGCTCCTCAGGAGACACAAAGACCAAACTGCCTATTGAGTAACATTGTCCGTTATCTGGATCGGGCAGGATATATAAGCTGATTGAATGACTGAGAGGAATTGGCGATTGGTTATACAGTTTGCGGTAAAGATCGATCACTTTGCCGGCAAGATCCTGTAAATCCTGCGGCTCGATAAAGTTTTCGGCAATTCCGATAGTGAGTGGTCCGTAGACTGTTTGCTGTACGTCAAACACCCTACCGCAAGCCTCGGTCCTGATGTATTTGCCTTCAGTAAAAGTATGCACAGTCCCATCCCAAGGTGGAAGGGTTGAAATCTGAACCAAAGGGTTTTCTAAGGTATCCTGAGAAGACGGGGGTAAACACGCAGTCATTAAGACTGCCAAAAGTAAAGAAATCAAAGAATTCCTGAAAAAATAACCGGAATATGGAAAAACTTTTTTAAGGTGTTCATGTCTCTTTCGCTGATTCATGGTTTCATGCCCCTATAGTTTGAATCCGAAATGCTTTACGTGATATATTTTTGCCAAAAGTTCTTGGAAAGCTCACAGATTCAACGTCGAAATCACTCGTCCATCCAGGGTGAGGCCTCTGCGCAGCACCTGCACGGTAAGGCACGAATGCGCTGGGATAATGAACAGCAGGTCGCCGACCTTGATCCTCTCGAACTCAGCGCCGGGCACGCTGATTACCCCATGCTCCTGCGACAGCGCCTTCACTACCGCGCCGGGAATGGGGCTGCCCCAGCGCTCCCCCTCCTGCAGGCAGGCAAGACCGTAGCTTTTTTCCTCCCCCATCATTTGAAAATCCTTTGAAAGATGAATCGCTCCGCCATACAGGGTGACCTCACGCCTTGAGGGGTGCTTTGCCACCACCGGACAGGCAACCGCGGCCGCGATATCCTCGAATTGACACACGCCTGCAACATATTGCTGGGCGTCGTAATACACAAAATTGCCCGGACGAAACTCATTCGCGCCGGACCAGTCCTCACACAGGGTACATCCGGGGGTATCTCCCACCGAGATTTGCAGACCGGTCATGCCTTGTAATTCGAGTCTTTTCCGCAGGACGTTCAAGCGGTCGATCCCCTCGCGGAAAATCGCACAAACGTCATTTTTTGATGCAGCTTTGTAGGTATGCCCGGAATGGGTGAGCAGCCCTTTGAGCCGCAGCGCAGGCGCCTGGCTGATCTTTTGACACAGGGTGGAAACCGCTTCCTCATCCTGCCAGTCCAGCCCGGTGCGGTGGTTACCCACATCAACCTTTAGCCACGTGTCGAGACAGCAATCCGTGAGCCCGGCAAGGCTTTCCACTTCTTCCGGGTTCTCCACCAGCACGCCCAGGTGAACCTTTCGGGCGAGTACCTGTATCCTCGATAGCTGCCGAATGTTCAGGGAAAACGCGATGGTGATATCCTGCCAGCCGTGGGCAGCGAAATATTCCGCCATCTCCACCGATGACACGGTGATCTTCGTTACGCCATAATCGCGGAACCACTCCCCCACTTCAGCGGACTGGTGGGTCTTGAAATGCGGGCGGAAGACCACGGCGTTGTTTTTTGCCCTGGCTGCCATACGCTCAATATTACGTCGGGCGATTTTTTCATCGATAAGTAACGTCGGTTGATCGATCGTGTCAAGCAGGCTCATCAGTTGACCTCAAAATAAAACTACGGTAGCGGCGAATAATAGACCAGGTTGCCGAACGCCAGGTAAGCGATGCGCCCGGTGGAGATTGCCACCGCGGTGGGAGTCAGTTTTTCAATATCCATATCATCCTTGAGGCGCGGATACATGATCTTTTGAAGGTTGCGCTGCAGGCTGAAATGGTAGATGGATTTCTCCTTGGCATCCAGCAGGTAAAACGACGAATCGGGTGCGGGGGTCAGCCGTAGCTGGACGAATTTGGCAGTCGGGAAGACCACCGGCGCTGGTTCCTGGGCGGTACGCATATCGCCAAATGGCGCCGGGTCGATGCACTCAGTTTCCTTGTACCCTTTGAGCGGGCTATAGGTGCAGGAGATCATCTGGCTGTTGTTCTTGAGGATATACAACTCAAAACCGTTCACCTCGATATCGAACGCGTCCACCAGGTCCGGAACCACCTGGTCAAAGAACAGGGTGGGTTTTTCATCAAATTGAATGCCATTCGCTGCATAGCGGTAGACCGCGTTGCCGCCGGAATCCAGGATGTAGAGGTAGCCCTGATACATCGACATGGCTTTCAAAGAAACCCAGCCGGCGTCCGGCGGGATAAGCGAATTGGTGATACCGGTTTCACCGGGGACACAGTACTCGAACACGCCTGCCGCGTCGATGCCCATGATGGTCGCATCAAACGAGTTGCCGGCAGTCATGGGAATGATATCCACCAGCTTGCCAATGGGGCTAAGCACATTTTTGGGGTTATAACCGCAGTCAAACCCAGCATCCGCCACGTATTCATCCCCGGAGCGGGAATAGCGCAGTACTGTGCCGCTGGTTTGGTCCAACAGGTACACCTCGGTATTGGTGGCCACCATCTGAGTGATGACCGTATCCCTTGGAAGGGTATCGGCAAATAACGGAGCCATTTCAAGGCGCTGCCCCCCCTGGAGTTGATCGAGCGCGGTCTGCACATTTGATTTTGTCGTTAAATATGCATCCGAGGTGCCATACTCACCCGCCTTGTCGAGCCAGAACATCGCCTGCTGCAGGCTGGCGAGGCGCGACGGGGGATCGTTCAACTGAGTATCCGCCTGTACAACATATTGCTGCGCCTGGATCAGCGCCGCGTCAAATTCGCGGCCTTTCCCTTTTTTGGAATAAACACTGCCGGCAACGAGACCTATAATCAGAGGAACTGCCAGGGCAATGAAAATCAATACAGGTACATTCAGTTTCACCGGACCTTCGGTGAGACCTGGCAGGAGTTTACCCAGGAATTCCCCTGTTCCCTTCTTGAATCCCTCCCAGGAATCGACGGCTGAACGGGTGGTTTTGCCGATCGCCACCTTCGCCTGCGGACTGAGTATTTCAGGCGAATTTCGGGTTCTGCTTCTTTCCGGGGGTACCCGGATCGCAGGTTCAGAGATTGGCTCCACAGGAGGTTCACCAAATTCAGGTTCGGGTGAATCAACGGGCAGAATGGGCACTGATTGCGCCAGAGGCTGAGGGGTAACAGGTTCATCCTCCTCATGCGGGGTTGCAGTGAAATAAGCAGTGTCGGGAAGCCGGGTAGCAGAAACATCCCGTTTGAGTGCGCTGGTAACCAGCGCACCTTTTCCCGGCAGGAACTTCATCACCAGGGCGCGCAGATCAGCGCCAGACTGGTTGAAAAGCCGTCTCGACAGTCCTTGAATGGTCAGGGAGTTGCCGCCCGCAAAAGCATCGGTTGTCCATGTTGCCGGGACCACCGGAGCCAGCAAGAGAAGGTCATTTTCCTGGATCAATTTTTGTCCAAAGCGGATGGAAAGGGTTTCGTTTAAACCGAGATCCCGCGGCTCCTCATCATCGTGGTATTCCGTGCAATCCTGCGCTGAAATGTAGAAAGAACGGGTATCTCCAGCGTTCGCCAGGTAGAGCTGGTCACGCTTGATGATTGCAAGGTTCATCATCGCGGTCAACTGGCTGCCCCCTGCAGCGCGCTTAAGATTGCGCTGCAGCAGCTCCTGGTTGAATTTTTCCATCAGGGTGCGCATGGCCAGGGTCGCGGTTCCTGCTGTCTGGAAATACTCTTCACATTTCTTTTCCATCCAGGTGCGCAGGCTTTCCGAACTGATCGAAGAAGGTCCTTTTAAGGTGATCAGAGCAACCAGCACGTCGTTTTCGCGCCCGCGCGCGGCGCGTTTTGGCGGCTGCATAACGATAAGACCTGGAAGATTATCACGGTCGGTGCTGTCGGCAATATGGATCGTGTAGAAATTAATATCAACCACAGGAAACCTCGCTAGCGGGGATTATTTTTGATTATACAACCTTCACATAACCAGCCCGCAGGATTATTGGATACAAGAAAAGGGCCAAGTTAACAGTCAAATCAAATTCGTCTATAATAAATAAATTCTTAAAGGCGGCGAAAATGGCTAATCTCTCTCCTAATTACTTCCTCGGACGGGTTTATGACCCTAAAACAAGAACCACAACCAGCGAACCGGTACTGCTGGATCCGGCCAACCTGACGACGCACGCGGTGGTTACCGGCATGACCGGCTCCGGCAAAACCGGGCTTTGCATCGGGCTACTGGAAGAAGCAGCGCTACACAATACCCCGGCGATCATCATCGACCCAAAGGGCGACCTGACCAACCTGGTTTTGCATTTTCCTGATCAGCTGCCCGCTGATTTTGAGCCCTGGATCGACCCTGAAAGCGCAAAACGCGATGGAAAAACAACCGCGCAAATGGCGGAAGAAACAGCCGCAAAATGGAAAAAAGGGCTGGCCGATTGGGGGCTGGGCGAGGAACAGCTAAAAGCGCTGGGCGACTCAGCGGATTTTGCAATCTACACTCCCGGATCTTCTTCAGGGATACCGGTGAATATCCTTTCCTCATTCCAGGCGCCCGACCTGGATTGGGAATCCAACGCGGAAGTATTGCGTGAACGAATCAACAGCACCATCACCGCGCTGCTGGGGCTTATTGGCTACACCGACCTGGATCCGCTGCGCTCGCGTGAACACATTCTGCTTTCAAATCTGCTTGAGACCGCCTGGATAAACAAACAATCCCTCAGCCTCACTGACTTGATCCTTCAGGTGCAAAACCCGCCCATGGAACGGCTGGGGGCATTCCCCATCGAATCATTTTTCGCGGAAAAAGACCGCATCGGGCTCGCATTGCAATTGAACAACTTCCTGGCGTCTCCTTCTTTCCAGGTATGGCAACAGGGACAAACGCTGGATATTGCATCCATCCTTAATTCGACGTCCGGCAAACCGCGCCATTCCATCTTTTATATTGCTCACCTGAGCGAGAATGAGCGCATGTTCTTTGTGACCCTCCTCTTTACCGCCGTGGAAAGCTGGATGCGCGGACAGCGCGGCACCGGCAACCTGCGCGCACTCCTCTATTTTGATGAAATTATGGGCTACCTGCCGCCGGTTGCCAACCCGGCATCCAAGACCGTGATGCTGCGGATGCTCAAACAGGCGCGCGCATTCGGCGTGGGGCTCGTGCTGGCTACCCAGAATCCGGTGGATGTGGATTACAAAGCGCTATCCAATGCCGGCACCTGGATGATCGGCCGCCTGCAGACCGATCAGGATAAACAACGTCTGTTGGATGGGCTTACCTCAGCAGGCGGTACCACTGATATTAATACGTTCGACAAGCTGATCAGTGGATTGGAGAAACGGGTATTTCTTTATCACAGTATTTATAAATCAGGTCCGGTGCTGATGAGCACGCGCTGGGCGTTGAATTTCCTGGCCGGACCAATGACGCGCGACCAAATCCCGATGGCTAACTCCCTGGTTGGCGCTGGTGCAGTAAAAAACAGCAAGGTAAGTATTGATGCGACTATGAACGGTGAGACACCCCAGCCGACAGCAGAAAACGCCGCACCTCTTGCAGCAGGCGGCGGGACTGTCAGTTCACGCCCGGCGATCCCCGGCGAGATCGCAGAATATTTTATGCCCAATAACTTCGGATTCAACCAGGCAGTATCGGCCGCCGGGCTTTCCGCAAACGCTTCTGCGCAGGGGATTGTTTACCATGCTGCGCTTTTCATGCAATCTGAAATTCGCTATCTCTCCCGTCAATATGGCATCGAAAGTGCCCGCAAGGTGGCTGCATTCCTGGAGGATCCCGGCACTGGATTGATCAAATGGGAAAAATGCGTGAGCGAGGCAATTGATACTGCAAAGCTGGAGTCGCAGCCCTTACCCCGGTCGCAATTCAGAACCCCGGCCGCATGGCTGGGAGATTCGCGTAAGACCTCTGATATTCAAAAAGATTTTGCGGAGTGGCTCTACCGAACTGCTTCGCAGCGAGTAAAAGCAAATACAGCGCTGAAGGTCTACGGCACCCCTGGTATGACCGACGCCAAATTCCAGGAAAAATGCCGTGAAGCGGCAAAATCAGCCATCGAAGCCGAAAAATCAAAGGTGACGACCACCTTCGCAACGAAGATATCAGCCATGCAGAGGAAGATCGACAGCCAGGAATTGGATGTAAAAGCCGCCAACAGCCAGGTGACACAACGCAATATTGAGCAATTTACCACTGGAGGCTCTGCTGTATTGGCCATGCTCACCGGACGAAAACGCAGCCTTAACAGCACCATTTCAAAAGTACGGATGGCTTCAGCGGCAAAAGACAAACTGTCTGCGGAAGAAGAAACGTTGAAACAATACCAGGAGCAGTTGACTGAATTGCAATCCCAACAGGCAAAAGCCCTGGAGGCAATCGAGAGCAAATGGGATAGTGTCGTCACGCAAACCTCCGAAATCTCTATCAGCCCGACCAAGAGCGACATTTTTTCTGAGGTGTTTGGCGTTGCCTGGGTTCCTTACTATCTTGTTGACAATGCCGGTCAAAAATTGGAAATCCCCGCGTTCGTAAAATAAGGTGGGCTGAGCGGTAAAAATGATAAAATGAGGGTATAAAAAGAAAGGCTAGGGAAAAATGTTTCAAAGTTTTGGATTCCCTGAAATCCTCCTCATCCTGATCCTGGTGGTGTTAATCTTTGGTGTTGGACGAATCAGCAAAGTTGCAAAAGAATTGGGTTCCAGCATCCGTTCGTTCCGCGAAGGGCTCAAAGGCGATGAGGAACCCGGTAAAGAAAACCAGGATAAACCCAAAGAGTAACTAATATCTGATTTTGTTGTATGAATAGCCTTATCCCACGGGATAAGGCTATTTTATTCCTCCAGATCCTCGGTACATATGTACCTATTAAATCATGGACACATGCACCTTTCGCGTGCGAGTGTAATCCCGTAAACTGATGATGTAAATAAGACTGAAATTATACGGATAACAAAACTCTTGGAGGAGAAAAATGAAAAATTTCTTGTTTGGCCCGCATAACTTGGAAGATGCTCCCGCTATCAAGGCAATCTTCAACAGCCCCAAGTTCGCGTGGTTGTGGCTTATCGTCCGTGTTTACCTGGGTTACCAGTGGGTAACCGCAAGTTTGCACAAACTCTCCAGCCCCGATTGGATGGAGACCGGTGTTGCGCTTAAAGGCTTCTGGTCTTATGCTGTAACTATCCCTGAGGCTCCTGCCCAACCTGCCATTTATTATGGCTGGTACCGCAGTTTTCTGCAGTCTTTGTTGGACAGCAATTCATATGTTTGGTTCGCCAAATTGGTTGCAGTTGGTGAATTCCTGGTTGGTATTGCCCTCATCGCAGGCGTTTTTGTTGGACTGGCTGCTTTCTTCAGTTTCCTCATGAATTTCAACTTCCTGCTGGCTGGAAGCAACAGCTCTGGACCTGTTTTGCTTGTGCTCGCCATGCTCCTGATGATCGCATGGAAGATCGCCGGGTACTATGGTTTGAACCGACTGTGGCTCAAATACGTGGGCACGTTCTGGCAGCCAGGTATCTGGTTCAAGAAAAAAGTCGTTACTTCTTAGATTTCCCTCCCTCCTTATTGGTAGTAACAACAGAGACTCCCCATCCGGGGAGTCCCCTGTTTAATTAAAGACTATTCCATATGATCTTTCAAGTTATGCACAAAAGCGTATTTGGCGAGTTCAATGCGATTTCGCAATTGCAATTTATTTAGAATATTGCTGACGTAATTTCGAACTGTAATTTCTGTCAGGTTCAGCTTAACCCCAATCTCTTTGTTGCTGTCACCCTCTGCCACCAGGGTTAAAACTTCCCGTTCCCGCAATGAGAGATCTTTAAATGCAGACTGGTCAACCTTTTTCTCCATATCCAAATAGCGGGTAATTACTGAAGAGGCTGTACGGCTATCGAGACCCATTTCACCCCGGTGAGCAGCCCGGATTGCATGGATCAATTCTTCGTTTCCCACCTGTTTCAAGACATAACCGGATGCCCCGGCACGCATTGCTTGTTCCACGAAAGACTCGCCGGCATGTGAAGTAAGGATCACCACCCGGGTGGCAGGGAATTTTTGCCGGATTTCCTGGCAGATCTCAATACCGGATCGACCTGGAAGCTGGATATCAACGATAGCAATATCAGGCTTCGCAGCGGCCACCTTGACCAGCGCTTCTTCTGCCGAACCGGCTTCAGCAACGACCTCAAGGTCAGGTTCGTCTGAAAGGAGTGTTCGCAATCCCAGTCGTACTACCGCGTGGTCGTCAACGATCAGCAGACGTATGGACGACATATTTTTCCTCCATCGGCAGATCCAGCTTGACTACTGTGCCTTTGCCTGGACTTGAGTTGATCGATAATGACGCTCCGAGTAGTTTTGCCCGATCCTGCATATTTTTAAGCCCATATCCGGGTTCCGCCTGTACAGCAATTCCAATTCCATAATCTTCGATTTCAATGATCAGGTGTTTCTTTTGACAGAAGAGCCGCACATCCGCTTTTTCAGATTTGGAATGCCGGATGATATTGGAAAGTGCTTCGGAAACAAAAGCCGTTAAATGGCTGGTCTGTTCAGGAGGGAGCGAAGGAATTTTCTGGTTATCCCAATGAGTGGTGATCATTAAATTCCGCCGCGCTTCTTCAATAATTGGTGAAAGAGCCCCCAGGATGTCGATGGATTTTGGTGTCGGTTTGAGTTGAGGAAGGAAGGCACGTAACTGGTCGATTGCCTGGTTTATTGTTGAGATCAGTTGCTTTGACTCACTATCCGCGGTTCCCTTTACTTTTTTCTGGAGCGATTGCGCCAGCAGACCCGATGCGTAAACTTGCTGAAGTGCCCCATCGTGGATATCGCGCGCGATCCGCTCACGTTCGACTGCGATCACCTGTGCCTGCTCCATGCTGCGGATCATCCTGTCGGTTTCGATGTTGAACACTTCCAGAGCGCGGAAAATTGTGATCAACAGGATAAGCCCAATCACCGACCGGAAGATTGGCGGTGGAGCAAAGAAGGTTGCGGTGAACCATTCAGTATTAATAACAGACGCCGGGAAAAAACCAGCTTTAGGGGTAACTAACCCGGCAAAAAAAGCATAGGCAAAAAATGTCCCCGCTGCAATTTTCAGTGTCGTTCCAATCCGGGGAACGTGCAGGGGTTCAATCTGGAGCTTTGTCTGCCTGAGCAATCCGATCCCTGCAAGTATGCTGCCGGGGATGCAAAACATATAGCGGGTCACGGCATAGGCAAACAAATGCCAGGCTTCGATATCCCGGAAAAAAATGTATCCCAGGATCATCGGACCAATCGCCCAAACTGCCAGGACAATGGTTGGGATCAACCTGATCCATCTCCAGGCACGTGTGGATGGGCGGAGTAATTCGATTCCAAATTGGAACAGACACCAAAATGAGATAGCCAGCAACGCATGTTGAATAAAATCAAATATATGGAAATACTGCATTCCCATGCTGCTCACCTGAATTGGAATGAATATTTCCCCCCACTCATTGAATCCATGCAATATCCCAAACCAGCCAAGCCAGGGCAGATCCCGTGCCAGGCGCAAACGTGAATAACTGCGGGTCTGCAGTAAGATGACAACTCCCAATACAAAAAAAACCAGTCCATACACAAAATAGACTTGAGTATGGTAGATCGTGAACCAATCTGTTGTCATAGAACTAATGATACCGTAGGAAGTGTTGAGTTGAGACGATAAAAATAGAGATTAATTTCAGGTGCTTTACTTATTTGCCCCCCTCATCCTTTTTATTATCAAGAGAATTGCGACAATTAACAAGAGGAGTAAAGCACTGAATACAGCAAACCATTTTATCGGCGTAAAAACTGGGGCAAGCGCTTGCGCTAAGGGGGCGGTTGCGGGGAATCGAATCATCACCAGAGATGTGGCACTGTTTTCAAGCAGGTCAAACACAAATGCGCCCAAGGGGACAAGGTTAAGTACCCGTAGTTTTGAAGAAACAGGAACGATCCGTCTTAAAAACCAACTGATTGTAGTAATAAAAAAGATGGAATAAACGACCGGAAAGAGCAGGTCCAATGTCCAGCGAATATCAACAAATGATTCCCTTCCTGCCGGTCCGTACCCCTGAGCCATTCTGTAAAGCTCATCGGCCGAATAAAAGAGACTGGTGTCAGGTGAAACCATTCCATTAGAATACTGTGCAGTTTTCTCAGAAAACACAGGCATGACAAAAATCATGAATAAAACGAACACCACACCGGTGGCTAAAACCAACCAGCCAGTCGAAAGCTTGTAAAAGAAATTGGATAATTTTTTCATCGCCATTACACCTGTTCAGTCCGCAGAATCGATTTAACAAAACCGATAAAATGCTCCACATCCTCAAAATTGCTCACCATTCCGACTGAAACCCGAACCGCCCCGGTGGCCTTTCCATCAATGCACAGGCGAAACTCATCGTACGTCAAGCGCTGATCGTGATCCGGACGGTTAAAACAGGAGGTTAACTCACCTGCTGAAATTCCCAATGCTAATTCCCCTGCCCCGGGATTGCAGAAGCAGCCAGTGCGCAGTGAAATTTCCTGTTTATTGGCGTTGTATTCGATGGACCGGTGATCGATCACATTTCCGTATGGGTCAACGAAATTTAATGCAATTGCCCCGCCACGCATTTCGGTTGAGATGGGACCGTAGATTTTGACCAGCGGTTTTCCATTCGCATGCTTTATTTCAACCAGGTTTTCCAGCAGCCAGCCGGTGAGGCAGCGTACCCGTTCATGGATCTTCTCAAGGCCAACTTTTTCGATATGCTTCAACCCGATCTCAACCGCGGGAATATCCAGGTAGTCCAATGTGCCATCTTCAAAGGCTGCCGGTGCTTCAGCCAGGTAATACCGTTCGGATTGGACTGATGCCACTGTTATGGTTCCACCGGCGAACCATGGGCGCTGCAACTTATTGAGAACCTGTTTTCGCGCGAGAAGCGCTCCAATTCCGGTTGGGTATCCGAACATTTTGTAAAAAGAAATGGGAACAAAATCAGGATGCCATTTGCCGAGGTCGAGGCGGTTGCTGGGAACATAGGCAGCTACATCCAACAAAACATCCCAACCGGCATCATGCGCCCTTTCAATCCACGCCAGTGGATGTTGAACAGCAGAAAAATTGGACTGCGCCGGGAACGCAAACAGGTTATTGCAATTCCCTGTAGATAGTGTCAACATCGTTTCAAGTTTTTCCTCATCCAGGCGCATGCGCGGCGGCAGGACGGGAACGTAGGTCACTTGGGCACCTTTGGCCATCGCATATTCGCGGATGCCGTTGACCGAATTGTGGTTATCGAAAGTGAGCAGATAATTACATCCCTGTCCAAACGGATAGGATTCACCAACCAGTTTGAGCGCGCCGCTGGCGTTGGATGTAAAAATCACCACATATTCATCAGGGGAAGCATAGAAGAATTGCAGGATGGCATGGCGTGTGGATTCCACCAATTCGGTCGAAGCCAGTGAGGTCGGATTGGTGGAATGGGGATTGCCAAAAACATTATTCAATAACAAGTCATAATGCTGCTTCAGTTGGGATTCGGCATACAAACCACCGCCAGTGTAATCCAAGTAGACCTCATGAATCCGGTCAAGCCGGGAATAGTCTTTCATGCGAAGGTCGTCCAACGCAATTGTGCTCAGGTATTCAGGGTATTTACTGAGGAATTGCTGGTAACGGTTATCATCCATAGCTTGATTAAACCACAGTTTGTCAATTGAACTTTAAATTAATCAAATAATAATCAAATGACCCGACTTTTTCGACAATTGTCAACGAATTCTTCATAATTTCTCGATGAACCTCCGATATTATAGTAATCAGTAAGGCTTTCTTTCTCCTCTGATTTAACTCTCCTGAAACTCACCCCCATGCCCAACAACATGGGGGTGAACCGTTAAACAATAAGCAAATTAGGAAGTTCCACACATCTCAGTCCAATCTACACATAATCTCCACAAATGAAAGGTAAAACTATATTATCAAATCTAAGGAGTGAACCATGCTGATGAAGAATAAATCCGTTGCAATTGTCACAACAGCCATTGTTTTTATGTTACTTGCTGCAGGATGCCAAAATAAATCAAGTTCTGCAACGACTGCCGGCTACGGGGTTGTGACTGAATCTGACCAAACCGATACCATTGAATCTTCAGGTTCAATCGAACCTTACCAGATCACAACCTTAAATTGGAAAACCAGCGGCACGGTTCAGACTGTGGATGTGGCAGTTAATCAAATGGTAACCAAAGGTGCCGTGTTAGCCGCCATCGATCCCACCACCGCACCTACCTCAGTGAATGAGGCAATCTCCAGCCTGATCAGTGCCAAACAGGCTTTGGAGGATGCAAAGAATTCAAAAACAGCACTCGCGCAGGCTGAGGTCGCTTTAGTTGCAGCAAAAAGCGACTATTACAATGCATTAGGATATTACAACACCCTTAACAAACAGATCGGCAACTCTGATTACATCAATATTCTGACATCGCAATACTTATCGGCTCAGCAAAAGGTAGAAAACGCCGAAAAGAAATATAACGGTTATGGTGAATCTCCAGATTCCGACGTCAATAAAGCGGCAGCGCTGGCTGCCCTTTCACAGGCAAAACTGGATTTGGATAACGCAGAAAAACAACTGAATTATTACAAGAGCACGCCAAACTCCATGGATAGCGCTACGATCTCCGCAGATATGAACCTTGCCAAAGCAAAACTTGACGATGCTCAAAGGGCTTTTGACAAGCTCAAGGATGGCACAAACACCGATGCCATCACCAGCGCCCAGGCAAAAGTGGATGCTGCCCAGGCTACAGTTGACAGTCTTGATATTATCGCTCCCTTTGACGGCGAAGTGGTGGTGATCTACCCGCGTGTGGGAGACCTGGTGAGCAACAATACCGAAGCAGCTATCCTTGTTAATCGAACCTCCCTTTTTGTTGAAGTTTCAATCGATGAAACGACAATTTCCGCAGTAAAAATTGGAAATCCTGCCACCGTGACCTTTGATGCAATTCCAGACCTCACCATGACCGGGAAAGTCACCTTTATCAATCCGGTTGGAGTGGTTTCATCAGGAGTGGTTAATTACACGGTACGGGTTGAATTAGATAGTATTGACCCCCGCATCCTGATCGGCCAGACAGCCAATGTATCCATACAAACCAGTGCTCCGCATACCGTTCTTTATGTACCAGTATCAGCCGTTCAATCCGATGCCCAGGGTGAATACGTCATCCGCGTGAAACAAGACGGAACCCAGGAAAGAGTGACAGTGGTCAGCGGCACGATAACCGACGAACTGGTGACTGTAGTTGGGGATTTACAGGCAAATGACCAGGTGCTTCTGTACTCCTCTACAAGCTCAACCAGCCAATCTTCACAAACCAGCGATCGCGGCGGTTTTCTAATCGGATCAGGCGGCGGACCTGGTGGACAACCATAATAGGGATATTACATTGATTAAGGATCAATCATGATAGAAGTTATTGACGTCACCAAGGTATACAAAATTGGAGACCAGGAAGTACGCGCATTGGATGGTGTCAGCTTGAAGATCTTTGAAGGTGAGATGGTTTCGATCATGGGTCCTTCAGGCTCCGGTAAAAGCACATTGATGGCGATATTGGGATGCCTGGACAACCCGACATCAGGACAATACCTGATCGACACCCAGGATGCAGCAAAAATGCGTGAAAACCAGTTGGCCAACCTGCGCGCTCACAAGATCGGTTTTGTTTTTCAGCAGTTCAATTTACTGCCCCGCACCAGTGCGCTCGAGAATGTGATGCTGCCGTTAACATACGACGGCACTAAACCCAAGGAGAGGATTGAACGGGCGAAAGAAGCCCTCGCGACAGTCGGGCTGGCAGATCGAATACACCACCATCCAAACCAGCTATCAGGTGGTCAGCAGCAGCGCGTGGCAATTGCAAGGGCACTTGTGAATAACCCGTCTCTGCTCCTGGCTGACGAGCCCACCGGGAACCTGGACAGCAAAACCGGTGCGGAGATCATGGCTTTATTTCAACAACTTCACAGTGATAAAAAACAAACTGTGGTTTATGTAACCCATGATGCTTTCATCGCCAGGCATACAAATAGGATCGTTCACTTAATGGATGGCAGGGTTAGCCGTGATGAGACCATCAAAACACCTCTCGTCGCCGGTACTCCACGCCCGGACGATCTTATCGCGAACGGCAATGGGACTTTCAAACGGGAGATGTGGCAATGAATATCCTCAACAATATCCGCGTAGCTCTCAGAGCCCTTCGCGCTAATAAATTACGTTCTACGCTTACCGTTTTGGGAATCGTAATTGGTGTCGCCGCTGTCGTTGCTTTGCTTTCCATTGGGCGCGGCGCCACATCAGGCATCACCAGCAGCATTGAATCGATGGGAACGAACCTGATAACCATAAGTTCTGGTCGTTCCTTTGGGCAGGGCACTGGTGGGCAAGCTTCTTCAGGCACCCTGCTTTACACTGATTATGAAAAGATAGCAGCTAAAGTAAGTGGAATGCGGGCGATCGCGCCATATTATTCATCGATGGACCAGGTATCCACCTCAAACCTGACTTCTAACTACACGATCCTGGGAGTTACCACCGAGTATAAAGATGCCACTAACCAGGTTGTTCAGGATGGACGCTGGTTAACCAGTCAAGATTACGCCACTAAAAACCGGGTTGCTGTAATCGGCGCTACCGTGGCGACTGACCTTTTCCAGGGATTGAACCCAATCGGACGGAAGATCAAGATCAATAATTCGCAGTTCGAAGTGGTTGGAGTGCTTGAGTCCAAGGGAACGATGGGATTTATGAGCGGCGACAGCAACATTTTCATACCGCTCTCGACAGGGTATTCAAAGGTATTTGGCTTTCGCGCAATATCCCAGGGGAAAAACGTTCTATCAGGGATCACCGTCTCTGCACAAAACGCGGATGATGTAAATGCCATGATCACCGAGATCGAGACAGCGCTGCGATCCGCGCATAACCTGAGCTTGAGTGACGACCTTCCCTTCAGTGTCTCCAGCCAGGCTTCAATGTTGTCCTCATTGGGTACTATCACCAAAACAATGACAGCCCTACTGGGCGCAATCGCAGGCATATCCTTACTGGTAGGGGGAATCGGCATCATGAATATCACCCTGGTTTCGGTGACTGAACGCACCCGCGAGATCGGTCTGCGTAAAGCCGTGGGGGCTCCACAAAAAGCCATCTTATTCCAATTCCTGGTAGAAACTATGACACTCTCAGTTCTGGGTGGAGTCATTGGAATCTTGTTAGGCGCTTCAATCGCTTGGGCATTCTCTTTCCTCGGATTGATCACTGCGAAGGTGACCTGGGATGTGATATTGCTCAGTTTTTCATTTTCGGCGTTGATTGGTTTGTTCTTTGGAATTTACCCGGCGTACCAGGCATCCAAATTACGACCGATCGAAGCTCTGCGGTATGAATAGAAAATAAGGAAATTAGATCATGTTCAAGAATAAACCAGTTACTTTACTAATCACAGCAGGTTTTGTACTGCTGCTAATCGCTGCTGCTGGTTTGTATCCACTCCTCTTTGGGAATATGCGAGGCGAAGGTCCGGGTTATATGAACAATGGAACGCGCCCCCAAATGCAGGGCAACGGGCAATTCCCCAACAACGGATCATTGCCCTCCGGCGGCAACCCGCCATCAGGTATGCCTTCAGTTGGAAGTGGTCAGCAGGATAATCAAACCAGTGGAAACAGACAATTCACACAGGGAAGAACAGGCGGTAATTTTAGCGGCGCCCTTTCAACAGGCACAGGGATTAGCTTTAAACTGATCCAATTACTCCAGGTCATAGAGAAAGCAGGCGCAATGATGATCATTGTGCTTGGTATACTGGCAATCCTGGGAATTTTCATAGGTAAAGATTGGGGTCGGAAATTAGCCATCACAACCGCCATCTTCGGGATCCTTTTCTCTGTTGTTGGGTTGTTTGGTTTCGCGTTCGGGTTATCTTTCTGGATCAAAATTGCGGCACTGGCAATCGCAGTTGCGGTCGCGGTTTTATCCTCTCTCTCAAAATCCCGGATTCAGGCTACCGTGCCAGCTTGAACCAGGTCGGCAGGGGTTGTCAACCCCGGTGCGAGCAACCCCTGCTGTCGTAGCTTTCGGTTTATGAGATAATCAGGATAAGATGACAAAAAAGATTCTGATCATTGACGATGAAGCCAAAATTGTCGAAATCTGCCAGGATTATTTAAAGGCTGCTGGTTTTTCGGTTGTTACTTCTCTGGATGGTCAGGGCGGAATAGACAAAGCGCGCAGGGAAAAACCCGACCTGATCCTTCTCGACCTGATGCTGCCGGGGATGGATGGGCTGGATATCTGCCGTGAACTGCGTAAAGAATCCAATACACCCATCATCATGCTCACCGCTCGCGTTGAAGAAACAGACAAATTGATCGGGTTGGAGATCGGCGCTGATGATTACATCACAAAACCGTTCAGCCCACGGGAAATGGTGGCAAGAGTACGCACAGTTTTAAGGCGTGCACAAGGCGATCCGACTGCTGAGGTCATTCGAGCTGGAAACCTGACGCTTGACCGCAATCGCTTCATAGTCACCATAGGGCAAACTGAAATTGCATTAACTCCCACAGAGTTCGAGATCCTGGCGACGCTTGCCAGCCAACCAGGCAGGATCTTCTCACGTTCTCAACTCCTGATGGCTGTCCGCGGCGTTGCATTTGAAAGCTATGAACGCGCTATTGATTCACACATCCGCAATCTGCGCAAGAAACTGGATGCGGACCAAAGCGGTTTTGAATGGATCGTGACGATCCATGGGGTAGGTTATAAGTTTAATGAAAAATCAAACAGCTAAAGAACCCTACACCAAATCCATTAAGACTATCCAACGGCGTCTGATCCTAATCCTATTAAGAGCGCTACTGGCAGTGGTTGCAATAACCATACTTGCTTTGATCGGTACAACAATCTACGAGATCAGTTCCAATACAGGGCAAAATCCATTTTACAGATCTCCCAATGCTACTATCCTGGAAGCCTATTATATTGGTCATGGAAGCTGGGATGGAATTGACGACCTCATTCGAGCCGGGGATTCGCCGGATTCACGCTTGCTGCGGCTTGATTGGGAACGCGCCATCTTGATGGACAAAGATGGTAATGTGGTCCTTTATTATGGAAAAAACAGCATGCCAGGGATGAGAACGATGGTCGATCCCGACATGATGATCCATGCACAGTCTTATGAACTCAAAGCGTATGGCCAGGTGATCGGTACATTGCTCGTTGACAACACCTCTGTTCCTCATCCGGTCAGGCTCAGTTTCAGCATCCTGAATCCGGTTCTTCTGGTTGGTGCCTTACTGCTTTTATTGACAACAATTATTGGAATCCTTTTAATGCGCCGCGTGGTGAACCCTCTTTCTGAGGTCATCGTTGCGGCGGAAAGTGTTACTTCTGGAAATTTGCAAACGAGAATTAAAACTAACCATTCACAAAGCGACCTGGCTGCTCTGGCAGCCCACTTCAACAGAATGACCGAGACCCTTGAGCGAAACGATACTGAACGCCGTGCTTTACTGGCCGATATTGCCCATGAGTTGCGCACCCCGCTTTCAGTATTACGCGGACGCCTGGAAGGCATAGTGGATGGCGTTTACCCTGCCAATGATGCCAATATTGCCCAGGCGCTGGAAGAAACCTACCTGCTCGAACGACTGGTGGAAGACCTGCGACTGCTGACCATGGCGGAATCCCGTCAATTACATTTTGAGCTCAAAGACACCAATGTAATAGAGCTGTTACGTAAAATCGTATCTCTCTTCCTGCCGCAGGCTACTGGAAAACACATCAATCTTGAACTATCCCCTTCAGAGGATGATTTGATCCTCAAGATCGATCCGCAGCGCCTGGAACAGGTGGTCGGAAATTTGATCGGTAACTCACTGCGCTATGTCCCATCAGGTGGAACGATTCTACTGGATGCAAAAAAAATAGACGCGAAAATCGAGATAATAGTCAGCGATACCGGTCCAGGCGTTCCAGAAAACGAATTGCCCTTTGTCTTTGACCGCTTCTGGCGTGGTGAAAAATCACGTGCACGAGTTACAGGCGGTGCGGGGCTGGGGCTGGCAATATGCAAGAACCTGGTCGAAGCCCAGGGCGGCAGCATTACCGCCAGGAATCGTACTGAAGGCGGACTGGATGTGACAATCAGCTTTCCTCAATCCTAATAAACTCAGTATCAGCCAATTTTTAAATTCTGGTTCTCCACTCGTCTATATTTTTTTCCTGGCAAATCCACAAAAAACAGCTGCGATTTTTGTAATGATGTAAAATTATCGGGTTTTTAGCTGTTAGGGCTATAATAGCACGGTAATTTAACTTGATTGTTTCGAGGCAGGAAAATGTTATTGGGAGACCTGGTTGCTGGAATACTAAGTGCCGGTATAGCACTCTTTTTTCTATTTCCTGGTACCAGGTCGCTTTACGATCAGGCATATTCCGCTGCCCCCATACTTGTCACGTTCCTAAAGTTTGCGCTGCTTGCCACAGGAGGAGAGTGGTTTGCCAAACGTCTCAGAGACCATTCCTACTCGGTAAAGGGTTTCGGCTTGCTGCCAAAAGCGCTCATTTGGGGCATATTGGGTATTTTCATCTACTGGGCATTCCAAATCTTCGGCTCAGGGGTTCCTGCCGCGTTTCCATTCATAAAAACACCTTCCGACTTTGGGATGAAGCTCTTAGGCGCATTCCTGACCTCCCTGATGATGAATCTCATCTTTTCACCTGTTTTGATGTTGACCCATCATCTCACGGATAAATATATCTTAATAAACATTGGGAGATTTCCTCTCAGGAAGACAGCGGTTCAGCCGTTGCTCGAGGCAATTGATTGGAACCGTATGTGGGGTTTTGTGTTCGCAAAAACCATCCCCTTTTTCTGGATCCCAGCCCATACCATCACTTTTCTGCTTCCCGCGCAATATCGAACCCTGTTCGCAGCTTTGCTATCCGTCGTCCTGGGAATCCTGCTTGGGATTGCCGGAAAAAAGAAATGAAGAGGTAAATATGTTCCAACGAATTCGAGAATATTTAGCAAGAGAATTTGACCAGGAAACACCTCAATCGAGGATGCAGAGAGTAAAGTACGGTATTGTTATGGGCATTGTCGGATCTATGGTATATGCCCTTTCGGCTGCGTTTGTTAATGTTATTTCTTATCCACAGCTGCACCTGGCCATTAATTGGTTAACTATCATTACCACATGGATTGTCGTATGTTTAGCGCTGATCCTTGCCGGTTTCATTGTGGGCTGGCCCACGGAAGAAGTGAAAGCTATCGTTGGCGGGGGAATCACCCTGACTGTCGTTTTGATGGTGGCAAATACAATTGCCTTCCTGGTAAGCACCTCCGATAAAGGTTCATACTTCCAGGTGCTGGTAACCTCGCTGCCAATGGTTGGAGTATGTATATTGGCTGCGCTTGCCTTGCGGCAAGGGATCAATAAACTGGATAAAGCCAAAAATGAAGAGGACAAAAGTATCCAGCGGAGACGGTTTTCAAAGATCATTGGATTGGTCATCTTGCTCGGATTAATGGGCGGTTTATTCTCACGGTTTGACGGGACCGCTGTTACGATGCTTCAATCATTGAACGAACGGCTTCAATCCACTGATATTTCCAGCAGCTCGAAAGTCCGTTTTCCTGAAAACGTAAAAGCTGACGTTCAGAGTCATTTTGGAGAAGGCTATAATTTGGTCGTGCGTTCCGCTGCTGCAATGGTTGGCGCGATGGATGTTACCATCCATTTTGATTCCGGTTATACCGTCACTTGTCAAATCCCAACAGCCACCGGAACTTTTATCTTCATGGATTCCTGTTCCGTGGGAACGAAAATCAAATAACTAACTGCTGAGGTCACATGTTTTACTTATTATTGGTATCGTTGATCTGGGCATTTTCATTTGGATTAATAAAAGGAAATCTTACCGGGCTTGATTCCAATTTTGTTTCTTTCTGCAGGATGGCGGTTTCTCTCCTTGTTTTCCTGCCGTTTCTGAAGATTAGAAAAGTTAGTATTAAATCGGGCATAAAGTTAGTTTTTATTGGCGCCGTGCAATTTGGCGTGATGTATATCACTTATATCGCTGCCTTTAGATCGCTTAAAGCATACGAGGTCGCTCTTTTTACAATCTTCACTCCACTTTACGTGGTGTTGATAGAGGGAATTCTTCACAAGAAGTTTCATGTCATTTATCTGCTGACTGCGATTGTAACGATCATTGGTACATGGATCATCAAAGGCGAGGAGTTGCTTTCTCCCCAGATCCTAAACGGATTCCTTCTTGTTCAACTTTCCAACCTTTGCTTTGCCTTCGGACAAATTTACTATCGAAGGGTGATGGCAAAAGAACCTGCTATAAGAGATATGAATATTTTCGGTCTGCTCTACCTGGGCGCCGCGATCCTGACAGGAATTTCAACCCTCGTTTTTGTGCCACTCGCAAGTATCACGCTTACTGCCAAACAGGCATGGACGCTGCTCTACCTTGGAGCAATCGCGTCTGGGCTCAGCTTTTTCCTGTGGAACCTGGGCGCTCGAAAAGTAAACGCGGGAGCCCTGGCGATCTTCAACGATCTCAAGATCCCTCTCGCGGTACTCGTTTCGCTTGTAGTTTTTAACGAAAAAACTGACCTCTCCAGGTTGCTGATCGGGGGAGCGGTTATGTTGATGGCATTAATTTTTAACGAATGGTTTACCCGTTACAAAACAAAAACCGTCTAAAAACAAATCCCGCATTTTCACTGCGGGGTTTATTTCTTATTTTTCTGCCACCATTTGGCATACCTTTATTATCACTTCAACTGATTTTTCCATCGAACGGGTGGGAACACATTCATACTTCCCATGCCCGAATAACCCGCCCGTGAAAATATTTGGGCACGGCAATCCCATGAAGGACAATCGCGCGCCATCTGTGCCACCGCGGACTGGAACGATTTTCGGCTCGATTCCCAGCGATTTCATCGCGTCGCTGGCTAATTGGACGATATGGTATACAGGTTCGATCTTCTCACGCATGTTGCAGTACTGATCTTTCATATTAATGATTACCGTTCCGGCGCCGTAGTGCTGATTCAAATACTCACCTGCCCGTTTGAATAGCTGTTTCCGTTTTTCGAAAATCTCGCGATTGTGGTCGCGGATGATATACACCATGCGGGTTTCCTCAACCGACCCCTGGATCCCGTGTACATGAGCGAATCCTTCAATGCCTTCGGTGAATTCAGGGCGCTCGTTCACTGGCAGCATGGCGTTAAACTCCATCGCCACCAGAATCGAATTGATCATTTTATTCTTTGCCACACCGGGATGTACATTTTTTCCTTTGATTTTCACTTCAGCCGTAGCAGCATTGAATGTTTCGTATTCAAGTTCACCAATTTCTCCACCGTCAATGGTATAGGCATAATCTGCCCCAAACTTCTTCACATCAAAAAGATCCGCACCGCGTCCGATTTCCTCATCAGGCGTAAACCCCAGGCGTATCTTGCCATGTTTTATCTCGGGATGAGCGAGCAGGTACTCGATAGCGGTGACGATCTCGGCTACCCCTGCTTTGTCATCCGCACCCAGCAAAGTGGTACCATCCGTTGTGATCAGTTCCTGCCCAGCATATTTCTTGACTTCGGGGAAAATGCCAATGTCCAGGACCACACCGAGTTCTTGATTCAGCACGATATTGCCGCCATCATAACCTGGAATGACCTGCGGGTTGACATCCTTCCCGCTCATATCCGGGCTGGTATCCATGTGGGCGATCAAGCCAAGTACTGGGACCTGATCCTCGATATTCGCCGGTAGGGTTGCCATCAGGTAAGCGTGTTCATCCAGGCTGATCTCCTGCAATCCTATGACTTTCAATTCCTCGGCGAGCGCTTTCGCAAAAACCATTTGCCCGGGAGTACTTGGGCAGGTCTCTACATCGGGGTCAGAGGTGGTCTCGATTTTCACGTACTTGATAAATCGTTCTTTTACTGAAGTCATGGGCAGCTCCTGTTTCGCAGTCTCATTTTCCAATTTCTAAATTTTACTTGTATTTGAATGACTTTTACAACGAGTTTTTAATTCTGAGAGATATCGCCCTGTTTGCTACTATCTGGAGGAAAAATCCAAAGAGCCGTCGTTTGACGGCTCCTGGGGTTGTGGCGCTGCGACTACCCTACTTTATCGCGAGGAGGGATGTCGCAGCGCTGTGGTTAAAACGTTTACACATTGTAGACACCACCTCCTCATCATTAGGATGGCGAAACTTTTTAAATGTTCTAACGTAAGTAAAGCATAAAGAATGAAGTCTGTCAAGCAAAATTTTTTTAAATCAAATAGACGCGGCGATTTTAGGGGAGATAAAACTTGCCCGTACCTAAGATCACCCGTATAATGCGAGCAATGGATTCCACACAATCACAAAAAAAACGACTCGCAACACTTCTTCTGCTCGCGCTGGCAGCAATAGTGATTACCTTGTGGCTGGTTTTCACCCCACCTGGATTGGAAGGGAAAACCCGGGCTGTTGGGTATGCAGTGTGTCACCAGCTTGAAAGCCACACCATCGATTTCCAGGGGCGGCTGCTTCCCCTTTGTGCACGCTGTACCGGCATGTACCTGGGAACGTTGGTCAGCCTGGTGATACTTCAAAAACGCAGGCACGCAGCAGGCAACCCCTCAAAATCCTTACAAAGCGTACTCATTCTTTTTCTCATTGCATTTATTGTAGATGGTGTTAATTCAACTCTCGGGTTCTTTTCCAGTATTCCGCAACTTTACCCACCAAAAAACTGGCTGCGCCTGATCACGGGTTTGATGATGGGGGTGGTGATCGCCAACTTGCTGATCGTTCTCTGGCATCAAACCTGGTGGAAAAAAGCTTCAACACTGCCAGCACTCTCAGGCTGGGTGCATTTTGGCACCATCGTTGCTGCGAACATCCTCGCTGGAATCCTGGTTTGGCTGCGGGTTCCATTCTTATATTACCCGGTGGCGATATTTTCAACCTTAACAATTATTATTTTGTTAAGCATGATTTATTGCCTGATTTGGATTATTATCTTTAAAAAGGAGAATACTTTTGAAACCTATGGGGAAGGATTGAGATTCATTTTAGCAGGGTTGGCAACTGCTGTAATCCAGATCGGATTACTCGACCTGCTGCGATATAGCCTCACAGGAACCTGGCAGGGATTTTTAGGCCTTTTTTGAAAAAGAGGAACAATGGCTATTTTTACTAATATACTTTCAGCATTCGGGTTATCAGCCAGCGCAGGCTTAAACGCCTATATCCCGCTGCTTACCGTGGCACTGCTGGCTAAATATACGAACCTGATCAAATTGAATGAAACCTGGCAGCCAATGACCTCCTGGTGGGTCATTGGGGTGCTGATCTTTCTCTCGGTGATCGAGTTCTTCGTAGATAAAATTCCTGCGGTCAACCATGTGAATGACGCAATCCAGACCTTTATCCGACCGGCTGCCGGTGCGATCGTTTTTGCCGCCACATCAACCCAGGGAGTTGAAGTGAATCCGCTGCTTTCGTTGATTGCCGGTTTACTGGTAGCAGGGGGTGTGCACGCGGTAAAAGCCCTAGCCGTACGACCAGCGATCACAGCCACCACAGGCGGAGTGGCAAATATCGGGGTGAGCGTGGCTGAAGATGTCACATCGACTGCGGTATCTTTCCTTTCTATTTTGCTCCCCGTTGTCATCGCCTGTGTGCTTGTACTCATCACTGCCCTCATCATCCTGCGGATGTTCAAAAAACACCGGGAACAGGAAAGTAAAAACCTTTAATGAACGATTGGCCGGTGAATGGTACTGATCCAGAGACGAAGGCGGTACAGAAGCGTCAGATCTGGATGATCGTGTTGGTGATGCTGGCATCCGGTTGCGCCGGTGTGATGGTCATCATCGGGATCTTGTGGTTATTTCGCAACCTGCTCATTCCAGGCTAAGATAATCCACCCCTGCTGATACAGGGGTGGTTTTTTTATCCGTGAACTACATTGATGGATGATGCAGGAACTTGCAGAGTTAATCGGGTGCCGGAAGATACCCGTTCAGGCAAAAGAAAAACAAGCGGTTTAGTCATTCCTACATCCAGGGTGATTTTATAACCGTCCTCGCGAAAGCTACACCCAATCACCACTCCGGAAATTGTATTTTCTGTTTCTTTTGCCGTACAAACCAGATTACGGTCTTTTTTGAAAATGAGAGTGACCTTTGAGTCAACGGAAAATTCCTTTATGAGCTGCTGATTGATAGAAAAGTCCCCAATCGGGGTAGATACCCTGAGCGGGTTAACAGAGACCACATTGCCCGCGATGAAATTCTCCATCCCCAGGAATTCCGCAACCCACCGATTGAGCGGAGCAGCGAACACCCCTTCAGGCGAACCGCTCTGAATAATTTTGCCATCATGCAGAATTGACAGTTTGTCCCCCAGAAAAACAGCTTCCTCCTGGTCATGAGTTACATAGATGACCGGTATATTTACCTGATGCAGGAGGAGTTTAAGTTCCCACTGCAGTTCAAGACGCAAAGACCTGTCGAGGGCAGCCAGGGGTTCGTCCAACATCAGCAGGCGCGGACTGGCTGCCAGAGATCGAGCCAGGGCAACACGCTGCTGCTCGCCACCGGAAAGGTCGGCGACTGACCTTTTGGCAAAACCGCCCATGTTGACCCTCTCCAACGCTTCCCGGACAAGCCGGTCAATCGTTTCTTTTGGCAGATGCTGCATCTCCAGCCCAAATGCAACATTTTCGGTAACGTTTCGATGTGGGAAAAGCGCATAATCCTGAAACATTAACCCGAACTTCCTCAAATGCGGGGGCATTCCGGTCACATCGCTGCCATTCCATAGTACCTTTCCGTTTTCGGCCGTTTCCAGACCAGCGATGATACGCAGCAGTGTGCTTTTTCCGCTGCCTGACCTTCCCAAAAGGCAATGAATCTCTCCACTCTTCACTTCAAAGGAAAGTCCGCTTAATAAAGGGGCTCCGTCATATTTCTTTTCAATACCCGTTACGGTCAATAAATCCATACTGATCCTTTAATTTACCTGTTTTCCCGGCAAGGGAATACGGTCAATGATTGTTAAGCAAATCGCGCAAAGAATGAGAAGCATGACTGCCATGGCTAAAGCCTGCCCGTAGTTGAGATCTCCAGGGAGTGAAAGAAACCGATAAATGGCTACTGGCAGGGTTGGCATGTTCGGACGCGCCAAAAAAGAGGTTGCTCCAAATTCTCCCAGTGAAATGGCAAACGCATAAGTTCCCCCAACCAAAGCGGCACGGCTGATAATGGGTACCTCAACATGCCACCAAATTTTCCACCTCGAAGATCCCAATACAGCTGCGGCATCCTTCAAGTTCTGGGGAATGGAATCCATCACAGAGGCGACCGTCCGTAGAACGAAAGGAAACGCAATGAGTGTATGCGCAATTGGAATCAGAACGGGAAAAGAAGCAATGTCAAATGGCGGCTTAGTAAATGTGATGAGAAAACCAAGACCCAGGATTACCGCGGAAGTTCCTAGGGGAAGCATGATGACCCCATCAACCCATTTCTTCAATAACTTTTTTCCTGATCGAGCATAGGCGGTACAAATTCCCAACAGGAGTGATAACCCGGTCGAGAAAGCAGCAAACATGAAAGAATTCAATGCCGCCCGGGCGGGTGGCACATAAAAATAGGTTTGCCGCCGATTTTCGAACAGCCCGGAGTAATTTTCCAATGTAAATGAACTCGTTCCAATGCTGGCATTGTAGGATAAAAATGACCTGATCACCAGAGATAGAACCGGCAAACCGAATAAAAGAAATATCAAAATAATGGACCCAAAAACGAATGCTCTTTGAAGGGGTTTTGAAGGTTTTACCGGGTTGATTCCTTTTCCGGGTTTCATTACTGATGAACTCTGAGAGTTGATCCTTCCATAAAATATAGTTACGATAAGTGTGCATGCCATTTGTACAATAGACAGGATTCCAGCCATACGCAGGTTGAGCATGGATAGGGTTTGGGTGTAGATCTCAGTTTCCAGTGTTGAAAACCCCGACCCTCCCAAAAGCAGGATAACTCCAAAACTTGTGAAATCGAAAAGGAATACCAGCAGCCCTGCTGTCAATAAGGAAGGTCTCAGTAACGGCAAAGTCACCTTTCGGAACACATTGAAAGGAGATCCTCCAAGAACCTGCGCTGCCTCACTGATGTCATTATCCAGCGAACTCCAGGCAGTTCCGACCACCCGGATGAGAATAGAAGTGTTGTAGAAAACATGCGCCAGCAGGATAATCCCAAGGGTATTAAGCAGCGAAATGGGTGGAGAGGACAGGGAAAAAACGTTCATCAATAAAAGGTTTAACCATCCCCGGGGTCCAAGCAGCGCGTTAAACCCCGCTGCCACCACTACTGTTGGAAGGATGAATGGCAGCATCACCGCCATCCGAAACAACTTTTTTCCTGGAAAATTGAAATGACTGAAAAGATACGCCAGCGGCAACCCGACGATGAAAGTTAATCCTGTTGAAAGTGCTGCCTGCCAGATGGTAAAGCCCAGGGTGTTCAGGAGGATGGATCCTGAGACCACTCCGTCTTTCGAGACCATCACCGCGATGATACGCTCGAGTGGAATAAAAAAGAAAAGAACAAGAAATCCCAGCGGGATTAACCACAGTAATACGCTGGGAATTTTTTTCACACTCATTAATAGTGGAGAAGGTGTCACTTGAGCATAACCTCTGTCCACGCCTGGATCCATTTTTCACGGTTGGCATCAATGACTGCGGGGTCAAGCGTGGCGGGTTCGCGGGCAATCTGTGCATACTGCAGGAAAGCAGCAGGCAGCTGCGCCTCAGAGTTGACCGGATAGACAAACATCTGCAGCGGGATGTCCTGTTGGAAATCAATTCCGAGCATAAAGTCAACGAATTCCTGTGCCAGTTTGAGGTGTTTTGTGCCCTTCAAAATACCAACGAATTCAACCTGTCGGAAACAAGTTCCCGGATTGATAATGGAGGCAGTAGGTGCCTCAGTGATGGGAGAGGAGGCAAAGATCACTTCAGCCGCCGGACTCGATGCATAGGAAACCACCATTGGCTGGGCGCCTTTCCCTGAAGACGCGCTGAAGTTTGTGTAGTAGGCTGTATTCCAATCATTGGCTACCACCACACCGTTCTCCTTGAGCGATTTCCAGAATTGGAGATAACCGTCTTCGCCATAAACCTTAACCGTGGCCAACAGGAAGGCCAACCCCGGTGAAGAAGTGGCGGGGTTTTCAACCACAAGCAATCCCTGGCTTCCTGCTTGTTTACCATATTCAGGCTTAAGCAAGTCCTGCAGTGATTGTGGGACGGCTAGGTAATGACCGCGGAAATAAGATTTATCAAAATTGATGCAAACGTCACCATAATCAACTGGCAGCGCCCGGTCTTGAGAGTCAAGTTTGAATTCGGATGGGATCGAGTTGAGTAAAGCAGAATGATATTTGACAAATAGACCTTCATCCATTGCACGCGAAAGGAAAGTATTGTCTATTCCGTAGAGCACATCCGCCTGGGGAGAATCCTTGGTGAGAATGGCACGATTAAGCATTGCGCCGGCATCACCAGAAGGGAGGAACACCAGGTGAACACTGTGTGCTGCTTCAAATTTCGCCACCAGGTCGGAAGAAATGGCGAAGGAATCATGGGTCATAATCGTCAGCGTCGGTATTTCTGATGCGGCGGGTTGGCACGAAGACAACGCCAGGAGTATCACCAGGCATGACAACAGCCAAGCGCGATTTTGGAAGAGTTTCATTTTTGTTCCTTTCGATGTGCCCAGGAATGGACACATAATAAGGTTCCTTTGGATAACGTAACAAATGCCTTCGATTCCAGCATCTCATTGGATATCCCGCGGCTGCGATCAGGATAAAGGGTCTCGTTTACCAGAGGATACCGCATCCCTACTGTCGTCACCCCTTCCGCGCTTCCAGTGAGCGGCAGCAACGAAAGTGTGTCCCCTGGTGCACCGGTAATCTGAGCCCGGTCACGAATTACAAAAAGCTCCTGCGTCCCATCAATTACAACTATTTTCAACCCTGCGAGTTCAGGCAATTGAAGGAGGAAGAGGTTTGCCAGGGTCTGGTCTATCCGTCCGCCCAACGCGCCGACGAGGAAAATCTCCTCATAACCACGCCTGGTGACCTCAAGCAGAGCCAGTTCAAGGTCAGTCTCATTTTTCTCAATCGGAAAACGTTGGATTTCTACAGCCTGACTTGCCATGGAATCGATCTGTTCAGGGGTTACAGAATCAAGGTCACCAATTAGAAGGTCAGGAATCTGATGGATAGACAATAAATGCCGTAACCCGCCATCGACAGCCACTAGGAAGGTCTTATTATTTAAAAATTCGTCAATAAAACGGTAACTTCCAATCTCTCCATTAGCGAATAAAACTGCTCTTTCTTTCATCAAAAAACCCTCCGCTGGGGAGGGTGTGCTTTAATTATTTTCTCCCTCCGCCGGCATTATCCGGATCAGGTTATTCGGGTCGAAGGCATTTCCTTCCTCTCAGCCCGGATTGCCGGGCTCCCCACCAATTATTCGATTAAATTGAGTATAGACCTCACAGAGCAGGATGTCAAGAAAATTCCCATGTTC
>CAZAAJ010000031.1:0-28975 GCA_964483135.1 uncultured Anaerolinea sp. | reverse complement strand
CGATAAATTACAGGGAATCGATTTTATGTTTACAGATGATTACGTGTTAAGGATCGTCAGGCAAGCCACAGCCGTATTTGCCAGGATTATCGGGTTAAAGAGTGCTGAGCGCTATGAAGAGGCATTACAGGTCATCAATCAGACACTTGTACAAATCCTCGGATTAGACGCGGAAATGATCAGGTTGTTGGACGATGAGAGCCTGTATACCTTACTGATGGAAAATGAAGTATTAGATCTGGAAAAACTAGGGCTTATCGCCGACCTCTTTAAAGAAGAAGGGGACATCCGAAAACTGCAAAATCAAATTGTTGAGAGTATTAATTGTTATATCCGGTCACTCAATTATTACTTGGTCATCGGTCTTAATTCGGAAACTTCACTTCCTGGTAAATTATCTGATAAAGTCGATGAATTATTACAAAAATTAGACTCCTCTGCATTTGAAGGGCAGACCCTTTTAAATTTATACAGCTATTATGAAAAAGAAAAGGAATTTGCCAAAGCGGACAATATTTTAAATAGATTGCCTGTTTCAAAGGATTCCAAGGTATTTGTTATGGACGAAATGAAATCCTTTTATAAACGACTTCTGGAAAAAAGTCCCGAAGAATTAGCCGATGGTGGAATGAGCCGGATACAAATTCAAAAAAAATTAGAAGCATTGGAATGATGCTGGTCAATTACTGGTGGATGCTTAACCATTAGGCAGGGTGCGTCACCGACGACCTGTTTGCTTTTAGAAAAACAAATTGCTGTACTCCATTTTCAGGCTGGGCTGGGAATCAAGACGTGACAGCCATTCTTCATCTGTAAGGCTCATGCGCAGCGGGGTGAGGGAGACAAGGTTTTTGTCGATCGCCCAGCGGTCGCTATCCTGGTCAGGGTCGGTGAGCGGGGTGGCAGCAAACCAGTAATGGCGGCGTCCGTTGGGGTCTTCGCCCTCCACCACGCGACCGTTATACTGACGCACGGATTGGTGCGTCCAGCACATTCCCACCGGGTGCTCCGGCAAGTTCACGTTCACCAGCCTGGGCTGGTCGCCCGATGTCAGCATGCGGATCACATCGGCGATGAACGGCTTTTGTTTGTCATAATTTGGTTCATGGCTGCTGATGACCTGACTGAAGGCGATGGCCTGGACACCGAAGATGACGCCCTGTTTGGCGGCCGCCACGGTTCCTGAATGCCAGATGTCACTGCCAAGATTACTGCCAATGTTGATGCCGGTGAGCACCAGGTCAGCGCTGCCGAGATGATAAAGCCCCATCGCCACGCAATCCGCGGGGGTTCCGTTGACGCGGAAAGCCTCGAACCCTTTCATCATCGATACCGGGTGGTATTGCAAGGGTCGCTTGATGGTGATCGCATGACCCACGGCGGATTGTTCAAAATCAGGGGCGAAAATGACCACCTCACCAAATTGAGAGGCTACCTCTGCCAGGGCGGTCAACCCCGGGCTGAATATTCCATCATCATTACTAATTAAAATTTTCATTATTCTCCAACTTCCAAAGTGATCTATTAATTACAAGTACAGTGTAATAAATGAAGGTTATGATTCGTTTAAGGAATTGTTAACGGTTTGTTAGGGTTTGATTCCAAGGGTGAGAGTAGATAGTAGACATTAGTTCCCTGTGAAAAGAATGTTTTGGATACTCAATTCGCGGGACTCACTCAAATTGTTGGTAAAAACCGCAATTATTTGATCCTGATCAGCCGGTAGGGCACCCAGTTTTCTGTGGAGAACAGGAGCGTAAACTTGCCGCTGTTCAGATTCTGCTCGATATTTTCCTGGATGAGGGCATTGGCATAATTCGGCACCAGCATCCAGCACACATCCGGTTCCTCGATCTGTACGACGTAATCCTCGTAATCTGAAAAATAGGTGTTCAACTGCATGTCCTTGAGACCGGGCAGGAAGGCGACCGGGTAATTGGTGAGGATGCGCTGGCAGACCGGGTTGGAGCGGTCCAGCGCCCTGACCTGCTGATTGATCTCTGGGGAAAAGATGTTGTTCTGCGCTGCCTCCCAGGCGGCAGTAAGTTTCAGGCTGGTTAACTTGTAAGTAAAATAACCAAGCGGAATGAGGACCAGAAGCGCCAGGAAAAGTGAATTCAGTTCATTAATCCGGCTGCGATCGGCTGCTCTGAAAACGAACTCAAGGATCACTTCCATTCCCAGACCGGCAACGAGAGAGACGCCCACGAAAACGATGGAGAGGTTGCGCTCATCATAACTGGAAATGATCCCCCACAGGATGGAAAAGGGGATCAGGAACATAAGGATGAACACACGGTAACGGCGGTTGACCAGGAAGAAGGCTGGAATGATGAAAACGAAAAAGACCAGATATTTGCCGAGGTTAAGGAATGCGCTGCCGAAGCGTAGAATGGTTGAGGTGTTCCCCTGCACAGCAGAAGAAATGGCAATGTATTGACCAATTCCCGATTTCGAAAAATCCTTGAGGATATTGATCCCCATTGGAAGGTACCACGGAAGTGTGAGCAGCAGGGCAATGCCGAAATATACCAGTAATTGTAAGGTTTGTTTTTTGCCTTTTTCCACACGGGTTAAGAGGGCGGCAACTGGTAAAAAGACCAGCACGAAAAGCCCCACCTGCTTGGTCAGGACTGCGCCCGCGGCGACCAGCAGGCTTAAGAGGAGCGCTTTTTTATCCTTGAGCAGCTCACCGGATTCCAGGAAAGGGACGAGGGCAGTGAGCGCAAAAAAGGCTACCGGCACATCGGCATAACCATCGGCAATGATCTCGCCGAGGAATTTCTTGTAAAGCAGGTAAATGAAGATCACAGCAGCGAGGATGCCGTATTTTTTCTCTTTCAATCCCATCTCAAAGACCATCAAGACAGTCAATAGAGCGAAAACTGGCATGATGGCTTTGGCGAAGAGAGAGATTTCGTCATTACCGGTCAGCAAATATGTAAGCGACAGGTTGAGCGGCAGCAACTGGGGATAGGTGAGGGGGACTTCAGGAACAAGGTTTTGTGCCCACACCTGCGCCCAGTGATTCCACGAGACTACCGCATCCCATGCATTGAAAACAGTGCCTATGTTGTTGGGGATCTTGCGGAAGAACCAGTAGATAAGGCTAGTGGACAGGATGATGATGAGGATGATCAAAATGGTTCGGACACTGCGGGTGAAGGCGGAATAATTCCCGGATTGGAAGATAGCCTGAAAAGCGAGAAGCTGGCGCTTCACATAATCGCCAAGCCTTTTGCCAATTTCTTCGAGGTTGATGCGTATCACACCGCGGTAAAGCCAGAGGAAAGCGATGAATTCAATGATGATGATTCCGACAAGGACGGGGCGGTTGTAAATGTGCAAGAGCACCAGGGGATAAATAATGGTGGCGTTGAACAGCATGCTGACCGCTACCACCACGCTCAGCTGGTAGAAGAATTCGCCACGCGGTTTAAATAGTGATTTAAAGATTAAACCCGGCAGGAAAAGGATTTGGATTATTGCCAGCAAACCAAGCAAGAACATATTTCACTCCATCGAAAAAAGATTCTGATGCGTAAGTATATTATATTGTCTGGGCACAAGAAAAACCAAAATGCAATTCTACTTCTTTGCCTTCCTGAAAAAAACATTGTATTCATCCTCACAGGTTTCCCCGCTATAATGAAAAAAGAATAACAGGAGGACTTATGCGCGCCTTCGCAGTACTTGTAATCGTGCTATCAATGCTGGCAGCCCCGGCATCGTCTGTGCACGCCGATGTTGCCCCACCTGAGCAGCCGCCGGGCAGCAATCCCCAGCCGGGGGCGGAAACCACGCAGGTGCGCATGGTCTCTGAAACGGTGACCTTGGATATCCTGTCAATAGTCCCGGCTGGCAGCCTGGGGCAGGCGCTGGTGAACGCCAGTTTTACGATGCGCAACCTGGGCAGCGCCGCTGAAAGCATGGCAGTGCGTTTCCCTTTGGGCGTGGCGGATGAACGCAGCGGCAATGCGCGCATCAACGATTTCAAGGTGAAGGTCGACGGCAAATCGGCTGTGCTGCGGGAGATCACCGGTAACGACCCGTATTATGATTTCGGTACCGTGCCGTGGGTGGAATTCGACGTTGTCTTCCCGCCAGAGAAGGATGTGAACATCCTGGTGAACTACACGCTGGAGGCTGGCGGAGAAACCCCGTTTTCGATGTTCAGTTATGTGTTCTCGACAGGAGCCGGCTGGAACGGTACGATCGGCAGCGCTGCGCTGGTGGTACGCTTCCCTTATGAGGTGAGCGAGTTAAACGTGCTGCCGAGCTACCGCGCGGATGAGGCTAATTTGGTGCAGGACCATAAGTTAAGCCCCATGGAACTGAAGTGGACCTGGACGGAATTTACCCCCGAACGGGGAGATAATTTCGAGATCACCACGGTAACCCCCTCGCTTTGGCGGAAAACGCTTGTTTTGGAAGCCCAGCTGGCGGAGACCCCCAATGACGGCGAGAGCTGGGGAATGCTGGGAAAGCTGTACAAGTCCTTTGCGTTCAACAGCCGCGGCAAGGGATTCCGCTTTGGCAATATCACCGGTGACGCTGGTGCCAGTGCACTGTACGAACGCAGCCTTGCAGCGTATGAAAAAGCGGTCACCTATAAACCGCTGGATGCCCAGTGGCATGCCGGGTTTGCGGATTTGCTCATGTATCACGCGTATTTCGCAGGGCTTGAAGGGATCAGTAATACAGCGGAGATGATACGGGGGTTGGGTGAGCTGGATACCGCGCTGAAACTGGCTCCGCAGGATGCCAAGGTACTGGAGATCGCCGAGCAGGATGCATGGTATGCCGGGGACGGGATGGCGAAAGAAGGTGAACGATACACTTTCCCATGGCTAACGGCAACCCCCGCGCCAACCGCCAAACCGATCGGCACCGAGATCGGAACGGTGACCTTGGAACCCCCGACCCCTGAGGCTACTACAACGAATCAGCCAAAAGCGACATCCACCCCTGTGGTCACGCCAACCACTGCCAGGGATAAAGCGCCAATTGAAGTATGCGGCAGCGTTGTTTTTCTACCGTTCATGGTTGGATTATTTTTCATTTCCAGGAAGAAATAAAATACTCCCCGCGCAAAGGCGGGGAGTGACTTAATCCATCAGATTCTAAAGACCTTTGAGAAGGTTACCCAGGGCCAGAAGGATGAAGCCAACAGCAACAAAGTAAATGCCAAATTCGCCTAAATTGCCAAAATTCAAGAGCGAGACGAGAATTCCAATAACGCCCAAGAACATGGCAAACCAGAAGGTAACAGCTTTCGGGGGGGTCAGTTTCATTTCTTTCTCCTTAATCAGTTTGAATTATTAATTAATTATACCGTCTCTTGAACACAATTCAAGTTATTTCAGCATGATTAACAAATCATTAACCAACCATCGATTAGATTCACAATAGAAAGATTTAGAAAAGATTAAGATAATTAAGTAATTATTTAATATAATCTAAGAACTATTGACATTAGTTTAAATAGTTGCTATTATAATTTAGAAAAATTGATTAAATAGCAAGAACATTGAATCCAGGAGGAAAATATGAAACAAACCTCATTTCCGATGAAACCAGACGGGCGGTTGACCATCCGCTGCGGGGCTGACCTTTCCATTGAAGGCATTGAAGCCGGGACGATGGTTGTCATTGTGGATAATGGCGAGGGTCTGAGGATGAAAGAGGATGGCGGTATTTTCAACTTGGCGACTGATTCAGATTGCCGGGTTATCCTGCCTTACGGGGTGACAGTGACAATAGAAAAGGCGGGTGGAGATGCGTCGATTAAGAACCTTTCGCGCCGCGTAGTCATTGGCAAAATCGGTGGCGACCTGCATTTGAACATGGTGGAAGGCGCTTCAGTGGAAACCATTGGAAGTGATTGCGTTATCCAACATGCAGCAGGGTCAGTTGAAATCAACCGGATTGGCGGCGACCTGATGGCAGAATTGACCGGATCGCTGATTGCCAGCGCGGTGGGCGGCGATGCCAGGGTGCAGGGCGGCTCGGGTATGGTTTTGGTTAATGCCGGCGGTGATATCTCCTTGAAATTCCTCGAATCCAAACTGCCTGAAGCGAAAGCGACCGCTGGGGGAGACCTAAAAGTACTCGTACCTTCCTCAGCCATAGGGCTGCTTGAAATGACATCCGGGGGTGAGGATATTTCCGTCCATGCTGCCGGGCAGGACTTTGAGAGTAAAAAAAGAACTGCCTCGCTGCCGCTGGGGGAAGGCGGAGCAACGCTTTCACTGACTGCGGGTGGTGATCTCGAAGTTACTGATCTTGAAAAAGAAAACTGGGAATTCGATGACGACCTGGATGCGATGGATGACCACTGGCAGGATTTCGGCATTGAGATCGAGCAGAAGATTCGCGAGGGGTTGAAATCGGTTACCGAGACGGTACGCATAGCAACAGAACAGGCGAATCGGGCAGGGCAAATGGCTGAGGAAAAAGTGAACCGGGCATTTCGGCACATTGAAGAGCGGGGGATTGGCGCAGGACGCAAACGCAAAGTGGTGGGATTCAGTTTTGGCGAACCAGATTTTCCAACCCCTCCCAAGCCTGCAGGAGCGACAGATGAAGAACGCATGATCGTATTACGCATGTTGCAGGAAAAAAAGATCAGCGTTGAAGAGGCAGAAAAATTACTAAACGCACTTGACCACTAAAGGATGACCCTGATGACTAAAGACGAAAACAAGCTGGAAATCTTAAAGAAAGTAGAAGACGGCACCCTGACTGTGGAAGAAGGATCCGACCTATTGGGTATCCTTGACAACGGTACAAAGAGGGCAGTAGAACCCGAAATTGTGAGAGAAAGAGGGGAAGAAGAACCGGAAACCGGTGACGCGCCCAGGGTCTCAGGCTGCTGGAAAGCCGCCTGGAGCATGATTCTTTTAGGCGGAGCGGTGTTAACCGGATTCTCTGCCTTCTGGATCTACCAGGCATTTCAAAACAGGGGGTTCAGCTGGGGGTTCTGGCTGTCTTGGATCCCGCTGGTGCTCGGGATATTGATCATGATCGGCGGCTGGATATTGCTCGAATCTCCGTGGCTGCACGTGAGCATTCACAGCCAGGAAGAAAGCAAGAATGTGAACATTGTTCTCAGCATACCGATACCCTTTGGGCTGGCACGCTGGGTATTCAAGACGTTTGGGTCCTCAATGCCGGAGGAGGTACGGAATAAGGGTATCCCGGAAATGCTGGAGGAAATGGAAACAACCCTGAAAAAAGGTGAGCCCTTCCATGTGAAAATTGATGATGACAAGGATGGCAGCAAAGTAGAAGTTTTCATCGGGATATAAAATGATATGATTTGATAACTCGCCGGGCTACACCCGGTGAGTTTTTAATTCTATAATCAGGGATATGAAAAAAGTTATCCTCATTTTATTGATAGTAAGCCTTCTTAGCGGAGGGTTGATGATATTGATTTCAACTCCAATTTCCGTTCAGGAAACAGAAATACCGTTCAAATTGGATAACGGGTTGGCAGGTAAGATGACAATCTCCAATCCGAAGTATCTTCGACTTGGAGATCCGGCTGAATTGAAATTTACAATTGCATTTGACAAGAATGGGAGTGAACCACCAAACGCAAGCGTAAAGATCAAAGCGGATTTGCAAACATACTTACTTGAAGTTAACCCGGCAGAAGAATTCACAGCTGTAATTCCTGAAGATGGTACGGCATTTTTTTCCTGGCAGATGACTCCGTACGTTTCGGAAAAGATGAAAGTTACCCTTTGGTGCTTTCGAACAAATGCTTCGGGAGCGGAGCTGATGTTATCAAGAGATCTGGAATTTGATGTAAAAACAATCCTTGAAATGAGATACAGGTTTGCCCGCTGGTTACTGGCTGAACTTATCATCCTTTGCCTTGTCCTGGCTGGAGTGACCTGGTATCGAAACAGACATAATTAAATTTTATCACCAGAGAAATCGGGCAGATATGATAAAATTTGTCTATGTAAATTCTTATTGTTATGGAGTAGAGCATGGCGCATGAGTGGTTATATCTCGGGATATTCTTAACGCTTGCCATGGTAGTGCCTGCGCTTGCGCTTATTATTGCGGGGCTGCTGTCTCCCAAAAAACCTAATATCATAAAAAACTCAACCTATGAATGCGGCATGGAAACCATGGGAACTTCATGGATCCAGTTCAAGGTCCAATATTACATCTATGGATTGATCTTCCTCATTTTTGATGTTGAAACCGTTTTGTTGTACCCGTGGGCGGTGGCGTATAACCGGATCACTTTATTCGGGGTTCTTGAAGCGGTATTCTTTGTTTTAATCCTGACGGGCGGACTTTGGTACGTGTGGCGCAAAGGTGCCCTGGAATGGGCTTAACTTTTAACGGAGTTATTGATGTCGTTCTTTGCTGACCCGATCCCATTCATTATCAATTGGCTGACACAAACGATGACCGGCTGGGGTTTGCCGCCTGATGTTGTGACGGTGATCCTAAACGTATTAGGAGCGGGCATCCTGGTTCTTGGGGCGATGTTTTTTTCCACATTGCTTATCTGGGCGGAACGCAAGATCGGCGGGCGCTTCCAGGACCGGCCGGGACCAAACCGGGTGGGTCCATGGGGGATCTTCCAGACGATCGCGGACATGCTCAAGATCTTCACCAAGGAATTCATTACCCCCGTCGGCGCAGACAAGGTGCCTTACAACCTTGCGCCGGTTCTGGCGGTTGCGGCTGTTTTATGCGTGTGGGCAGTATTACCATTCTCCTCCACAGTTTTTGGGAGCAACATCGCTGTCGGTTTGTTGTTTATTATCGCAGTCGGCGGGCTGGGGGAGGTTGCCATCATCCTGGCGGGTTTTGGTTCAAACAATAAATATGCCCTGCTAGGGGCTTTTCGCGCGGTGGCGCAATTGGTAAGTTATGAAGTGCCGATGGTCATTGTGCTGTTGATCCCTGTGATGCTGAGTGGATCGATGGGTATGAATGATATCGTTGCTGCGCAAAAAATACCCTTCATCGTCCTGGCACCGGTCGCCTGCCTGATCTTTTTCATTACCTCCATCGCGGAGAACGGGCGCGCGCCTTTCGACCTGATAGAAGCTGACTCGGAACTGGTGGCGGGGTTCAATATCGAATACTCCGGATTAAAATTCGGGTTCTTCTTTGTAGCGGATTTTCTGCACGCTTTCACTTCTGCCCTGGTGTTTTCCACAGTTTTCCTGGGCGGCTGGAAGGGACCAGGGGTTACTTCCATTCCGATCCTTGGATTTGTTTACCTGCTGCTGAAAACCCTCCTGGTCTATTTTGCCATGCTGACGCTGCGGTTTTCAGTTCCGCGTTTTCGCATCGACCAGATGATGAACCTGAACTGGAAAATCCTGACCCCCCTGGCATTGTTTTCATTTATGGTTACAGCAGTGGTGAATAAAGTCCTTCCTCCAGGCGGAAATTTATACCGGATCGGTGGATTGCTGGCAGCGAATGCCGTGTTGTGGATGGTGGCGAACTGGGCGATATCACGATTCATATCACGCGTCCCCCGTCCGGTGGTCAGTGGACCAAGACAGGTAGCGATAGGTGAGAAAAAGCAGTCACCCAAAGAAGAGGCAGCCTCGTGAGTCCGCAGCAATTCTTCTTCATAGTTACTGCCGTGGTCATCTTGGTATCAGCTTTAATGACCATTATCACCCGCAAGATGATGCATTCGGCGTTGTGGTTCGTGCTGGCATTGCTGGGTGTGGCAGTAATCTTTGCCCTGTTGGAAGCCAGTTTCTTCGCGGTGGTGCAGGTGTTGGTTTACGTGGGGGCAATTGCCATTCTCATTATCTTTTCGGTAATGCTCACTCGTAAAGCGATGGAAGACACCGGGTCTCAGGTGAATAAAGCCTGGGCAGTTTCACTTGTCATCGTAATTCTTACTGCTATCGGAGGGTTTTTGGCGTTCCGCAGCTGGCGGGTTCTAACCGCATTTCCAACCGCATTAATGGCAGAACATTATGACATTGGCGAGCTCGGTCTGGCATTGATCGACCCTGAAAGATTCGCGCTGCCATTCGAGGTGACGTCCATTTTGTTACTGGCTGCGCTTGTGGGAGCCATCTATATCGCTTTTCAAAACAAAGAGGATAAAAAATGATCCCGCTCTCCTGGTATCTAATCCTCTCGGGCTTATTGTTCCTTGTCGGGTTGTTGTCTGTTCTCATACGGAAAAATTCCATCGGTATTCTGATGGGGATCGAATTGATCCTGAATGCAGCGAATATCAATCTACTGGCATTCTGGCGCTACCTGTATGCTCAAAACGGTGATCACAGCGGCCAGATGTTCGTGATCATCGTATTTGTAGTGGCTGCAGCAGAAGCAGCGGTCGGATTAGCAATGATCATCTCGGCATACCGGCGTAAAAATACGATCGTTGCCAATGAGATTGACGAGTTGAAAGGCTGATGAATTGACCCTGTTCAACTTCCCATTATTGGTCTGGTTACTCCCGCTTCCACCGCTGGTGGCTTTTGGGTTGATCGTGCTGTTGCTCAACCGATCGAAACGTGTCAGCCATTGGACAGCGCTGACCGGCGCGGGTCTCTCCTTCCTGGGAGCGATGGTCATTGTCATCAAAGCCATTCGCACCAACGAGTTGGCTGAAAACCCAATCGGCAGCACTTATCCCTGGCTCCCAACGGGGAGCACCTGGTTGAAAATCGGCACAGTCGTAGACCCCCTCACTGCCATCATGCTATTTTTCGTTGCCTGGACGGTGCTGATGATCTTTATTTACAGCATCGGCTACCACAACTTTGGTCAGCCAAAGGGAGCAGATGACCACCCCGGACTCCCGCCGCAGGGAACCGAGATTTTGGAACATGGGCATAAGCATCTGGTGCCGTCAGTTGAACCAATGTACTCCCGCTTTTTCGCCCTCATCAGCCTGTTCGCTTTTGCCATGTACCTGCTTGTTGTCAGTGACAACCTGCTGACCCTGTACATCGGCTGGGAGGTTATGGGGCTGTGTTCGTACCTTCTCATCGGTTTCTGGTATGCCAAGGATTCAGCCCGTAAAGCCGCAGTGAAAGCATTCATCACCACACGCATCGGGGATATGTTCCTGCTGCTGGGAATTGTGGCATTGTATTCACTTACCGACACATTAAACTTCCGCGAGATCTTCAACAATCCTGCTGTTATGAAAGGATTAACTGATACTGTATCTCCGGTTTTTGGTCTTTCATGGGCCGGTTTGATCGGATTACTGGTGTTCATCGGTACAGTCGGAAAGTCCGCGCAGTTCCCGCTGCACGTGTGGCTGCCTGATGCCATGGAAGGTCCCACACCGGTCTCGGCAATGATTCATGCCGCCACCATGGTTTCGGCAGGTGTTTATTTATCCTTGAGGTTTTTCCCGCTTATCTCGGCAGGCTGGCACCCCGGTGAAGCACTAACCCCCACGATGACAGTTTTGGCGGTGATTGGCGCCTTTACGGCTTTTTTTGCAGCTACGATTGCCATCGCACAAAATGATATCAAACGGGTGCTGGCGTATTCGACCATCTCGCAGCTTGGTTATATGATCGCCGCCCTGGGAATCGGGGCATACACAGCTGCTGCGTTTCACCTGTTCACGCATGCATTCTTCAAAGGATTGCTGTTCCTCGGATCAGGTTCAGTCATCCATGGATTGGAACACGGCAGCCTGCACACGGGAGAACACATCGATGCCCAGGATATGCATAACATGGGGGGATTGCGACGCAAAATGCCCGTTACTTTCTGGACTTTTGTGGCAGGCGCGCTGGCGTTATCCGGTTTCCCGTTGATCACGGCTGGATTCTGGTCGAAGGATGAGATCCTTTCAGGGGCGTTCAATTCGGCTCACATGGCGGTCTTTGCAACACTGGCAGTTTCTGCTCTCCTGACTGCCATTTACACCGCCCGGCAGATCACGCTGGTCTTCCTGGGTAAGCCGCGGACGAACTCAGCAAAACACGCCAGCGAAAACAAGCCGGTAATGACAGTTCCATTGATTGCGCTGGCATTCTTCGCGGTCACTGCCGGATGGATCGGCATCCCGCAGGCTTTTCCTGTTTTAGGCAAATTAAGCAATGGCTGGCTGCAGGGATTCCTTGGCTCGATGATGCCTTTCGAAGTAGAAGTAGAAGGACATTCACTGATCCCACTCGCTACTTCGATTGCGGTATCCTTGGGCGGGCTGTTGATCGGTTGGCTGATCTATCGAAGGTATAAAGAATCCCGCCAGGTTGACCCCTTGCAGCGCGGCTTGGGACCTGTTTTTACACTGCTGCAGCATAAATACTGGGTGGATGAGTTTTACGACCTGGTATTCATCCGTCCGGCTACCTGGTTCGCGGAAAAAGTTTCTTACGAGTTTATCGACAAGAAGCTCATTGATGGTTTTCTCCACGCCATCGGTCGATTAGGGCTGTGGCTGGGAAAACTACTGCGATTCGGGTTTGACCTGCCTGTTGTAAATGGAGCAGGCGATGGCATTGCGACAGGTACCAAAGGATCAGGGAGGTTGTTCAGCAGGCTTCAAAACGGCAAGGTTCAACATTACATGGGGCTGGCGGTACTTTTCCTGGTGATCACCGGCATGATCGTGATCTACCTGGCGTCCGCCTTTTGACAGGGATTAAATGGATTTTAACTCGGCAATATTACTTCTAATAACATTTATTCCGCTCGCTGGCGGGGTTTTGATGCTTGCCTTACCATCAAAAAAGTTAAGTTTGCTCCGGTGGTCTACGTTGGCTGTCAGTTTGGTTCCACTGGTGTTAACTGCCTGGTTGTGGTTTGCTTTCGATCGTAATTCTGCACAACCCTTCCAGTTCCAGGTTCAATTGAGCTGGTTTGACGCAATCCATTCATCGCTCCATTTTGGAGTGGACGGTATTTCACTGGTGATGGTGCTGCTGACCACATTACTCACACCACTGGCTATCTTAACTGCCTTCAATATCATAGACCACGTCAAAGCGTTCATGATCCTGTTCCTGCTGCTTGAAACCGGTATGTTGGGGGTATTCGTCAGCCTAGACCTGTTGCTATTCTTTGTTTTTTGGGAGATCGGGTTAGTGCCAATGTACTTCCTCATCAACCAGTGGGGCGGCGAAAAGCGTAATTACGCGTCTCTAAAATTCATCCTGTTTACGATGGGGGGTTCGCTTGGGTTGCTTTTGGCGATCCAGATGATCGGGATGGTCAGCGGCACTTTTGACCTGGTCACGATTTTCCAAACCTGGCCAGTCTTATCCACGTCCTCAGGAACGTTATTTGGACTTCCGCTGGAAACAGTAAAGGCAATTGCGTTCTGGGCGTTCGTGGTTGCATTTGCGGTAAAAGTACCGGTATGGCCTTTCCATACCTGGCTGCCGGATGCGCATACTGAAGCCCCAACTGCCGGCTCTATGATCCTGGCAGGCGTGTTGTTGAAATTAGGCGCATATGGATTCCTGCGTCTGGTGCTGCCATTATTCCCAGTTGAATCGCACCGGTATGCTGTATGGCTGGCTGTGCTGGCAGTGGCAGCCATCGTGTTTGGGGCTTTCTCGGCTGCCGCGCAAAAGGACTTTAAACGATTGGTGGCGTATTCTTCCATCAATCATATGGGTTTCGTCGTACTGGCAATCGCAGCGGCAGCTTTCGTAGGAGGGACCACAGACGAGGCTTTACGGCAGAGTGCTATCATTGCTGTCAATGGGGCAGTGCTGCAAATGTTCAATCACGGACTGACAGCAGCGGGGATGTTCTTTTTGGTCGGGGTCCTTTATGACCGCGCCCACACCCGAATGCTTGAAGATTTTGGCGGTTTATTTGCCATCCTGCCAGTTTATGGATCGATCCTGCTTTTCATGTCGATGGCATCATTGGGATTGCCCGGGTTGAACGGTTTCGTTTCGGAGTTCATGATCGTGCGGGGAACCTGGCCGATCCTCACGCTCTTCACGGCGATAAGCATGATCGGATTACTTTTCACTGGTGTGTACGTATTGAAAGCGCTTAAGCTTGTCTTGCACGGACCACTCAACGAGCAATGGGCTGGAAAACTATCTGATATTTCCGTACGCGAGATTCTGGTGGCAACACCGCTAATCCTATTAATCCTCTCGATTGGTCTTTGGCCATCCTGGATCGTGGATGTGATCAACCGGGCAGTAATGGCATGGGTGTGAGTGGCATGATGCAGATTCCCTGGCTGAGTATCCTGATCCTGCTTCCCCTGGTAACCGGGGTTGTGCTGTTGGCAATCCCTGCCAAAAAACTAAGCCTGATACGGTGGTTGAGCCTTGCATCCGCGCTGATTACATTCCTGCTCTCCGTCGGGCTCTTTTTCGCCTATGATAAATCGTCAGCAGGTTATCAATTCATCGAAAAAATGAACTGGCTGCCGGCGCTGGGAATCTCCTATCACGTGGGGGTCGATGGCATCAGCGTTATGCTGGAGCTGATGGCTGGGATTATTGTACTGTCAGGAGTGCTTGTGACCTGGCAAACCGCTGATCGGGCACGGGAGTACTTTTCTTTCCTGATGTTCCTGGCAGCCAGCGTATTTGGTGTTTTTGCTTCCCTGGATCTTTTCCAGCTATTCTTCTTCTTTGAACTCGCAGTTTTCCCCAAGTATTTAATGATCGTCATGTGGGGATCCCCAAAGACGAAGGAATACGGCGGGATGAAGTTAACCTTGTATCTGTTCCTGGGGTCGATGGTTGCATTGGTGGGTGTGCTGGCCGTCTATTTCCAATCCGGGTTGCATACCTTTAACCTGCTGGAACTGGAAAAAGCTGGTTTTGGGCTGGAATTCCAGCGGCTCTGGTTCCCGTTCATCTTCATCGGTTTTGGAATTCTTGGTGGTCTTTTCCCGTTTCACAGCTGGGCTCCGGATGGGCATGTGGCAGCCCCGACAGCAGTCTCAATGTTGCTGGCTGGCGTTGAGATGAAAGTTGGCGCATATGCCGCCTTGCGAGCCGGGTTGATGCTGCTACCGGACGGGATGCGATTTTGGGCGCCGCTGGTGATCATCCTGGCGACCATCAACGTGGTGTATGGAGCTTTCATTGCCATGATCCAGACGGATTTCAAGTACGTTATCGGCTTTTCCTCTGTTTCGCACATGGGACTGGTCTTCATTGGTTTCGCCACCCTCACGCCGGAGGGATTGACAGGAGCCGGTTTGCAGATGTTCTCACATGGGATTATGACGACGCTATTCTTTTCCATTGTCGGGATGGTGTACGATCGGGCACATACCCGTAACCTTGGGGAACTCGGCGGGCTGTATAAATTCATGCCGATTGCAATGGTCGGTTTTGTGGTTGGCGGTCTTGTTTCAATGGGTATGCCGGGTTTCTCAGGTTTCGTGGCTGAAATGCCCATTTACATTGGGGCATGGAAAACATACCCGATATCCGCGATAATTGCTGCGATATCCATTGTTGTCACTGCGGCATATATCCTGCTGGTTGTCAGGCGAGTTTTCTTTGGGGAAACGCCTGAAGCGATCAAGCCTGGACTAACGGATATCACCCTGCGTGACAAGATCGTGGTTATAGGACTTTCACTCATCATGATATTGATTGGTCTGGTCCCGTCCATCCTCACGCCGACCATCCAGGCCGGGGTAGGGCATATCCTGGCATTGCTGGGAGGCGCGTAATGGCATTCTTCCAATCCCAGATGTTCCTCGCCATTCTCCCCGAATTGGGAATGCTGGTGCTTGCGGGTTTATTACTGACATTAAGCTTACTGAAAAATGAACGGATTAATTGCTGCCTCAGCTGGGTTACCGCAATTGGAAGTGCTTTGATCATTGTCCTGGCATTCCTTTTTTCAAGACCGGGAACTGACCCGATTTTTTTGTGGGGTGGTATGCTGCGTCTGGACAGCGCAGGTTTTCTTTTCCGCATACTCTTCCTGGTTGGTGTGAGCCTGACTGCCATTTTTGCCGAGACCGAAGGACTTGTTAAGAATCGTCCTGAGTTCTACGCGATGCTGGTTTTTTCCGCGATCGGCATGTCATTCATGGCGTCAGCTGGGGATCTGATCATGTTATTCCTGGCCATAGAGATCGCGTCCATCCCACTGTATGTTCTTGCGGGGGCGAAAGTAAATAACGAGCACTCGGTTGAAGCCGGAATCAAGTATCTCCTCTTTGGAGGGCTGGCTTCGGCGATCATGGTCTTTGGTTTCAGCATCCTGTATGGGATGGGTGGAACTACCCGCATCGATCACATCTATGCTGCGGTGAAAGCTGCGAACGTTCCCATCGCCGGGCTCGTTGGGGCGGTGTTGTTTGTCCTGGCTGGGTTCACATTCAAGATCAGCGCGGTGCCCTATCACTGGTGGGCGCCGGATGTTTATGAGGGGGCACCCACGCCGGTAACCGGTTTCCTGTCGACAGCATCAAAGGCTGCCGGGTTTGCAATCATGCTGCGGCTGATGGCTATCCTGTTTGGGGCAGAACACGCCTTCATCTGGCAGCTGCTGATCGCGGTCATCGCGATAGCCAGCATGTTTGGCGGTAACCTTGTCGCCATCCCACAAAAGAACTTTAAACGCCTGCTGGCCTATTCGTCCATTGCCCAAGCGGGATATATGCTCGTTGGGGTCGCAGCCGGAACAACTTTCGGATATACCTCGGTGGTTTATTACCTGATGGTTTACCTGTTGACGAACCTGATGTTATTTGCGTTAATCGGCTGGGTGGAAAGGTCAGCGGGTAACGCCGAGTTGAGTTCGTTCGCCGGGCTGCAGAAACGCTCTCCATTGGCAGCCCTGGCAATCCTGGTTGGATTGCTCTCCCTCGGAGGGATTCCCCCGTTTGGAGGTTTCTTCGCCAAGCTGCTGGTCTTTGGGGCTGCCATTGATTCCAAACTGGCATGGTTGGCGGTTGTTGGAATCGTAAATTCGGTTATCAGTCTTTACTACTATCTCCGGGTATTGAAATTGATGTATGTGGATGAACCCCAAACAGAATTTTCCCTGGATAAGGTTTCGCTTCAGTGGAAAATCACCCTGGTAGTTTGTGTTCTTGCAGTCATTGTCCTGGGCGTGGTACTCACTCCGTGGTTTGGATTTGCATCTACGGCAGCTGGTAGCATTTAAATTCCCTATGATATAATTTTCCATCATGACGATGCCAGAAAAACCGACCTCTGACAAACAAAACAATACCCGCAACATGGTCATTGCTGCGCTGACAGGTCAGGTGGGTGTGCTGACACTCCTAATCGTCCTGACGGCGGTTTTTGGTGGACTGGCATTGGATGACCGCTATGGGACAAAACCGTGGTTTACGGTCGGGCTGTTGGTAGCAAGCATTCCTGTATCGATCATTACGATGGTTTTCCTTGTAAGGAAAGCAGTATCACGCGTAAGAACAATCAAACCGGAAGAAAATCCTGGCAAGGAGGATGGCGTTGGAAAAAACTCGTAAGTGGCGATGGGGAACAAAACGTTGGATCGTTCTGGGCTTTATCATTTTAAGCGTGATCGGCACCATACTTATAAAACCAGTTCAACCTCATATCCAGGTTGCTCCTGAAACAATCACTGGCACTTTATTTACTCTACCGGTGATTGGGGATTTCAAAATCACCAATACCATGGTTGCGATGCTCCTGATGGATGTCGTGATCATTGTCATTGCTTTCTTAGTGAAAAGGGGAGTTAAAAAAGATACACTGGCGCCAAAAGGGATAGCAGGAGCCTTTGATATGCTGGTTGACTCACTGTATAACATGACAGAATCCACAGCTGGCAAGTATGCCAAAAAGGTGTTTCCCTGGTTTGCCACGATCCTGATCATTGTTCTTTTTGCAAATTTGATTAAGTTGATCCCGGGGTTTGAAACGGTAGGTCTGTTGGAAGAATCCGAACATGGATATCAAATTCAATCACTGGGAGCTACCTGGTCAACAGTGATCAACCAGAAAGCCGAACAAGGCGGATATATTTTAACTCCTTTCGCCCGTGCCCTTTCAACTGATCTCAATTTCACCGCAGCCCTGGCATTAATTTCGGTCTTGATGACCCAAGTGATCGGCGTGCAGGCGCAGGGTTTCCACTATTTTGGTAAATTCCTTAATTTCAGTACGATGTTCAAAAAACCTTTACTGGGTTTCATGGATTTCATAGTGGGACTCCTAGAGACGATCTCCGAATTCGCAAAAATCCTGTCATTTGCATTCAGGTTGTTCGGTAATATGTTCGCGGGGATGGTGCTGCTGGCATTGGTCGGGGTGATGATCCCGGTATTCGTGCCATCCATGATCATGATGTTCGAGTTGTTCATCGGTGTAATCCAGGCGTTCGTGTTCGGATTGCTGACCATGGTTTTCATGGCACAGGCTACGCAGGGACACGGCGGAGAAGAAGAGCACGCGCAATAATCAGAAATCAACCAATTCGAGGAGGCTTGTTATTATGTCTGGTGATATCGTTTTAGCAGCAAAATTTATTGGAGCAGGTCTGGCCATGATCGGCGCAGCAGGCGCTGGTGTGGGTATCGGTCTGAGCGTGCAGGGAGCGCTTGAGGGAATGGCGCGAAACCCGGATACGTATGGAAACCTGTTTACCAACATGATCCTCGGTATTGCCTTCTCTGAAGCCATTGCCATTTACTGCCTTGTCATTGCATTCCTGATGCTGTTTGTTCTTTAACCCGGGCAGGAGGAGTATACCTTGGAAAAACTAGGACTTAATCTCGGTTTCTTAATTGTCCAGGTTCTCAATTTTGCCATCATCATGGTGGTATTGATCGCCTGGGTTTATAAACCTTTAATGAATATGCTGCAGAAAAGGCGTGAAAAGATCGAAAAAGGTCTTGAAGATGCCCAGGTGGCAGCAGATGCACGGGCAAATGCTGAAAAGGATGCCGAAGCCCTGATGGTTGAAACGCAGGGGAAAGCAGCCCAAATGATCCGCGAGGCTACCGAAAAAGCAGAAAGCGCTAACCGCGATGTACGTTCAACTGCTGAGGCTGAAATTGCAAATCTTCGTAAAGCTGCCCTGGTTGAGATCGAGACTGAGAAAGAACGTGCGCTTAACGAATTGAGGGTGCATGTATCAGCTTTGGCGATTGCAGCTGCCCAAAAGATCATCGGTGAGTCGCTGGATGAGAAACACCATCGAGCCCTGGTGGATGAATTCTTCTCCGGGGTAAAAGCCGGCAAGGTTGTTATTCTAGAAGGGGCTGACCTGGAAGGGACCGAAGCCGATGTGACCAGTGCTCTACCCCTGACAGAGTCTGAGAAGAAAACCGTTTCGGAAGATGTAATGAAAAAACTGGGCTCCAGCGCAAAAGTCAAATTTGTTGTTGACCCCAATATCCTGGGCGGGTTGATCCTGCGGGTCGGCGACAAAGTAATCGATGGCTCTGTGGTCAACCAGATGCAGAACCTTCGCGAAACTTTACGATAGTAATTTTTATTAAAGGTTCACTTTATAATGGTGAACCTTTAATTATTTAAATAGATGACTCGAACCAAGTATCTTAAAGAATTGATCAACGACTTGCCGCTGAGCTATGAAGTCAGGGGGGATATTTCCAACTGTCTCGTTTCAGGAATTTCCTTTGATTCACGAGAGGTAAAGCCCGGTCACATTTTTGTTGCCTTCCCGGGGATCAATACTGATGGGCATGATTTCATCGGTAAAGCGGTGGCGAATGGTGCGGTGGCAGTGGTGGGGGAGCGGAAAAATATCGATTGTGGCGCGCCGTATATCCAGGTTGATAATACACGCGAGGCGATTGCCCACCTGGCCGCAGGATTTTACGATCACCCGGGGCGAAAGCTAACGGTCATCGGTGTTACCGGCACCGATGGAAAAACAACCACTTCAAACCTGATCTACCAAATCCTGATTGCCGCAGGTATAAAGGCCGGACTGATCACGACGGTGAACGCCATCATCGGTGATGTAACTCTGGATACGGGGTTTCACGTGACCACGCCGGAAGCTACTGAAATACAGGATTATTTAACGCGCATGGTGGCAGCCGGGTTGACGCATGTAGTTCTGGAAACGACGTCTCACGGACTGGCGCAGCACCGGGTGGACGGCTGCGAATATGATATCGCGGTGGTGACCAATATCACTCATGAGCATCTTGATTTTCATGGCTCCTATGAAGGTTACCTGGCAGCGAAGGGGCGTTTATTCCAAATGCTGGCGGAAACAGTAGAAAAGCCGCAGGGGAATCCGCGCCTGGCAGTGCTCAACGCAGATGACCGGTCCTATCTTCCATTACGCGGAATTTCAAAGACAAGAAAAATTTCTTATAGCACAGATGGCAAAGGGGATATTAACGCAGAAGATATCCGGCATTTTCCGAAGGGATTGGGTTTCATAGCCAGGGGAGAATCTACCAATCAATTGATAGAGTGCAATATCCCCGGCACATTTAATGTGTCCAATTGCCTGGCAGCCTTAGCTGCTACTGTGATCGGGTTGGGGATTACCCCGGAGATCGCAGCCCGCGGAATCAAGGCCCTGGCCGGAGTTCCCGGCAGGATGGAAGTGATCGAACTGGGTCAGCCCTTCACCGCCATTGTGGATTTCGCGCATACCCCCAATGCTTTGAAAGTGGCTATTGAGACTGCGCGGGAGATGACGAAAGGGAAGGTCATTACTATCTTTGGTTCTGCAGGTTTGCGCGACCGTGAAAAACGCAAGTTGATGGCGGATGTATCAGTTCAAATGGCGGATTTTTCCGTATTGACTGCTGAAGACCCCCGTACCGAATCACTGGATGATATATTGGTGGAAATGGCCGGGGCTGCCACCCGAGCCGGCGGGGACGAGGGGGTGAACTTCTTCCGGGTGCCCGACAGGGGGGATGCGATCCGCAAAGGACTGGCACTTGCAGGTCCGGGTGATTTAGTGATCGCCTGCGGCAAGGGGCATGAACAATCGATGTGCTTTGGGACGGTGGAGTATCCATGGGATGATCGGGTCGCCATGCGAGCTGCACTGGCGGAACTCCTGAAGGTTGCCGGACCTGAAATGCCGAAATTACCAACTTCAGAAATTTAAAAACCCCGGAAAACCGGGGTTATTGATCTCATGCTATTCGGGTTAATGACTGGAATTTGAATTGCGGTCGCCACCACCGTAGTTGTTTCTGGGCGGCCGGCGATCACCACCGCTCGGGCGGCTATCGCGTCCACTTCCACCACGGCGATCACCACCACCTGGGCGGGGTCTTCCGCCGCCGCTGCGTCCGCCCTTGTCATGTTCCAGGGCTTCTTCAGGGGTCCAGCCTTCGAGGACTGCCTGGCGGGAAAGTCGGATCTTGCCAGCGTCATCGATTGCGGTCACCATCACGGTCAATTCATCGCCCATCTTGGCAACATCTTCCACCTTTTCAACACGGACAGAATCTAGTTGAGAAATGTGAACCATGCCGTCGATACCGGGCAGGATCTGAACGAAAGCGCCAAAATCAGCCACACGGACAACCTTGCCGGTGTAGATCTGACCAATCCGGGCAGATTCAGTTAAGGCCAGGATACGTTCGCGAACCATGGCTTCATTTTTGCCATCAGTGGCAGCGATGAAGACGGTACCGTCATCATCGATATCGATCTTGGTGTTGGTTTCTTCCTGCAAAGCGCGGATCATCTTTCCTCCCGGTCCGATGATGGCACCAATCTTCTCGACGGGTACTTTCATGGTGGAAATGCGCGGGACAAAAGAGCGTAATTCGGGGCGTGGAACAGGGATCACATCCAGCATCTGGTCGATGATGAATATGCGGGCATCGTGTGCCTGGGCGAGTGCCTGGCGCATGATCTCAGGAGTAATCCCCTTGATCTTGATGTCCATTTGCAGGGCGGTGATGCCCTTGGTGGTACCGGCAACTTTGAAGTCCATGTCGCCAAGATGATCTTCAGCACCCTGAATATCGGTGAGGACGACGAATTTATCGCCTTCCATGATCAGACCCATAGCAACCCCGGCTACCGGAGCTTTAATAGGTACACCGGTATCCATTAGGGCGAGGGTGGAACCGCATACTGACGCCATTGAGGAAGAGCCATTGGATGCAAGGACTTCGCTCACCAGGCGCAGGGTGTAAGGGAATTCAGACTCAGGGGGAATCACTGGCAAGAGCGCACGTTCAGCCAGTGCACCATGCCCGATCTCGCGGCGGGACTGACCACCCATACGTTTAACTTCACCAGTGGAGTAGGGCGGGAAATTGTAATGGTGCATGTAACGTTTTGAATCATTGGGAGACAGGGTGTCGATTTCTTGGGCTTCCTTGGGAGTTCCCAAAGTGGCCAGGGTAATCACCTGGGTTTCACCGCGGGTGAAAAGACCTGAGCCATGCGCACGCGGGCTGATGCCCACCTCACACCAGATCGGGCGGATCTGGGTCAGGTCGCGGCCATCGGGGCGTTTGTGCTGGTCGAGAATGCGGGAACGAACCACACGTTTGAGGACTTCTTCGAAGGCTTCCTTGTATTGGGCGATCTCTTCAATATCCTCGGGATTGGTGTATTCAATGATCACGGATCCTCTCAAAGCATCGAGGGCATCCTGTAATTCGTGTTTGGTATGGGGTGCTTCAAGAGCATCATTTATTTCAGCAGAAGCGCGATTGAACATTTTTTCAACCAGCGATTCATCCAAAGTGTAGAGAGTTACTTCACGTTTGGTTTTTCCGATCTCTTTTGCCATTTGCAGTTGGACTTCAGTGATCGCCTGAATTGCCTGGTGGCCAAAGAGAAGAGCAGATACCATACTCTCTTCATCGATTTCATTGGAACCAGATTCGACCATGAGGATGGCGTCAGAAGTGCCGGCAATACGAAGGTCCAGATCGGATTCATCAATTTGTGCATAGGTGGGATTAAGGATGAGTTCTCCGTTTAATCGTCCGACGCGCACTGCGCCAACCGGACCTCCCCAGGGGATATCCGAGATCATCAATGAAGCTGAGGCTGCATTAATGGCCAGAACGTCCAACGGGTTTTCAAGGTCAGCGGAGAGTGAGAACATGACGACCTGTACTTCATTGCGGATCGCCTGGTTGAAGAGCGGACGCAGCGGGCGGTCGGTCAGGCGTGAAATGAGGATGGCATCCGTACCGGGTCGTCCTTCACGGCGGAAGAAGGAACCGGGGATGCGACCGCCGGCATACATTCTTTCTTCGTATTCCACCGTGAGAGGGAAGAAATCCTGGCCAAGACGGGGTTCATTGCCCATGGTGGCAGCGGCAAAAACGACGGTATCGCCAAATTGAACTGTCACTGCGCCGCCAGCCTGGGCAGCGAGTTTGCCGGTTTCGAACGTCAAAGGACGCCCACCGACGGTGGTGATAAATTTCTTACTTTCTGGTTTCATAATTACTCCCTTGTAGGTTTCCCGCCTGGTTAGGAACTGAAAAAAGCCGGGGACGCGTAAGTCCTCACCATTTTTCAATACCCAACCGGCGGCTAATTCCGCATTGGCGGCAATTTTAAAACGAGCAGATGGTTTTTGCCTCCATCTACTCGTTTCTTATGCGTTACCGGGTGCGGATATTCAACTTTTCGGTGATGGCAGTGAAGCGCGGGAAATCAGTCCGCCGCAGGTATGCCAGCAGCCGGCGTCGCTTTCCTACCATCTGTAACAAACCGCGGCGTGAGGATTGGTCTTTCTTGTTCACGCGCAGATGCTCGGTAAGTTGTTTGATCCTGGTAGTCAGCAGTGCAATTTGCACATCGGCTGAACCGGTGTCAGAATCGTGGATATGGTACTCAGCGATCAATTTTTGTTTCTCTTCAATTGTTAAAGCCATGACATTTACTCCTGTTCAAATTTAACCGTCTCCATACCCGCAGGGACCCCGCAGGCAGGTCTAGTCATGTTCGGAATTATACCAGAGGAAGCAACAGGTGAGAAGATACTCCCCACAGGATACTCCCCACTGCCAGGTCACATTGCACGCAGGAAGGTCCGGAGAGATTCCTGCCCTTCTGAAGAAAAAAGCGACAGGTTTCGCCTGATCATGCGGGTCAACAGCGGATCCTGGGATTGGCGAAGCACCTGTTTGATAAAGAAGACGGTCTCTTTTTCAGATTTTTGAATGAGCTTTTCAAGCATGGATTCAAGATAAGGCAGCGTTTTTGGGTTGGATTCAAGCAAAAGTGGCTTAAGGTGTTTATATATAAGGGGAAGGCTGGTGAGGCTGGCATCATTGATCATTGAGGTCAACCCAAGGGCTGCAATGCGACGATTTCCAGGATCGGTCGATTCCAACCAGGTCTCGAGCAGATCCAACCAAATATCCGGCGACTCCACACGTATCCTTTTTGTACTCAGTTTGAAGATCCAGACCAAGTCTTCAGAGTCTCCGGCAGCAATTGCCCATGCGGATATTCGCCGTGTTACTTCTTTGAAGTATTCGGAGGGTAAAGTACCGAGTAATGTGCAAGCTAATTGACGAGGTTCAAACTGAGGTTTTTCTGCCAGTAAGTCAATTATTGGGAGGGCTTTTTGAGGAGCATTTGTAGATATCCTTGAAAAAGCATTTTCGAGTTCACGGTTCAACAGGACAGGGGTCCGGTAAGCGGGCAAATCGCCGGCTCTGACCGAGTAAAGACCGGATTGAAAAGTAAGGTCTGAGTAGGATTCGTAGAACCTGGTTAATTCCGGCAGCAACTGAGCAGGCTCATCAATCAATTGCATCAGCAAATTGATCTTTGAACGCAGTCGGGAGATCTCAATCGCAGGCATACAGGTTAATAAGCTTTGGCAAAATGCACCTTTTCATGGGCATCCTTGCCGCACACGATGCATTTCCCTTTACCACCAGGTTGATCCAATGGGATACAACGGGTTGTTGCCTTGGTATCTTCCTTGACTTTGGCTTCACAAGCCGGATCGCCGCACCACCAGGAATAAGCCCAGCCATCTTCAACAATAGTCTTCAATTCTTCGTAATTACCGGGTTCGTGAATGTGGGAATCGCGGAACGCAATTGCCCGGCTTAATATGGAGGATTGGATTTCCGCTAAAAGGTCGACTGCCTGCTTGTGCACCTGTTCCATCGAAAGGAATGATTTACCCTCGCGACCCGAGATATCGCGGCGGGCAGCCATAACGGAATTCTTTTCGACATCCCTGGGGCCAACTTCCAATCGCAGGGGAACACCGCGCATCTCCCAATCATTGAACTTGAACCCCGGAGTAACTTCAGTACGGTCATCCACTTTAACGCGCAGGTCAGAGAGCGATGTTTTCAGGGTTTCAACCATGGGCATAACCTTGCTGCGTTCCTCGTCATTTTTGTAAATTGGGATGATCACGATTTGAATGGGGGCTAGCTTTGGCGGGAGGATCAGACCCTGGTCATCGCCGTGGGTCATGATGATCGCGCCGATGAAGCGAGTGGAGACACCCCAGGAAGTTGTCCAACAGAATTGCATGTTATTGGTCTCGTCAGAGTATTGAATATTAAAGGCTTTGGCAAAGTTTTGCCCGAGCATGTGGGATGTACCAGCCTGCAAGGCTTTGGTATCTCCCATCATGGCTTCAATGGAGAATGAATTCACTGCGCCGGCGAACTTTTCGGATGCGCTTTTACGTCCGGGGATCACAGGAACGGCAGCATCATCTATGGCGAAGCGGGTGTAAGTGTCGAGCATGCGCATGGTCTCTTCGACAGCCTCTTTCTCAGTGGCATGGGCGGTGTGTCCTTCCTGCCAGTAAAATTCGAGGGTACGCAGAAAGAGGCGGGTGCGCATTTCCCAGCGGACCACGTTGCCCCATTGGTTGATCAACAACGGCAGGTCGCGATAGCTTTTGATCCACTTGGAATACATGTACCCGATGATGGTTTCGGAAGTGGGGCGGACCACCAACGGTTCTTCCAATTTTTCACCGCCGCCGATGGTAACGATTGCCAGTTCAGGCGAAAACCCTTCGACATGCTCCTTTTCTTTTTCAAGGAAGGACATGGGGATTAACAAGGGAAATGCCGCGTTCACGTGACCGGTGGCTTTGAAGCGCGTATCCAGGGAGTGCTGGATGTTTTCCCACAATGCCCAGCCATGCGGACGGACAACCATGCAGCCGCGAACAGGCGCGTAATCCGCCAGCTCGGCGCGTTGGATCACCTGGTTATACCATTCGGAATAGTTTTCTTTTCGGGTGGTGAGTTTTTCGATGTTCATTGTTTGATTCCTGCCAATCTACCTGGATTCGCTTGGGAAAGCGTTAATGAGTCCAATCACGTTTGTAATTCTGTTCCAGTTTTTCGAGGATTGCCTTTTCAAGATCGATCCCAGAAACGCTGGCTAACTGCAGCAAGTATAATGCGACATCCGCCAATTCTGAACTGAGTTCTTTGGCATCTTTGGTGTTTTCGCCCCATTGGAAATGCTCTAGAACCTCGTTGGCTTCCAGCGAGAGGGAAATTGCCAGGTTGCGCGGGGTTTGGGGTTTCGGGCTTGTTGGTAGATACCAACCTTTGGCGGTGACAAATTCATTCATTTTTCTGGTCAGTTCACTGATGTCCATATTTCCTCATTCATTGATCGCCTGGAGGGCAGCGAGAGCTGAAAGGACCTGTTCAGGATGCCATCCGGGTTCGTTGCTCATCTTATGAAGGTGTTCAACAACAATCATCTGACTGGCCTCATCCAGGGAGGCGAAGGTCAGCCGGATGAGGGAAGAATCCCGCGAGAGGAGTTTATCCCAGGTATCTTCAAGAAAATTAGCATCCATTGTCGATTAACCATATCAAAAGCATTATGGCACGTCAAGCACCATCTTAAAAAACAAAAAGCCGGACGGGTTCATCCCGCCCAGCTTTGTTTTGTAAAAAGGATTATTCTTCCTTCTTGGCTTCCAGTTCTTTGGTGCGGGCATCGATGACAGTTTGAGCGATATGGGCTGGAACGACCTCAGTGTGGTCGAATTCCATGGTGAACAGCCCGCGACCACCGGTGATAGAGCGCAAGGTGGTAGTGTAGCGCAGCATTTCAGCCAGGGGAACGGTGGTAGTGATCACTGAGTGACCATGCTCGGTTTCCATGCCCTGGATGCGCGCACGACGGGTATTGAGATCGCCCATGACGTCGCCCATATTGGCTTCGGGGACAGTGATGCGTACCATCATGATGGGTTCGCGTAACACTGGATTCGCATCCTTGACAGCCTGTCTGAAGGCTTCGCGTCCGGCAACCTCGAAGGCGATTGGTTTTGAATCGACGGGATGTTCCTTGCCGTCAAAGACTGAGACTGTGACGCCTGAGACCGGGTAACCGGCGATGACGCCTTCTTTCATGACGCTCTGAATACCTTTTTGAATGGAGGAGGCGTAGGATTGTGAAACTGCGCCACCAAACACATCCCAGGTAAAATCGAAATCCTTGTCAGTAATAGGGGCTACTTTGAGGTGGACTTCACCAAACTGCCCGGAGCCGCCGGTTTGTTTCTTGTGACGGTGCATGGCTGATGCTGACTTGGTTATGGTCTCCTGGTAGGGAACCTTGGGTTCAGCAACGTTGATGCCCACCTGGAACTTGGCTTCAGCCCGGCGGATAGCAACATCGATATGCTGATCACCCATACCCTGGAGAATTGTCTGCAAGGTGGTGTTATCGTTATAAAAAGTGAGCGTCATATCCTCTTCACACAACCGATGCAAAGTGGAGGAAATTTTGGTTGAATCAGCCTGGGTTTTAGGGAAGAGGGCTACACGGTACAACGCATGCGGGTATTCCGGTACTGGCAGAGTAAGCGGGTGATTCTTATCGCAAAGGGTATTTGATGTTGATGTCTCGGTCAGCTTTGGAACAATGCAGATATCGCCGGAATGAACGACCTTTACCGGGAATGAATCCTTGCCGCGCGGGATGTTTACTGTTCCCAGGCGTTCTTCGTGCTCTTTGGTGAGATTCCATAAGCGGGAATCCGGGGTGACCACGCCAGAATAAACCCGGAAGAAAGTTTGCTTACCCACGAAAGGATCAGCAGTGGTCTTCCAGACATAGATAGCCAGGGGACCGTCATCCTTGGCGGTTAGGGATTCATCACCTGCTTTTCCTTTGGCAATGACTACAGGGATTTCAAGCGGTGAAGGCATCAGGTCGATGATAGCGTCAAGTAATTTAAGGGAGCCGGTGCCATTGGAACCGGCAGCAACCAATACAGGGGCATAGGCGCAGGAGCGAATAACACTCTTGAGACCTTTAATAATTTCCTCATCAGACAATGAGCCCGAATCGAGGTATTTCTCAAGAAGAGTATCGTCACCCTCGGCGGCTGCTTCCACGAGTTTCATATGGGCATCGTCTGCTGCAGCTTTATACTCAGCAGGAATTTCGACAGCCGTTTTGCCATCGCCTTTGTAAGCTTTCATACTGATCAGGTCAATCACACCCTGGAAAGCCTGCTTTTCACCCCAGGGTAACTGGACGGGGATTAACCGGGTTTCAGAGCCGGCAAAATCCTCAACCGAGGCCAGCGATTTGGCAAAATTTGCATTCTCGCGATCCATCTTATCGACAACTAAAAAGCGCGGCAGCTTGAATTTGCTCGCATACTGCCAGGCTAACTCAGTTCCTACTTCCAACCCGTTGACCGCATCAACGAGAATAAGAGCGCTGTCAGCCACGCGCATGGCTGAGATGACCTCACCAAGGAAGTCTGTATATCCAGGCGTATCCAAAAAGTTGATCTTATGATCGCGGTACTCTACCGGGATCACAGAGGTATAAATAGAAATCGAGCGCCGTATTTCTTCATCATCGAAGTCGGAAGCAGTTGTTCCATCTTCAATTCTTCCCATGCGGGTGGTTGCGCCAGTGAAATGTAGAAAAGCCTCGCACAGGATTGTCTTACCGGCACCAGAGTGGGATGCCAGAACAACGTTTCGAATTTTCTCGGTCGAATATTCTTTCATGAACGGAAGCCCTTCTCTATTCTGAGATGTTTACAACCTTACTATTTTAAGGGAAGATGGCGTTATTGTCAAAGAAAT
>CAZAAJ010000030.1:4283-29199 GCA_964483135.1 uncultured Anaerolinea sp. | reverse complement strand
GCGAGGATATCCTCGCTTTTCTCATTTACCGCATCACCATCGATCACGTGGATTATTCAAAAGACAAATCACTGGCGCTGGTGTGGATCGCGCTTGTGGATCAGCAGACAGGGCTGGTGCAGTCCGGTGAACCCGGGCTGATCATCGCCCACAAAACGACCGGTGCGGAAAGCCCCTGGCGGATCGTTTTCCAGGCGGACACCAATTTCGCGCAGGAGTTGCAGGCTATTCCCGATAATATGCTTTCAGCGGATGTGCGTGATCATTACATGCCGGCCGTGCAGCAGTTGCCAAAAGACCCCATGGTCTACACCGGTTACCACCTGCCCTGGACGAACGGGCAGACGGTTTACCTCACCGGCTCGATTGGGCATGTATATACTTATAAATCCTGCCCATCCACCTGCCTCTATGCTTTTGACTTTGCCAACGGCACCATGTTCCCGGTACGCGCCGCGCGCCGCGGAACTGTAAAATACGTGGTTTGGGATAACGAGAACGGCAATACCACCAAGGCGAACTACGTCATCCTGGAAGACACCAGCACTACTCCCACCACCTATCAGGTGTATTTACACCTGGCACAGAACAGCATCCCAACCGCGCTGCGTCATATTGGGGCGCAGGTCGTCCAGGGGCAATTCCTGGGCAACGCGGATGATACCGGTTATTCCTCTGGGAATCACCTGCATTTCCATGTGCATACCAATTCCACCTCCTATTGGGGCACCTCGGTGGATATCGTTTTTGACGAGGTGACCGTCAACGGCGGGCGCCCGCGCCTGTGCACCGAAGCCCAGGCTTACCCTGAATTGGGCAGCCAGTGCATGCCGGGCAACAAGTATGTCTCCGCCAATGCGGATGCCGAAACCCCCACCGGTGGCATTACCGGTCCCTCGCCTTACTCTACTATCACTTCGCCCACTCTCAACGTGAGCGGATGGATGAAGGATGATGTGAAGGTGTGGCGCGGTCAGCTTTACTACAACACGGGCGGCAGCTGGACGGCAATCGGTGATGAGATCATCACCTCGCCGTTCACCCAGGATATTGACCTGTGTGCCGCTAACATCCCGGATGGTAAGTTATTCCTTTCAATCAAGGTACAGGATGAAGCCGGCAAGTTCTCTGATGGCACACAAGGATTAACCGAACTGACCAAGGCATATTCCTGCCCGTCGCAGCCCCCGGTATGCACCGTCGCGGAAAACCAGGCGGCGCTTTTTACCGCCGCTGATTTCCACGGCATTTGCCAGGTATTCGATGTTGCTGATTATCCCAACCTGGCGGCGCTGCCGACCAATTTCCTTGACAATACTTTTTCGATCCAGGTAGGCGCGGGTGTTTCCGCCGTTCTTTACCCCGAAACTGAATTCAGCGGGCTGCCGGAGCTCTTCCAGAACGGCGATGCAGACCTATCGGATAATGTCATTGGCGCGGCAACCGCTGGTTCACTGCGGGTGATGCCGCGCATTGTGCCCCCCGAACCGGCTGACCTGACGCTGCCCGAAGTGATCACTGATTCCACCGACCTGACCCTCCAATGGAGTGTTGCGGACAGTGTGGAGACCAGCAGCCAGTTAACCGGACCGGATAACTATGCAAATTCACTGGATTGGCAAAACGGCGGCAGTTGGAATATTGGCGTTCTCCCGGCAGGAACTTACAGCTGGACGGTATCAGCCCGCAACCTGGCTGGCACCACCAGCATCACGCAGGAATTTGACGTGGTGGAGAAAGCCTCTCCCCCCGCAGCACGCCTGGACGACCTGCCTTTGACGGTAAATTCCAGTGCGGTGAACCTCACCTGGAAGGTGCTCTCCGGCGCGGACAGGCTGGACCATTTCAACATTCAGTATCGCATTACCGGCGAGGATTGGCAGGAATTGCCCGATGAACCTGATGCAGAGACGCGCTCATTCCTCTTCTGGGGTACCCCCGGCGCGACGATGCAGTTCCGGCTGCAGGCGGTGGATAACCAGGGCAATGCCGAGGAATTCAATACCATTCCCGAGGCGGAAACCTCTTTCAACATCCAGTGCAGCGGCGATGAATTTGAAGTTGGCGATGGTGGCGATAACTCGCTGGCAGGAGCCGGGCAGATCAAGACTGGAGACACGCAGACACACAACTGGTGCGGCGCAGGCGATGCGGACTGGCTGACAGTTGCCGCCCTTCAGGGTGACCAATTCGTGTTTACCACCAAAGCGGTTGACCTGGCTTCGGCTGCCAAATTGACGCTTTACGAGCCGGACGGCGTCACACTCATCGGCGCTGCCGTGCCGGCAAATGTCAACGCTGAAGGCACGCTGGCCTGGACTGCTCCCACGGAAGGGGTTTACGTACTCAAACTCGAGCCGGTTGACAACCGCATTACCGGGCAGGATACAAAATACACCATCAGCGTCAACTCAAAGAGTACGATCGACCCCACCACGCTTATCTGTGGGGCGGCGGGTTTGCCGGCGCTGCTGGGCGGGTCCTACCTGGTAGCCAAGAAAGCCAAGAAGGTGCAGGCCAAGCGCATGCACGCCAAGAACATGGGATGGTAAGGCAGATTACCACGAAATACACGAAAAACACGAAATAAAAACAATCATTTGATTTTCAGCGCCCTGGCGGGGCCCTCCATCCCTGCCAGGGAGTTCGTTTTAATTTATAATCATCACATTACGTTTACCAATAGGATATCCCCATGCCCATCATTACCCTGCTCACTGATTTTGGCACCAAGGACGGATTCGGCGCCACCATGAAAGGCGTTATCTGGTCGATCAATCTCGCTGTTCAGGTCGCGGATATCACCCATGAGGTGAGCCCGCAGAATATCCTTGAAGGCGCCATCGCCCTGTGGCGGGCAGCGCCATTCTACCCGGCAGGCACAGTGCACATCGCCGTGGTCGACCCGGGGGTAGGCACACACCGCCGACCCATGGCGGCGCGCATCGGCGCGCAGTACTTCGTGGGACCGGATAACGGGTTGTTCACGCCGTTCATCGAGGACGCGCGCAAAGCCGGGCAGGAATGTACCTTCGTGGCGCTGGACAACCCGCGTTACTGGCTGGCGAACGTGAGCCGTACCTTCCACGGGCGGGATATCTTCGCGCCGGCGGGGGCGCACCTGGCCAGCGGCGTGCGCCTGGAGGACATGGGCACGCGTTTTACCGACCCCGTGTTGATCCCAATGCCGCGGGCGGAAAAAATGGCCAACGGTTTCCGCGCCCACATCAGCGTGGTGGATGCATTCGGCAACCTCACCACTGACCTGCCGGCAGCGGACCTGAACGGGCGTCCGGTAAAGGTGAGTTTCAAGGGGCATACCATCGAATCCCTCTCGCCCTCCTATGGGCACAAACATACCGGGTCGCTGGTGGCGCTCATCGACAGCGAGGGTTTCCTCGAGGTGGCGGTGGTCAACGGCAGCGGGTCAAAAACTCTCGATGCTAGAGAAGGAGATGTGGTTGACGTGGAATTCACGGATTAACTTCAACAGTTGATTGATTTACGAGGTGAATCTCTTGACAGTATGTATCTATTTTGGTACACTATGTAGGTGACCAATGAACCTAAGTTAGTAGTAAGGTTTTTCAGAACTTCTACTGGAAGAGAACCGGTCCGCGATTGGTTGTCAGATCCAAAACAGATTTCCATCGAAGATAGAAAAACCATCGGCGAGGCTATTAAAACTATTCAATTTGGTTGGCCAATCGGAATGCCGATGGTGAGAAAACTTGAACCCGACCTTTGGGAGGTGCGTTCGACGATCAGTGTTGGCATAGCACGGGTTATTTTTACGATTCATAATAATCTCATGAGTTCTGTTGCATGGTTTTGTAAAGAAAAGCCAAAAGACTCCACAGGAAGAAATGGAGTAGGCGAAAAGAAGGTTGATACAGGTTAAAGGTGAAAAATGAGCAATAAATTTATTGGAAGTGATTTTGATGAATTCCTGGCTGAGAATGGCATTTTGGAAGAAGTAGAAACCGTTGCAGTTAAAAGAGTCCTGGCATTCCAGATCGCTGATTTGATGAAAGATCAAAAGTTAACTAAAGTGCAGTTAGCCAGGAGAATGCATACCAGCAGGATAGTACTTGACCGCCTGTTAGATCCGGAAAATAATTCAGTAACTCTGCGAACAATGGGAAAAGCTGCCCATTCATTGGGGAAACGATTGCGGTTAACATTGGAGTAACAATAAGAACGAAAAGGGACGATTAAATACCAGTTGACCAGACAACTGTAACATTTGCCGTTATCTGGTGTTATTATTTTAGATATCAAAAACCCAATCAAATCTAAGGAGGACATAAAATGAAAGGTTTATTTAAAGTCACCACCCGCACCATTGTTGCCGCAGGTCTCGGCGCTGCACTCTTTGCTCTTTTGTTCATGTATGTCAAAATCCCCTCCTGGGTGCCTGAAACCAGCTTCCAGACCGCCTACGGTCTGAGCGCATTCTTCGGTGCCCTCTTTGGACCCATCGCTGCAGGATTGATGGCTTTCATCGGTCATGCCATCAGCGATGCCGTGCAGTACGGCTCCCCGTGGTGGAGCTGGGTGATCGCCTCCGGCGTCGCCAGCTTCATCTTCGGCTTGGCTTTCAAACGCACCCGGGTTGAGGAAGGCGTTTTCGGGCTCAAGGACATCCTCACCTTCAACATAATCCAGATCATCGGCAATGTCATTGCCTGGCTGGTGGTCGCCCCCGTACTGGATATCGTCATCTACGCTGAACCCGCCAACCTGGTCTTCACCCAAGGAGCGGTAGCCTGCCTGATGAACATCATCAGCGCCGGTGTCATTGGCACACTGCTGCTGGTAGCCTACGCTGCCACCCGCACCCGCAAGGGCAGCCTCAGCAAAAAAGCCGAATAATCATTTCATAGTTCAAGCAAATGGATGGCAGCCGAAGTTTGACTGCCATCTTTTTAATTCTTCCCGATGGAGTTGTCCTCACAGGCTGACCTGTGAGATAATCGGTAAATACCACCCCGGAAACCTCACCTGATGACACCTGAACCCATCATCGAATTTAACCATTTCACCTTCCAGTATTTCTCACAGGCGGTGCCTACCCTGCATGATATCTGCCTGAAGATCTACTCCGGCGAAAAGATCCTCATTGTTGGTCCCAGCGGCAGCGGCAAGAGCACCCTGGGACACTGCCTCAATGGGCTCATCCCGTTTTACTACAAGGGCAGCATGGAAGGCAGCCTCAAGGTCAAAGGACGGGAAACCCGCGACCTTGATATCTTCCAGCTTTCCAAGGTGATCGGCACCGTGCTGCAGGATTCAGATGGGCAGTTTGTTGGCCTGACGGTGGGGGAGGATATCGCCTTTGCCATGGAGAATGACTGCGTGGCAGTGAATGAAATGCACCAGCGCGTGGCACGGGTGGCGCAAATGGTGGGCATGGAAAGCCTGGAGAACTCCTCGCCATTCGAACTCTCCGGCGGGCAAAAACAGCGTACCTCTCTCGCCGGTGTGTTGATTGACGACGTAGATATCCTGCTTTTCGATGAACCCCTGGCCAACCTGGACCCGGCCACCGGCAAGACCGCTATCGAGATCATCGACGACATCCATAAAAAGATTAAAAAAACCATCCTCATCATTGAGCACCGCCTGGAGGATGTGCTTCACCGCGAGGTGGACCGCGTAATTGTTATCAACGACGGGTGTATCATCGCGGACATGAACGCGCACGAGTTGGTGAGTTCGGATGTGCTGGTGAAAAACGGCATCCGCGAACCGCTTTACGTAACCGCCCTGAAATATGCCGGGGTGAAGGTGACCCCTGCCATGCTGCCGGGGCACATCTGGAGCCTCAAGACGGAGGGCGTGAACGAAGCCATCCGCGCATGGCACCGTTCGGTGCAGACCCCGGCGGAGACTGCGCCAAAGTCGTCGGTCCTTGATTTGGACGACGTGAGCTTTTCTTATGATGGCATACGTCCCACGCTGACGGATATTCAGTTCGACCTGCGCGAAGGGGAGATGATCTCCATCGTCGGCAAGAACGGCGCCGGCAAATCCACCCTTTCCAAGCTGATGGTCGGCTTTGAAAAACCAGATAAGGGCGTCATCCGCTACCGCAGCGCGGATATCCACGACAAGTCGATCAAGGAGCGCGCCGAGTTCATCGGGCTGGTGATGCAGAATCCCAACCAGATGATCTCGAAAAACCTCATCTTTGACGAAGTGGCGCTGGGGTTAAGGCTGCGCAACGTGCCCGAGGTGGAGATCCGTGAGCGGGTCGAAAAAGTGCTCAAGGTTTGCGGGCTCGCGCCTTTCGTGGATTGGCCCATCTCCGCACTCAGCTACGGGCAGAAGAAACGTGTGACCATCGCTGCCATCCTGGTGCTGAACCCGAGCATCCTCATTTTGGATGAACCGACCGCCGGGCAGGATTACCGCCATTACAGCGAGATCATGAATTTCCTGCGTAAGATCAACAAGCTGGGCATCACCGTCATCCTCATCACCCATGATATGCACCTGATGCTGGAATACACCCCGCGCGCCATCGTGCTGGCAGGCGGGCGCAAGATCGCCGATACCGCTGCCTCAGTGGTGCTGACGGACGACGCAGTGATCAGCGAAGCCAACCTCAAGGAAACTTCGTTGTATCACCTGGCGCAGCTGGCAGGCATCCCGGATGGCACGCGCTTTGTGCAGAATTTCATCGATTACGAAAAGGGACTGGTCAAATGAAGGACAAGCTCTTTTCGTACAACTACCAGGATACCTTCGTCCACCACCTGTCGGGGCTGACCAAGCTCATCTGCTTTTTGCTGCTTACCTTTGCCATCATGTTCTCCTACGATATCCGCGTGATCCTGGGGGCGCTGGTATTTTCGGTGATCATCCTGTGCATTTCGAAGATCACCTTCAACCAGATCAAGGTGATGATCCTGTATGTGCTCATTTTTTTGGTCATCAACCTGGTAATCACCTTCCTCTTCTCGCCGGAGCAGGGGGTGGAGATTTATGGCACGCGGCATGTGATGGTCAAACTATTCGGGCGATACGTGCTCACGCAGGAGCAGTTGTTCTACCAGGTGACCAAGTTCTTCAAATACCTGTCGGTCATCCCGCTGGGCATCATCTTCCTCTTCACCACTAATCCCAGCGAATTCGCCTCCTCAATGAACAAGGTGGGGGTGAATTACAAAGCAGCCTACGCATTCTCGCTGACGCTGCGCTACTTCCCGGATGTGCAGCGTGTGTATCACGACATCAGCCAGGCTCAGCAGGCGCGCGGGCTGGAGATGAGCAGCAAGACGAAACTAAGTAACCGCTTTAAGAACTCGTTGATGGTGGTCATCCCACTCATCTTTTCCACCCTCGACCGCATCGAGGTGATCACCAATGCCATGGACCTGCGCGGCTTTGGCAAGGAGAAGCACCGCACATGGTACAACAGGAGCCGTTTGTGCGCGCGCGACTGGGCGGCGCTGGGAGTCTCTTTATTGATCGTGGCAATCACCGTGGTGATGTCTGTCTTTATCAACCACGGGCGGTTTTATAACCCGTTCTTGTAAAAACCTTAACCGCCAATTACGCGAATAAGACGGATAAATAATCCTCTCGCCTTTCCCCCTTCGTTATGAGATTGAGAAGTCTTGTTGGTATAATTATGATAATTATTGTGAATATTATCATAAAAAAGGAAATACTATGAAAAACCGCCTTGATCATCCTGTTAAGATCGCCATCGTGGGTATTGGTAATGTTGGCGCTACCTTTGCCTATGCATTGTTGGGCAGCGGCCTGGCTTCGCAGATCGTTTTGATCGACGCCAATGAGAAACGGGCCGAAGGGGAAGCGATGGACCTTAACCATGCCGTCCCGCTCACCCACTCTACCAAAATTTGGGCAGGTAATTACAGCGATTGTGCCGAAGCGGTTATCACCGTCATCACTGCCGGCATGGCACAACGCCCCGGCGAGACCCGCCTCGACCTGGTGCAGCGGAACTTTGCCATTTATCAAAGTATTATCCCGCAAGTGGTGAAAGCCAATCCCGAGGGAATTCTCTTGATCGCCTCGAACCCCCTTGACGTGCTCAGTTATGCTGCCATGAAGCTCTCTGGCTTTCCTGCCAACCGCGTTATCGGTTCCGGTACCATCCTCGACACAGCCCGTTTCCGCTACCTGCTCAGCCAGCACGCCGGTGTGGACCCGCGCAGTGTGCATGCCTACATCATCGGTGAACATGGTGATAGTGAAGTTCCAGTATGGTCAGCGGCGAACATTGCCGGCATGAGCCTGACCGAGTATTGCAGGATGAATTGCGACTCCTTTGAACCGGGAGTCTATGACGAAATCTTTACGCAAACCCGTGATGCTGCTTACCACATCATCGAACGCAAAGGTGCCACCTACTACGGCATCGGCATGGGGCTGGTACGAATCTGTGAAGCCATCTTGCGCGGACAAAACACCGTGCTCTCAGTCTCGACCCTCATCCACGATTACTACGGAATTGATGATGTTTACCTTAGTTTGCCCTGTGTGATCGGTCGTGAAGGCGTGCAAAAATTCCTGCGCCTGCCTTTGAATGAAAAAGAGACCGAGGGATTGCAAAAATCAGCGAAAATTCTTAAAGAGACCTTACATACCCTGGGACTGTAATCAAACATAAACAAAACCCCAAGACTTGCAGATGTTTTCGCAAAAAAGAGTAGTGAATTGTTTTGCGTTAACGCCAAGGAGTGAGTCAGACAAAACAATGTTGGACAAGCACGGTTGCATGCTAGAATGAAAGAAATTGTAATACCCGATAAGGAATCCCATGACCCTTTACAAGCTCTCCCCTTCTCAACTGACCTTTGCCTGGGATGAATGCCCGCGCTGTTTTTACCTCAAGGTAGTGCTGGGCATCGAACGCCCCTCGCAGCCGTTCCCTAAGATCTTCACGCGCATCGACTCCCTGATGAAGCATCTTTTTGACGGTCAGCCCACCAGCGCGCTCACCCCCGAACTGCCTCCGGGCAGGGTGGCGATGCAGGGCAAGTGGGTTAATTCAGCTCCCATTGATTTCCCAGACCTGAGCGCTTCGTGTTACATCAAGGGTGCGTTCGATTCCGTGCTGGCGTTCGATGACGGCACGTACGCGGTCATTGACTTCAAGACTTCCAGCCCATCCAAAGATCACATTGCTTTCTACGGACGGCAGCTTAGCGCATACGCTTATGCCCTCGAACATCCCTCCGAGAAGGGGCTGCACATTGCGCCCATCACCAAGCTGGGACTGCTGTACCTGGACCCGATCGACATTAATCATGGCGCGGATCACCGGCGCATCACCTACGGCAGCGAGGTCACCTGGCAGGAGCTGCCCAAGGATGAGGGGAAGTTCCTCGATTTTCTGCATGGAGTACTGACGCTGCTCTCGCTGCCGGAGCCCCCGCCCGCACATCCGGAATGCGGTTTTTGCGCTTACCGCGCGGCGGCACGGGAACACGGGTTGTAACCCTTTTCACGACGAAACACACGAAGGAAAAAACAAAACCTTAACCACGGAAAACGCTGAAAGCACTGAAGGAAAACCATAAACTACGAAATTCACAAAAATTACGAAAGAACCCCTGTAATGGTATTAACTACAAGGGTTCTTTTTTAGCGCAATTCGCGAAATTAGCGGTTATGATCTTTTATATATACAAATCGCGCTTGTTATAACTGAAGTATGCGGCTGCCACGCAGACAATAATGATCCCGGCGGTGAGGAGCAGGTAAGTACCATCCAACTCACCGTTGTGGAACAGGTCGGCGGTATCGTAGTACTTGAACGGTGTGAACCACTTAAGTTTGTTCAGATTCTCCTGCATACCGGAAAAAACAGAAAGGAAGTAAGCCGCCAGGATGATGCCAATAGCGGTGGATCCTGCCAGTTTATACTGTTTCATGGCGCAGCCCAGCAGCAGACCGACCGCCAGAAAGATCAACTCGATGAGGAACATGCCTTGCATTTCAAGCGCAAGGAAATCGTAGAACGCCTGGTCAGGGTTGTACTTTTGCACCGCCAGCATGGAGACCCCCCAGGTGATGAGCACGTACAAAATACAGTTGACCAATGCCGCCAGCGCTTTGAAAGTGATCACCCGGCTGCGGGAGACTGGCAGCACCAGTGAGAACTCCACTGTCTTGCGGCGTTCTTCCTTGGAGATGATGTCGCTGCCCCACATGGCGGCTGCCATGGCCCCCATCAGGTAGAAAAAGACGCCCATGATGCCATAAAAACCGGTTAACGTGGTCATGTTAAAAGCGCGCATGCTGAAGGCGTCAAGCATCGCTGGTGGCATGGAATCGATCACCTTAAGCATGGATTCGTCACCAGCAAAGGCGCTGAACTTCATCACCCCGATGACAATCAATAATATCAGGACGATACTCCAGGTGGTCAGTGACTTTAAATTCGCTTTGAGTTCGCGAAAAAAGATGTTCATGGTCCGCCTCCTTAAGAAACCGCGTGGATGTCGCGGTGCATATACAACCAGTAGCTAATAGCGACGGCCACAATTGAGATGACGATGGTGATCATGATCAGCCGGGTGTCAAAAGCTTTATGTTGGAGGATGAAAGTGGGATCAAAATGCTTGAAGGGCGTGATGTATTCCAGCTTGACATCCCCGAAGACGCCGTTGAAGGCATTGAGCACGTAGGTTCCGAAAGCCAGCCCCAAAGAAAACGGCGTGACGTTATGAATGTGCTTGACCAGCAGCGAGATGACCAACCCCACAGCCAGGAAGAAGAGCTGGAACAACAACAAGCCAACCAGCAGCAATGCCAGCGTGCCGGCGTCGTAGGTGTGGTCGCCTTTGTTGATCTCTATCGCTAAGAATGCAGCCAGCGATACGACCAGGTCTGTGACCACCAGGGCGGTGAGTGCAGCCAGCAACTTGCTGGTGAGGATGTGTGCACGGCTGACCGGTTTTGTGAGCAGGAAATCAGCAGTCAATTCGCTTTCTTCGATCGAGACCAGTCCGAAACCAAAATTTCCTGCCTGGATGGCTGCACAAAGCTGGATGAAAACGTAAACCAGTGAGAAAAAACCCAGCACGGTAGACATGTCCATGCGGTTAAGCCCGAAGGCGTCTTTAAGCGCCTGCGGAAACTTGTCCATCAACTGGTTGGTCAGTTCCGCCTGGGCGGCAAACGATTGAAAAATGGAAAAGAAAAAGAGGAGAAGGGCAGTGATGGAAAGCGACCAGATAAGCACTGAGCGCAATTTTAGCCGCACCTCATGCGTATAGATATTGGTTATCATCTCTGCCGCCTATTCGTAATAGTGCATGAAGATCTCTTCAAGAGTGGGTTCTTCGATGGTCACATCGGTGACCTTCATCGTGGTCATTTTATTAAGCACGAGGTTGATATCGCCCTTGAAGAAGAAACTGACCGAGCCATTTTCTTTTTGCAGGTTGGTCACGCCAGGCAACTCCAATTCGGCGGCTTCAAGCCCTTCTGCGGTGATACGGAGCTTCTTATAATTATTTTGCTGCAGCGTGCGAATATCGGAGATCTCCACGATTTTTCCTTCACGGATGATGGCAACGCGGGTGCACAAGCGCTGCACCTCTCCCAGGATGTGCGAGGAGAAGAAGATGGTCACGCCGCGTTTGTTCTCTTCGCGGATGAGATCAAAGAATTTTCGCTGCATCAGAGGGTCGAGACCGGCAGTTGGTTCATCAAGCAGAAGCAGTTTGGGGCTATGCAGCAGACCCTGCACAATGCCAACCTTCTTTTTATTGCCGTAGGAGAGGTCGCTGATCTTTCGGTTCATCTCCAGTTCCATCAGGTCAGTCAGATCTTTCATGCGTTTGGTATGGTCACCGGGGTAGAAACTGGCGGAGTATTTGAGCAGGTCGATCACCTTCATTCCCTCGTAATAAAAGACCTCAGAGGGCAGGTAGCCGATCTGCTGCCGGATCTCTGGTCCGTGTGTGGTGACGTCCTTGCCGAAGAGACTGGCTTTCCCGCTGGTGGGGTGGATGAGTGACAGGAGAAGGCGGATGGTGGTGGATTTGCCGGCACCGTTAGGCCCGATAAAGCCAAAGATCTCCCCTTCTTCTTCATTGAAAGAGACATCTACGATCCCGCGGGATTTACCGTAAAACTTGGTGAGGTGACTGACTTCGATGATGCTCATAGCCTGACTCCTTTTCACAATGAAATGACCTTAACTGAATACCAAACCCATATATCCTAACTCTTTTTATTTCCCGCTGCAACAAAAATCCGCCCCGGGGATGGAGGATTGGAAAAGGGTGATCCTGATCGGATCACATGTACTGGTTGGGTTTGATCGTGGGCAGGGGGCCGGTTCCCGGCAGTTGAACCGAATACTCAGGTCGCCAATTGGAAACCTTGTTGCGGCCGGTGCGTTTGGAGGCATACATAGACTGGTCAGACCGGTCCAGCAGTTCTTCCAGGTTGCGGCAGTTGTCGTCAAGCGAGACTACCCCCAGGCTAATGGTGATCGACATATTCCCTACCCGGGTAGGCAGGGTGGCATTGGCGGTACTTAGACGCAGGCGTTCAGCGGTTTGCAAAGCCTCATCGACTGATGTTTCGGGCAGCATGATGACAAATTCCTCGCCGCCGTAACGCGCCAGGATGTCCACCGTCCGAAGGCTGGTTTTTGCCAGATTACCCAAACCTTGCAGTACCTGGTCGCCAATGGCATGTCCATAGGTATCGTTCACTTTTTTAAAGTGGTCAATATCAAACATGATCACACTTAACGGACGCGCATATCTTCGCGAACGTTCAAATTCTGCCACCGCCACTTCGTAGAATTTACGGCGGTTATATAGTTCGGTGAGGTCATCGGTGATCGCCATGCTCTGGATCTTGTTGAACAGGCGGGCGTTTTCAACCGCTACAGCCACATTTGAAGCCAGCAGCTCCAGGGCTTCCATATCACCTTCATCATACATATCGGGGTTATAACTTTGCGCCGATAATACACCTATCACTCCTGAACTTGATCGCAGGGGGACGATGACAATCGATTGAGAGATCTCCTCTTTTTCAGTTTCTGCTTCACCGACCACCACAGCGCCTGTCTGGTTCACCTGTTCCATTGAAAATGAATGGAAGAGAAGCGGTTTACCCTCGCGGATTACTTTACCGAACAACCCAAGTTCAATATTCCTGGTTTCCAATTCCACCGGCACTTCGCGGTCTATGATGAATACATCGTTGATCAGGCCTTTCTCGCGGTCCACCAGGGCAATGCTGAAATATTCGGTTTTCACCAGTTTTTTTACTGCCGCATAAATCTCGGAGTAAATCTCTTCTGGTTTTATCTTGGTGATGATGGTTTGACCAAATTCATACAGGGTCTTGAACCTGGCTGCCGAGTTCACCTCTTCGCTGTAAAGCCTGGCATTTTCCAGGGCGATGGAAACCTGGTCGGCAAATGCACTGACCAGGCGTGACTGCTCGGGGGTAAACTGGTTGATCTCATGGGCATCCAGAGACAGGATACCAATGGGTTGACCCTTAATGGTCAGTGGAGCGCCAAGCCAGCTGCGGATGGTATGTTGGGATTGGGGAATCTGTGGAAAACTCGGGAACTCTTCCATTATGTTGTTCACAATTAAAGGTTTGTTTTCAAGGAAGACGATGGCTCCGGGGTTGGTGCGATCCAATTCAAAACTCATCCCCAGCACCGGGTTGGCTTCCGTGAATCCGTGCCCGCCGACGATGACGAGTTTTCCAACCTGCTTGAGCAGTACGGAGGCGCTGTCGTAAGGTACCACGAATGCCAGCTGCTCCAGGATGCGCTCGATGGCTTCCTTCTGATCCAAGGTGGCTGTAACCAGCGAGCCGGCACGGGAGAGTTTTTCAGCCTCTTCTGCGCGTTTTTTGGCATCTTCAAAAAGGTGCGCATTTTGGATGGCGATGATGGCTTGCTGGGCAAAGGATTCCAATAGGCGGATGTCCTCTTTGTTAAAAACGCGGTTGACATTTTTATCACCAATGACGATCACACCAAATAGCTCTTTGCCAGCCACCATAGGAACAGCCAGGCTGGAATGAGGGATGAGATCTTTGAATTGCGGCATCATCCCTTCCCGATGCTGGTAGTCTGAAACCACCTGGGGGATGAGGGTTTTCGCCACAAGACCCATAAGCCCCTCACCCAATTGAACCGGCAACCCAATGTAATTTTTATCCATGTTCTCGGAGACTTTGACACGCAGGATATCGTTCTCCGGTTCGTAAAGTGCAAGTTCTCCGAGGTCGGCGTTCAAGAGGGTGATCGCCTGATTGACGATTTGCTTGAGCAGCAGGGTCAAGTCCAGCTCAGAATTGATGCCCGTAAGGGTTGCCTGCAAGGCATCCAGTTCCTGGATGCGGCGCAGCTCGCGAGAATACAGGCGGGCGTTTTTAATAGCCAGAGCTGCCTGCGCACAAAAGGTGGTTAACAATTCGGCATGCCTGGGAGTGTAAAAATCGGGTTCTAGTTTATCGAGCGAAAAGATCAATTCGGTCTTTCCATCAATTACCACCGGAGCCCCCAGCCAGGAATGGTAATTCTGTGTAACCACGACACGAACCCAATGGGGATCATTGTTAACATCTGGGATAATTTGCGGTTGTAGTTCAGTAACGAGTTTTTCCAGGTTACGGGTTGATTTAAGCAGGAACTTTGTAGATAGGAGTTTTTGCAGGTCTTCTTCACTGATGTTCTTGTATCCACGTACCCGTGAGATTGAAGCAATATCATCATTAATGAGCATAATATTGCCGCCATCGTAGGGCACAAGTCGGCTGACCTGGTCGAGCAACAGGTCAAGCACTTCGGTAAGGTCAAGCGTTTTGGTCAGGTTGCGTCCGATGTCGGTTAGCGTTTCAGCAAGTTTGCGCTGCTCGTGTTCTGTATTGAACAAGCGAACACGCTCGATGGCCACGCTGAGAGAATCGCAAATGGTATGCAACAAGTCCAATTTGTTCTCAGTGATCGGGTGCCTGGAGTCTTCAATAAAATTGACAACCCCAATAGGTTTTTTCCCCAGATAGAGCGGTAGAGCATAATGGCTTTGACCCTCGGTGGTTTCGGCGGTAGGCTTGATGCAGTCACAGGCTACAATTACCTGTAGGGTTTCCAGTTCTCCGGATAACAAGGAGGCGATGCATGCACTTGTACATCCATCTTCGCGTGAGAAAATCAACTGGCTATCGCCGTGCATCGGGTCATAATCAATCCGCTGACAAGTTAGTGCGGCTTCTTCCGGCAAGAATAACCACACGGAGGAACTTTTGGTGATGGAACGGATGGTTTCCAGCACCGGAGAAAGCGCACCGCGCAGGGTGGTTGCCTGGTTCAGACTTTCGCTCACGCGCCGGATGGTGGAAAGCTCGTCCATGCGCGATTGGATCACATCCAGGGCGCGGCGGCTGTTAGCTTCGACCGCGTTCAGATCCTTGGGGTTGCGGACCAATACCGTGAGGTAATGGTTGTTTTCAAAGGCGAAGGGCGTGAAATAGAACAGGTAAGGAAGCTTTTCACCGGATTGGAGCAACAGTTCTGCATCCCGCGAAAACGGGGAGGGCGTGGTCTGGTTCAATTGCTCCGGATCAAAAGCCGGAATGATCTTTTCGATTGATTGATGGACCAGTTCGGATCTTTCATATCCTGTCAGATGAACCATTGAATGGTTGATCTCTACGATCTGACCAGCGCGGTCGACCACCAGGACCGATAACGGCGTGTTATCAAATACGGTACGAATGAACCGACCATGCGGGAACTCTGCAGGTGCCTTAAGACCCTTTCTCAAACCCCGATTTTGGAACAGGACAATGATGGTTAAAATGAAAATCGCCAGCCCGAGGACATAAATAAAGTACTGGAAATTTTCTGTGATAAACTCGATCAAAAGGCAACTCTCCACTTGCAGACACTGAGACATTATTAGTATAGTAACAAAAAAACCATTTTCCAAACGCCAGGCAAGACTGTAAATAAGTTCTAAGGTTTCTTTTACGCAGATTTAACGTACCGTTTGTGCATTAATTTTGTAATATATAATATAAGAAAGATTTTTTATTCTCCCCATGGAGAGAGCTATGGGTTTCGCCGACCTTTCATTTACGCCAAGCGAGTACATTCTATTAAACGCGGATCGTTATGTCCCGGCTGCCAAAGACAAGAACGGGCACAACCTGTTGTGCAGTGAGGGAATTGTGGATGGCAACATTCTCGCCACCACTCTACTGGTTGCAGCCATCCTTACCTGCGAAGCTGAAAAAGCGCTGGAAATCCAATTCGGACAGAGCAAACGCCTTTTCCATGCAGACACAGTCAGTCATATTCTCTTGAAGCCGGGGGGGCAAGTTCCCAATTGGAATGGGTACACCCTGGAGAATTCCGTACTTTTCATTGCGGGTCAGTTGTTTTCTATGCAGGATGTCAATACCGCCCGCAATGTCACTTATGAATTGATCCGCGAGGATAGCCAGGAGCCTTGGAAGAAGATCATCGAGATCGTGGAATGGGGGCTGGCAAGTTCCAATTGGTTGATCCCGGTGGAAGGCGAGGCGGCAGCGGCATTTTCAACACCATTTATTTGCCCGGCTAAGGTACGCGACCTGGCGGTGGCACAGCCTGAAGCACCAGTCAAGAGTCTGCTGGATGATTGCAAGCGCGACAGGCCGGAATTTTGGAAAGCCTTATTTGCTGAAGTGAACCTGGGTATCCGCGATAGGCGCAAATAGGATTCTATAAAAACATCCCCGGATTCCGTAAGGACCCGGGGCTGTTTGTTTTTGATGGATTTACTTGCTGACAAGTTTACGTACTGCGTCCAGCTGACCGGCGCTGCCCAATTTGACATTCTTGGCAGCAATAAATTTGGCATACTCGGTCATGAACACTTTGCCCACTGGTCGCAGATCAAAATTCTCAGGGTGTTCGTTAAAGTATTCGCGGTGAACGCGCGTCCATACCAGGCGACCATCGGTGTCAATGTTGATCTTGGTCACTCCCAATTCGGCGGCATGCTTGAACTGGTTGTCATCCACACCCTTTGCGCCTTTAAGATTGCCGCCGGCAGCGTTGATGCGCGCCACTTCTTCCTGGGGTACCGAGGAGGAACCGTGCATCACCAGCGGGAAACCAGGCAGGAGTTTCTTAATGGCTTCGAGGACTTCAAAATGCAATCCCTGTGAGCCGCTGAATTTAAAGGCTCCATGGCTGGTGCCGATGGCGCATGCCAGCGAGTCGCAGCCGGTGAGGCGTACGAATTCCTGCGCCTGAGCGGGGTCGGTGAGCTTGGCATTGGCTTCGTCAACTGCCACATGCTCTTCCACGCCGCCGAGCTGACCCAGTTCTGCTTCCACTACAATCCCCTTCGCATGCGCGGCATCCACCACGCGTTTGGTGATTGCGACATTCTTCTCAAAGGGTTCGGCTGATGCGTCAATCATCACCGAAGAGTAGAATCCGCTGTTGATGCAGTCGTAGCAGGTTTCTTCATCACCGTGGTCGAGGTGTACGGCAAAGATGGCATCAGGGAAGACCTGGTCAGCCGAGCGGATGAGACCTTCGATCATGATCTTGTTGGTGTAGGAGCGGGCGCCTTTGCTGATCTGGATGATGAAGGGAGCAGCGCTGTCGATGTTGCCGCGGAACAACCCCATCGTTTGCTCCAGGTTGTTGATGTTGTAGGCGCCGATGGCATATTTCCCATAAGCGGCTTTGAATAATTCTTTCGTGGTTACAATCATGGCTTTCTCCTTATAAATAACTCCCATGCAGGGAGGAATGGTCTGGACATATTATAGCCGTAAAAGGATAGAAGAACAGTGAGAAGAGAATGGAAAACCAAACTTTTATTCATCCACCGTGTAATCCGTCCAATCTTCTTCGGGAACGTCGCGAGAAGAAACAACTTTACCCCGTACGGAGATGCCCGAGGTGTGCACGGTCTTGCGGTCACCACTGACGAGAGGATGCCATAAGGGCAGGTCTTTACCCTCGGCAAGCAGGCGGTAGGCACAGGTCTCGGGCATCCAGGGCAGCGAACTGGCCAGTTCCGGCGTGAGCGTGAGGCAGGTGGGTACAAGCAGCGATCGTTCAGCGTAACGCGTGCAGCGACAGTGGTAGATCTCAAGCAGCTCGCACACCAGGTTGGTGTGATAGAGCACACTGGTATCCTCATCCTCGAACTTGATGAGGCAGCATTTGGCGCAGCCGTCGCACAGCGATTCCCATTCCTCAGGGGATAGTTCGGTCAGTTTCTTGGTCTTCCAGAAGGGCGGCATGAGATTGTTATATCATGATTTAGAGTCAGAACTAAGGAAAAACAAAAGCCTAACCTTGAAGAAGAAAATATATCACAGCACAATATGGCGAAATTTAAGATATATTTCAGGATTTCTAGTTGCCTATTAAGATTTTTTTGATTACACAGGTCTATAATTAGTTTATGTTACAAGAGGAGGATTATTATGGATCAAAACGCTCCTGTTACACCCACCCCGGTTGCTGAAAAGCAAAAGTTCAGCCTGGCGCCGACCATAAGCTTGCTTACGGGTTTACTGGCCCACATTCTTTTAACTTATTCTTTCTTCGCCCAGATGAAAGTATGGGTCGGTGCAGTACTGGGATTTCTCAGCGCACTGGTAGCAATCATCTCCGGGGCGAGGGCAAAAAAGGCTGCCCCCAAATCCATGGCGGGCAAGATTGGCCGCTTTTTGGGATGGTTGTATATCCTCGGCGCCATCCTTCTTATCGTCCTGGTAGTCCTGATTCTGGTCGGTGTGATTGGCGGACTGGGCGGTTTGATCAGCAAACTTGGTTTGGGCGGGTAGTTTTATAAATTCTGTTCAAAATCCGAATTTTGGAGAACGATATGTTGCTTTGTGTTGACATTGGCAATACCAATATAAAGTTGGGTCTCTACCGTGAGGATACGCTGGTTTCACGCTGGCGTATCTTTACCAATCCATCCAAACTGGCAGATGAATACGGCGTGGTGCTGCTGTCGCTTTTTGCCAGTGAGAATATCAGCAAGGAAGAGATTGACGGCTGCGTCATCTCTTCAGTGGTGCCAGACCTGACCATTGCCTTCAGCGAATTGGTGCACCGTCACCTGGGCATCGAACCTGTCATCGTGGGCAATGTCAAACACCCGGTGATTCATATCAACGCTTCCAACCCCAAAGAGGTCGGCCCGGACCTGATCGCCAACGCGGTTGGCGCGGTGAGCCTTTTCGGCGCGCCGGTGATCGTGATCGGCTTTGGCACCGCCACCACCTTCTCTGCGGTCTCAGCCGGAGGTTCGCTGGAAGGCGTAGCCATCGCACCGGGCGTCAGCACGGGGGCGCAATCGCTATTCGCCTCCGGTGCCATGCTGCCCGATGTTGAGCTGGCAGCACCGGAACATGCCATCGGCAAAAATACCATCCTCTCGCTGCAATCGGGGGTGGTTTATGGAGCAGCCGGCATGGTGGAAGGGCTGGTGGCAAGGATAAAGAGGGAACTTGGCGGCGAGGTGAAGGTGGTTGCCACCGGTGGATGGGCGGGGCTCATCAGCAAACATGTGTCTTGCATTGACGCGGTGGAGCCGGAACTCACCCTGCTGGGCTTGCGCATCATTTACGAAAAGAACCGGAATTAATTTTCGGAAAAGAGGTCACACCTGGCATAACAACGCAGACTCTCTTTGTTATTCTTGTACTTAATTTCGATGCTTAATCAATGGGAAAACCCAGTTCTGAACCTAACCTGAGAAAGTGAAGCCCTGTGAAAATCATCCAGCAACTCGAAAAATGGAATAAAACCACATGGCTGCCTTTAGGATTAGGATTGATCTTCGGGATCGGAATTCTGGATTTTGTTACCGGATACGAGCTGGCATTTTCACTTTTTTATTTACTGCCAATCAGCACAGTGGTCTGGTTTCTTGGCAAACGATTCGGAGTTCTCTTTTCTGTTTTGGCTTCGATCGTGTGGTTTTTTGCTGATTATTTTTCAGGGCATCAGTATACCGACCAAATCATCTATATTTGGAATACTGCCATTCGGTTCGCCTTTTTTGTGATCGTGACAACACTTTTAACATCCTTCAAAGAAGCGCTGGAACGTGAAAAAGCATTGTCACGCGTAGATCGTTTAACCGGAGCAATAAACGGTGAGTATTTTTATGAATTACTCCAGGCAGAACTTGATCGTTTTTTGCGCTATAAGCATCCTTTCACGTTGGCATATATTGACCTGGACGATTTTAAAATGATCAATGATCAACTTGGACACTCGGCTGGCGATGCACTGCTTCGACAGGTGATTGTTACGATTAAGGATAACACGCGGAAAACGGATGTAATTGCAAGAATGGGAGGAGATGAGTTTGCAATTCTCCTATTGGAAACCGATTCCATGACAGCGCAACTGGTCATATCCAGGATTCACCAAAACCTGCTCAATGAGATGGGGAATAATCAATGGCAGGTCACTTTTTCGATAGGAGCGACAACCTTTAATGCAGCGCCAAAATCGACCTATGAAATAATCAAATTGGCAGATGACCAAATGTATTCAGTAAAACGGGCAGGGAAAAACGGCGTCAGTTACTCAGTCTATTCCGGGGAACAGAAAGCGGAAAAGACCTCAGTAACTAATAACGATAATTAATCCTTACAAAAACAACCTTATTTCAAAGGCGATTGATTTTCCCTGAAGTTATTTTATTTTTAGCACTTCCCGTAATTTCGTTTCGTCAAAGTCTACAACGATCACGCCATCGATGTCAAAGGTGGGGGTGGTGCGGTTGCCGTTAGCCCATTTTTCCACCTGTTCGGCTGCGCCGGGGGTGGAGGTGATATCCACCTCGGTGTAGGGCAGTTGATGCTCTGCCAGCCAGGCGCGGGCGCGTTTGCAATCGCCGCACCATTTGGTGCAGTACATCACAATGCCGCCGTGCGGCAAGGCTGCCGGCTGGGGCTTGGCTTCTTCAGGTCGGTTGCGGACGCCCGGGTCAATTTCACGGATGACGCGGCGCAGTTCCTCGTTGGAGGGCTGGTCGTCGATATTGTGCACATCTACGTAACGCACAATCCCGGTTTTATCGATAACGACGAGAGCGCGTTCGGTGTAGCCTTCCTTGCGTAAAAAACCATAGGTCTGCGCCACTCCGCCGTGCGGCCAGAAGTCACTGAGGAGGGGGTAATGGATGCCGCCAAGGCTTTCAGCCCAGGCTTTCAAACAATCGGTTGAATCAACGCTGATACCCAGAACCTGGGTGTCCAATCCCGCGAATTTGGCATTTTCAGCCTCGTAGAGCGGGATCTGCTGCGTTCATATTGGCGTCCAGGCCAGCGGGAAGAACGCCAGCACCACATTCTTGCCGCGCAGATCTGAAAGTGTGACGGACTTGCCGAGATGCGAGGGGAGGGTGAAATCCGGCGCGGTTGCGCCGATAGGAATTGTCATAGTGAAGTCTCCTTTTAACTAATTGTAATTGATAAAATTGGTAATTGAAAATACAAGATTCACAGGTTGCAATAACACTTTGCAATGAAAGTGGTGATATATGTCTTCTTTGACCGCTGGCATAGCGGGATTAGAATGAAGGAAAGAGAAAGGAACACTTATGGAATTTCCTGTGTTCACCAGCGTGCATTTGGTCAAAGGGGAAGATCTCAACCATCACGGCACCCTTTACGCGGGGAGAACTGCAGAGTGGTTTGTTGAAAGCGGGTTTATTGCAGCCGCGTCGATGACCAAGCCCGAAAATATCGTGTGCCTCAAGATCCACGGCATGATGTTTTCGCGCCCGATCCACAAGGGCGAACTGCCCGTCTTTACCAGCCGCGTGGTGTTGACCGGCGACACCAAGATCGTCAGTCTCATCGAGGTTCGGGTGCTGGGCAAACTGGCGGTGCGCGGATTCATCACCTTCATCCATGTGGACCTTGAGGGAAAGCCGCTGCCGCACGGGCTGGATTTTGTGCCGCATACCGAGATAGAAAAAGCCTTGAACGAAGAAGCCAAAGCGCTTACCTAATTCAATCACCGATTAAAAACATGGCTCCCAGAGCCATGTTTTGAGTTAATTACGTGATCACTATTTTTCCTGCTGGCTGTCTGTTACCGCTTTGGTAAGTGCAGCGGCCAGCGCAATGGCTTGCTCTGAAGTGAGGTAGAGGTTGTTCTCATCATGCCGGAAGACTTTCTCTTCTTCCTCGCAGGACTCTGTGATCTTCAGGCAGATGTTGTCGGTATAACCGCAATCGCCTTTGTCAAAGAAGATTTCCACTTCCAGGCTGTCATCTAAAAGGTGAATGGGTTTCATAGCACACCTCAAAAAAATTATAGACCATTTTAGGTCATTTTTCAATTTCCCCAATAGGAGATGGTGAGACGGGTCTCGAACAAGCCAGGATGATCATGATCAGTAACGCCCAGGTAAAAAACTCAAGCTCGATCAGCATGCTTAAGGAAACATTGCTCACCAGCACAAAAATAATCGAGATCAACGGGAAAAAAGCCATGCCGGATTTCTCGTGAAAGGCAAATTTTCCTGAAACGAATGAGGCATACCCAAGGATAAATACCACCATAACAGCTCCGATTAATCCAAGATGAAGCAGGATATCAATGAGCCCATTATCGCCAATGAGCACCGGGTACCCCCAGGAGAGTTGGGTTTGCAGACCGACTCGGAATGGCTCGAACACCCAGATCGCTCCGTAGCCATGCCCCAGGAATAAACGGTCACTAATGAAGTTTTTAAAGAGAAGGTTCCATAAAGGAATACGGCCGGTAAGGGAGGTGTTCCGGCCGACCAACCCAAAAACAAAATCCAGGTTGGTAAGGACGACAATAATCAGCCCCAAACACACGATACTAAAAACAATGTAGTGCCATTTTTTGAGATGGGATTTGAGCCGCGTCCAAATAAAGATGAGGAGAACTAGCGCAATTAACAAGGCAAGCGTCAGAATTCCAGCCCCGGATCGACTTCCGAACACCAACCCGATCGATGCAACGAAACCAGCTAAATTGAAAATAAATCTTGGCCACGTTTTTCTTTGACGGAAAAAAAGATTAAAAAGAAAAACAACGCTCGCGAACGACATAAAACTACCAAGGTAATTGCGATGCCAGAAGGTCCCACGCCATGCGCCGTAATAAGGTTGAAAATCCATCGTCCCTACAGATGGAAACTTGAAAATCAAGAGGATAGAAATAGCCATTATCAGACTAAAGTAGACCGCGAGGAGATCTATTAACTTGAAAAGGTCATTCCTGAAAGCGAGGAATACCGCGGTAATTGTTACGGAAACCAGGATAACCGAGCGCTCAAGGGTTACTAGGGGAGCGATAGACCACGCGGTAGATATAAGAGCCAGCATGATAACAGGGACCACTGGCCAGAGAGTTTTCCATTTATCAAAATACAATTCGAGTTCTCTTTTCGAGATTAAATCCCAGACGATCATTAGGATTATGAGTGCCCAAAGTAATAACTCAATTGGGAAATGGCTAACGCATGCAAGAGAACCGCCTGTAATTGGAGTAACGCAATTTACCCTGCGTAACCCGATTTCTGGGAGCAGACTATAGATCAACAAAAGACCCGAAAAGAAATATATGATCGTTTCTCTTATCATGGACACATGGAATTTCAATTTGCCCAATTGCACTAAAACGCTCCTTTACCCACGATCACGACCCACAGGGTGCGGATGATGATCTGCAGATCCAGCCAGATGGAATAATTCTGTACATAATAAATATCATCCTGGGTGTTGAGGTGAAGCATCTTTTCAGACCGCCCGGTGACCTGCCACCAGCCGGTGATGCCGGGCAGCACCGTCAGGCGCTTGCGCTGCCAGCGTTCATATTGTTCCACCAGGTGCGGCAGCTCGGGGCGGGGTCCGACCACAGACATCTCGCCGGCCAGCACGTTGAAAAATTGGGGCAGCTCATCCAGGCTGAGCCGACGGAGAACCCTGCCAAGCGGGGTCACGCGCGGGTCATCACGTTTCTTATGCGCAACCAAATCACCATTTTCATCGGTTAAACTCTCAAGTTCTTCGGGATTTTTCACCATGGTGCGGAATTTATGAACCTTGAAAATCTTCCCGTTCTGCCCGACGCGCTCCTGGTGAAAGAATACCGGAAAACCATCGAATATCGCTACAAGTAGCGCCGTGATCAACATTAAAGGCAGGATGACAACCATTGCCAGCAGGGTGAAACCGATATCGAACATACGCTTGATGAGTTGGTCGAATTCACTCAGCGCCAGGGCGCGCAGGTCGAGCATGGGGATACCGAAGAAATCCTCCACGCGGGTATCGGCAAAGGAAAGGTCGAGGAAATCCAATCCCACCCAGATGTTCACCGGCAGGTCATCCAGCGCAGCAAGCAGCTCGTTGATCTTATGGATGGCTACCGCGGGGATGGAGATGACCAGGTCGGTGATCTTCTCGTTGATGAGTGCCTGGCGGATGGTGTAGATTTGCAGGCGGGTGTAGGCGTCTTTCTCCTTGTCATAAGGGTAGGCAAACTTGATGGATTGGAACATTGCCGGCATGTTCTTTTCGAATTGCTTGAGCATTTTGTGCCCGGAGGCAGACTCGCCGATGATGAGCACGCGCTGGCTGGTGTTCAGTGCTTGCTGGTTGAGACGGAAAAACAGCCGCGCAGCCAGGCGCCATGCCAGGCAAAGGAGGAAGGATAACCCCGCGAAGGAAAGGAAGAAGGCGCGGGAGGTGTCACGGTACGTGAGGAACAGGATGCCAGCCAGGCAGATGGTGGCAATGAGAGAGCTGATGGTGAGCCCGGCCAGCTCGTTGGAAACGCGCAAGTATTTTTTGCCGTCATAGAGCGAGGCTGCGGAGTAGATGATCACCCAGAAGAATGGAAAGAGGAAGTAGAAAAATG
>CAZAAJ010000030.1:0-4183 GCA_964483135.1 uncultured Anaerolinea sp. | reverse complement strand
CGGTGGTCGTACATCCACTGCTCCTGCTTGGGGCAGCCCAGCCCGAGGAACAGGATGCGCGCTCCAGATGACCTGACAAGGTCAACGATCTTTTCATCCTCCTCTTTTGAGATGACTGAAAACGAGGGGCTTATCGAACAGGCGATTTTTAGATTTAGAAACCGTTCCTTCATGCGCTGGACGAGCCTGGCTAATACCTCCACCCGTCCGCCAACGAAACCGACCGGGATCGCGTTTGCTTCGGCAGCCTCGAGGACCTTTAACATCAGTGTGGGTCCGTACACGCGTTCCTGCCTTGGAACACCGCGCGCGCGCATCAGCCACACCAGGGGCATGCCATCCGGGGTGACCAGGTCAGCGGAATTGACCACCTGGCTAAACGCGGGGGCGTCGTGGGCTTCCATCACCATGTGCACATTGGCACAGCACACATACCGGCTTTCAGCGCTGGAGGCCCAGGCGAGGATCTGGGACATTGCTTCAGGGTAGGAGGTGGAGTGAATTTTGTTTTTTAGAATTGTAATATTCTGCGGCATTTTATTTTAATGAGTCCATGTAAAATAATTATAGACTGATATTTTCCGCTTAGTAAAAATGAGTCTATTATAAAGGAGATAGGCTGATATTTATTTGTCTGTAAGTTTATAATAAATTGTCTTTCTTAATTCACACCCAAATATTGGCGGTTTATTTGTCAAAGGTACTCGTCATTTCCAGATATTTTCCACCGCTCAGTTCTGCTGGAGGGTCAATCCGCCTTGTCAAATTAATGAAATACTCTTTCAGGGAGGGGTGGGATTTTACAGTGCTGACACAGGATCCACTACGGCCTGTCATTCCAGAAAAAGAACTTTGCGGTTTTTTACTGGATGAAGTTCCTGAGAAGACTGAGATTGTCCGGGTAGCAGCTCCCTTTACTGGAAATGGTTTTTGGCTAAAAGTGTTCCATTCGATCTTCAAGAATTCATCGCTCCCATGGGGAATTGCGGTTGCTAAACAAGGGAGAAAGGTTATAAACAGAACAAGACCCGACCTGATCTTTGTTAATTCCCCGCCTTTCACCAACGTGGCAGTAGGGTTAATCCTTTCAATTAATTTTCGGATTCCTTTTGTGGTGGATATGAAGGATGACTGGGTTGGCTCAGCTGCTTTTTTAGCAAAAGGGCGTATTCGTCAACAATTGGAAAGATGGATAGAAAGGATTGTGTTCAAACGAGCATCCGCAATAATTGCCCCAACAGAACCAAGTTATGATTCTATAAAGAAACGATATTTAGGCAGCACTATTGAAACAAATTTCCACTATATTCCAAACGGTGAGGACCTGGAAGAATACAAAAGAATTTGGGGGCAAAAAAAGAAACCAGTTAGTGGAGAGTTCCGGATCGTAAGCGCGGCTGCTGGCTATAGGACAGATTACCGAGATCTAGCCCCCTTGCTTCAAGCACTGGATATTTTCCTTAACCGGTGCCCACAGGCACGGGAGCAGACTGATCTTGAATTCATCGGTGAGGATCCGGATGAAAATTATAAAATGGTTATTGAAAAGTTATTTCCTCCTACGCAGGTAGCTTACAAAGGACCTTTAGGACGTACGGATTTCGTAAACGAGCTGTCTCAGGTAGACCTGTTCTTCCTGGTTCAGCCGAAAAAGAACTTTACTGCGGTTTCTGGTACCTTATATGAGTACTGGGCAGTGGGAAATGCCCCCGTGCTCCTTTTTTCTGAAGTAGGAGCCTCAAGTGAACTAGTTATTAATAAAAATATTGGCAGGCATTTTCTTTTCGACCAGGTTGAAAGTGCATCCCTTTACATTGAACAGGTGTATACACTAAAAAAGGCCGGTACTCCAGTGCGGATCGGCCATACAGGAGTAGAGTTTTTTGATCGTCAGGAAAATGCGTTCAAAATGACACAAATATGGACCGATGTCATAACTTTACACCGGAGAAATTAATTGGAACAACCTCTCGTTTTGGTCGTAATACCGATGTACAATGCACGCCCCTTTATTAATGCAGCTCTTAACTCCATTCTTTCCCAGACCTATGGGAATCTAAAAATTCTGGTGATCAATGATGGGTCGACGGACGGGAGTGAAAGAATTGTTGCGGAATACAAAGATAGGGGTGTCTTATTATGGCATCAGGAGAACCAGGGGCCAGGTGTTGCCATGAACAGGGCAATTCAGTATGCCGATGAAAATAAAATCGAGTTCATCGCACGGATGGATGCGGATGATATCTCACTTCCTTACCGAATTGAGGTCCAGGCAAACCTAATGCTTGCCAACCCCGCTGCAGCAACTTGCAGTGCGAATTGTTACTACATTGACCCGGTTACAGAAAAAATCATTGGCACATCAACGGTTTCGTCAAGCAAAGTATTAATCCGTTGGGAAATTAACCACGGGTTGAGAGGACTTATTCAGCCTGTTGTAATGTTTCGCACTGAATCTTTAAATATAGTTGGCGGATACAGATCTATGTTCGGATTAGCCGAAGAGACGGACCTTTTTCTTCGCCTTGCCGAATCTTTCGAATTAATAAATGCGAAAGAATTTCTAGCGAAAATCCGAATTAATCCTCATAGTTTATCGATAAAGAATATCAGCAAGAATATCCAATATCAGTTTTTTGCTCTTGAATGTGCAAAAAGGCGAAAAATCGGTGAAATAGAAGTAGATTTCGGGCAGTTTATTAAAGAATTATCACTGGGAGATAAATATCGGATTTGGCGTGAAGAAAAGATGCTCAAATTATGGCGCCAATATATGAGTACAAAAAATCTAGTCCCCTTGATCCTAAGCGGCTTATTGGATCCTAGAAGGGTTTTAGTGAGGATTCTAAGAGGGATAATTAAAGAGTCTTGATTTTTTCTTGAACAATTCTATTTTTTCGTGCAAACATCTCAAGTGTTTGAGGTGTGCAGGAAAATATAGACTCTGGAATAATCACAAAAGTATTATCGTAATAAGGTGACCATTCAAAGAGGGCTGAACAACTAAGCAAAGTCTTTCCGTAACTGGGTGAGATATAATCCATTCCAAGAGTGATTTTTATTGTAGGATTCGTAAGGTTAATTAGCAATACTCTTGTCTTATTTTTACTTTCCATCAATAATCCGGATAAATTCAGAAAACTTTCTTTATATACCTTAACATCTGGTGATAGAAGAAGTTTTACTCGTCTGGTTCCGGGAATCTCATTGACAATATCGGAAATTAATAAATAGTTATCTTGGTTATCTAAATAATAACCCCGGCAGCGCACTATTTTTTTTGAAGTGTTTGATCCAAGTTTACCAACTAAGAATGATGATTTTTCATCCGTTTGAAAAATTGGTATATAGGTGGTGTTTCGATTTTCATTTAGAAATAGATTTTGTTCACTCCAAAAATCATCTTCGATCCCATCAATTGTAATAAAGTTATGTTTTTTGGATGAGCGAAACTCATTTCTTGACATGTAATTGTCAGTATATACATTTGTTCCTGGATCTATAATCCAAGATTGATTTCTTAGAAATAGTTCAAAGCTAAGCTGATCATTATGGGCATGTCCATTATTTTGATATTGTATATGATTTCTAGCATTGATAGTTATATGGAAATCAGGATTCCTTAATATATAAAGTCCAGAATTTGCCAGTCCAATTGACTGATAATTGCGATTTACAGGTTGAGCTTTAACAAGGTCATACATGACTTTTACTTTCGGACCAAAGAACCAGACTGCTTCGTCAAGACAATCAATCGCTTCACTCGCCCATTGAGTATTCCATTTCCATATCGAACCAATTGCCATAATGGGACGAAAATCGTTCCATTCTTTATCTATTGGATGCCAAGCTTTTAGGCGAAGTAACCGACCATTATCTTGATCACCTATTAAAGCGACTGACCCATCTTGATGTGATAACGTCGAGATATTTTGAATCATTTTTTCTATTCGATTATCGAAATCTTGTGAAAATTTATAATTATGTAGTTCTGCTAACATTGTGACAGAAAGAAGAAGTTCGGTTACAAGGCGATGGTAACTTGTCGATCCTTCATAATCCATCCCATCTGTGAATACTTGCTTTTTAATTTCATTTTCCAGTTCATCAAGACCAAATCGTGACCAATTTTTTGCTTCTTTAAACTCTGGAAGAAGTAGGCCACAGTAGACTAATGCAACTA